>JBBQZD010000047.1:0-14368 GCA_038208045.1 Gemmatimonadales bacterium | reverse complement strand
GCCATGCAGGCGGGCGCCGACTTCATCAAGACGTCCACAGGCAAGGAGAGCGTGAACGCCACGCTCCCCGTGTCGCTCGCGATGGTCCGGCAGATTCGCGAGTATCGCGAGCGCACTGGATTTTGCGTTGGCTACAAACCGGCTGGCGGGATCCGCACGGCCAAGCAGGCGCTCGAATTCCTGCTGCTGATGAATGAAGAACTCGGCCGCGAGTGGCTCGAACCGCACCTGTTCCGGTTCGGCGCCAGCAGCTTGCTCACCGACATTGAACGCCAGCTCGAGATGTACGTGACGGGGCGCTACGCCGCGGCACACCACCACCCGATGCCCTGACCACCATGGCGACCGTAGCCGAAATCTTCGAGACGATGGAATACGGGCCGGCGCCCGAGAGCGACGCCGCGGCGCGCGCGTGGCTCACGGCGCACGACGGCACGTTCGGCCACTTCATCGGGGGCAAGTGGACCCGGGCGGGCAAGACGTTCGACGTCTTCGATCCGTCCACCGGCAAGAAGCTGGCCCGGGTGACGCAGGGCAGCGGCAAGGACGTCAGCGCCGCCGTGGCCGCGGCGCGCAAGGCCTTTCCCGCGTGGAGCAAGCTCGCGCCGCATGCGCGCGCCAGGCACCTGTATGCGCTCGCCCGCATGGTGCAGAAGCACGCGCGCCTGTTCGCGGTGCTCGAAACGCTCGACAACGGCAAGTCCATTCGCGAGACGCGCGACATCGACGTCCCGCTCGTGGCGCGGCACTTCTACCATCACGCCGGCTGGGCGCAGCTTGCCGGCACCGAGTTCGCCGGCTACGGCCCCGTCGGGGTGATCGGGCAGATCATTCCGTGGAACTTCCCGCTGCTGATGCTTTCGTGGAAGGTGGCGCCCGCGCTGGCGGCGGGAAACACGGTGGTGCTCAAGCCCGCCGAGTTCACGCCGCTCACGGCGCTGCTCTTTGCTGAGCTCGCGCACCAGGCGGGGCTCCCGGCGGGCGTGCTGAACGTCCTCACCGGCGACGGCGCGACCGGCGCGGCCATCGTGAACCACCCGGGCGTGGACAAGATCGCGTTCACCGGGTCCACCGATGTCGGCAAGATCATCCGCAAGGCGACGGCGGGGAGCGGCAAGAAACTCTCGCTCGAGCTGGGCGGCAAGGGTCCGTTCCTCGTCTACGAGGACGCCGACCTCGACGGCGTGGTCGAGGGCGTGGTGGACGCCATCTGGTTCAACCAGGGGCAGGTCTGCTGCGCCGGCTCGCGCCTGTTGGTGCAGGAGGGCATCGCCGACAGGCTGCACGCCAAGCTGAAGGCCCGCATGGAGAAGCTCCGCGTGGGCCCGCCGCTCGACAAGACGGTGGACATGGGCGCCATCGTGGCGCCGGTGCAGCTGGCGCGCATCAGCGAACTGGTGGAACAGGGACGCGCCGAGGGCGCGTCGGTTTGGCAGCCGTCGTGGGCCGTGCCCAAGGCCGGGAGCTTCTATCCGCCGACGCTGTGCACCGACGTCTTTCCGTCGAGCACCATCGCGCAGGTGGAGATCTTCGGTCCCGTGCTCGTCTCGATGACCTTCCGCACACCGGAAGAATCGGTGGCGCTGGCCAACAACACGCCGTTCGGCCTGGCGGCGTCGGTCTGGACCGAGAACATCAACCTGGCGCTCGACATTGCGCCGAAGATCAAGGCGGGGGTGGTCTGGGTGAACGCCTCCAACCTGTTCGACGCGGCCAGCGGCTTCGGCGGCTACCGTGAGAGCGGCTTCGGGCGCGAGGGCGGGCGGGAGGGGATGTGGGAGTACCTGAAGAGAATTCGGACTTCGGATAAGGGAACTGGAACGCGGAAGGCGGGACGCGAAGGGCGGACGGTGAATCCCGTACGGCTGACCACGTACAGCGTCGCGCGTGGAGCTTCCCTTCAGCCGGTCGCCACCGAAGGGGTCGATCGAACGGCGAAACTCTACATCGCCGGCAAGCAGGCCCGCCCCGACAGCGGTTACTCGCGCGTCATCGTCTCGCCCAAGGGCAAGCCCCTCGGTGAGGTCGGCGAGGGCAACCGCAAGGACATCCGCAACGCCGTCGAGGCGGCGCACGCGGCGGCCACGGGGTGGAGCAAGAGCACCGGGCACCTGCGCGCGCAGATTCTTTACTACATCGGCGAGAACCTCGATGCGCGTCGTGACGAGTTCGGTCGGCGCATCGCCGCGCTGACCGGCGGCTCGGCCCGGGATGGCCAGCATGAGGTGGACGCGGCGGTGCGACGCCTGTTCACGTACGCGGCGTGGGCCGACAAGTGGGACGGCGCGGTGCACAACGTGCCCATCCGCGGCGTCGCGCTCGCCATGCACGAGCCCATCGGCGTGGTGGGCGCCGCCGCCCCCGAGGCCGCCCCGCTGCTCGGCTTCGTCTCGGTGATCGCGCCGCTGATCGCGACGGGCAACACCGTTGTCGCGCTGCCCAGCGAGCGGCATCCACTCGCGGCCACGGACCTGTATCAGGTGTTCGAGACGTCCGACCTGCCGGGCGGCGTGGTGAACATCGTCACCGGCGACACGACGGCGCTGGTGAAGACGCTCGCTGAGCACGACGACGTGGACGCGGTCTGGTACTGCGGCACCGCCGAGGGAGTGAAGCTGGTGGAACTCGCCTCGGCGTCGAACATGAAGCGCACGTGGTGCACGGCGGCCGACACGGACTGGTTTGACGCGGCTGAGGGTGAGGGGCGGCATTTCCTGCGCGAGGCCGTGCAGGTGAAGAACATCTGGATTCCCTACGGTGAGTGAGCCGCTCGCCGACCTGCTGGCCATGCTCGACCTCGAGCCGCTCGAGGTCAACATCTATCGTGGCCGGAACCGCGACATCGGCACCGGGCGCGTCTTCGGCGGGCAGGTCTTCGCGCAGGCGCTCGTGGCGGCGCAGCGCACGGTGCCGACCGACCGCAACGCGCATTCGGTGCACGGCTATTTCCTGCGCGGCGGCGACCTCAAGGCGCCGATCGTGTATTTCGTCGACCGACCGCGTGACGGCGGGAGTTTCACCAGCCGGCGCGTGACGGCCATTCAGCACGGCGAGGCCATCTTCCACCTCTCGGCGTCATTCCACGTCGACGAGTCGGGGCTGGAACACCAGACCACGATGCCGGACGTGCCGGCGCCCGAGACCCTGACGCCGGAGCTCGACCTGATCCGCGAGATGGCGGCCCGGATTCCGGAGCCGCTGCGCCCGATCCTCACGCAGGACCGGCCCATCGATTTCCGTCCGATCGCGCCGGTCGATCCGTTCGCCAGCGAGATGCGCGCGCCGTTCCGGCAGGTCTGGTTCCGCGCCATCGGCGCGCTGCCCGACGAGCGCATCATTCACCAGGCCGTGCTGGCGTATGCGTCCGATTACGGCCTGCTGCCGACGGCGCTGCATCCGCACCGCGTGGCCTACCGCGACCGCCGGTTGCAGTTGGCGTCGCTCGACCATTCCGTCTGGCTGCACCGGGCGTTCCGTGCCGACGAGTGGCTGCTGTACGCGATGGACAGTCCCGTGGCGGCCGGTGCCCGCGGCTTCACGCGCGGGTCCATTTATGCGCGGGATGGCGCGCTGGTGGCCAGCGTGGCGCAGGAAGGGCTGATGCGGATGCGCGAGCCCACGGCGTAGCGGGCGGGTGTTGCCCGACCCGCCTCGCCATGACAAGGCAGGGCGCGTAGTTTGAAGGGGACTTTCAACCGAGCGACACATGCGCCCTCCCGTTTTCGCCTGGCTCTGTGCGGCATTCGCCGCGCTGCCGGTGTCGGCCCCCCTCTCGGTGCCGCTCTCGGCGCAGTTCGGCCTTGGCGGTACGACGCTCACCATCGTCGCCGATCCGGCGACCGCGAGCATCTACAGGCTCCGGATCTCGGACAACACGTTTGTGCCGATCGGCGTCGGCAACGCCAAATTGAAGCTCGAGAAGAACGACCCCAATACGATCGTCGTGGCACTCGACGGGTATCGTGAAATCCGGAAGAGCTTCCCACGGGACGCCGAATACAAGGACAAGACGGTGAACGTCTTTCTCGACAAGCGTGTCGTGCAGTTCACGGCGCAGCCGTACGACGTGCGCGTGTACGAAAACGGCGTCCAGATTTTCGGAAAGGCCGCGGACAAGGGGAAAGGAAGCATGGAAATCGAGGTCGGTGTCGGCCAGACCACGACCATCGAGGTGAGGAAGCTCGGTTTCGCCACGGTCAAGCGCGTCTACCGGTGGGAGCGGAGCGGCGAATTGCCGCCGACCGCCGACCGCGTCGAGCTGGTCGACCGAGCCGTGCAGGTGACGACGACGCCCGGCAAGGCGGAGCTTCTGGCCGGCGGCCTGAAACTCGGCGAGGGCGACGGCGTGTTCGTGATCAAACGCGGCACCTGCGGCGAACTCGTCGCGCAATTGGCGGGGTACATGCCGGCGATGCAGAGCTGGTGCAACAAGGAGGGAATGGCCGACCCGCCGAATGACTTTCGTCTGGAACTCCCCGGCCGCGTGGTGAATCTCACCGCGCCACCGAACGCCCGCATCGTCATCAACAATCAACAGGTCGGCGTCGGCGCGTTCGGCGTGCAGGTGCGCGACGGCTCCTGCGTTGAGGTCGACATCCGACAGCCCGCCTTCCTGACTGAGCACCGGAAGTGGTGCTCGGCGGTTCCCAACTGGACCCAGGAGCCGCCGCGGGACGAGAACATCACGCTGCAGCCGGACGACTCGTACGCTGCCTCGATCGTGAGCGACCAGGCGAACGTCAACGTCACCATCGAGGTGGGCAAGTCGTTCACGGAAGAAGCGGCGTGGCGCCTGCTCGCGTCCATCGTGCTGACGCACTTCGACGTGCTCGAGAACTCCGACGCGCAGACGGGCTACCTGCGCACCGCCTGGCAGGTGAAGTCGTACGGCGACAACCGCGTGCTCGTGCGGACCCGGATCATCGTCAAGCGCAGCAACGACCAGCCGCTGCGCTACACCGTGAAGATCGTGAGCGAGCGCAACGACTCGAGTGATCCCAAGGTGAAGGACGACGAGAAGTTCGTGTCATGGGACCGGGTGCTGAACATCTACAAGGACGTGATCAGCGAAATGCAGAGCCGGCTCACCGGACGGTAGGCGCACGGCGGGGGACGCGTCACTCCCCCCGCTTCACCTCGTCCCAGATCCCGTCCAGCACGTCCAGGCCCGCGGTCCGCACGTCGATGCCGCGGGCCTCGGCCGTTCGCTCGATCGCCTCGAACCGGCGCTGGAACTTGCCGTTGGCCTTGTCGAGCGCGAGCGCCGGGTGCACGCCGCACTTGCGGCAGAGGTTCACCACGGCGAACAGCAGGTCGCCCAGTTCGCCTTCCAGCGTCTCGTGCCGCGTGTCGCCGCTCGGCACGCCGTGCGTCGGAAAGTCGTGCCCGTCCCGGGCGATCAGCTCGGCCACCTCGGCCAGCTCCTCGGTGACCTTGGCCGACGGCCCCGCGGCGTCGGGCCAGTCGAAGCCCACACCGGCTGCCCGCTCCTGCAGCCGGTGCGCCCGGTGCAGCGACGGCAGCCCCTGCGGCAGCCCCTCGGCCAGCGTCTTCCGCCCCTTCGACTTCATTTGCTCCCACGGCACCCGCTTCGCATCGTCCGCGAGCCCCTCTGTCGCACTCTGTCGTTCGCTGTCGTTCTCTGTCGCACTCCGTGTCTGATACAGCCACGGATGCCGCGCCACCATCTTGGCCACCAGGCTCCCCGCGACGTCCTCGACGTCGAACGCCCCGCGCTCCTCGGCGATCAGGGCGTGGAAGATCACCTGCAGCAGCACGTCGCCGAGTTCGCCGCAGATGGCCGGGTCGTCCTCGGCCAGCAGCGCGTCGTCGAGCTCGTGCATCTCCTCGTTCAGGTAGGGGCGCAAGGAGCCGTGCGTCTGCGCCTTGTCCCAGGCGTCGCGTGCGCGCAGGTCGCGCATGATCGCGACCGCGGCGTCGAGTGTCTTCTTTTCTTGCATCGCCCCCCTCACGGCGGCTAACTTTTCAGGCTGCAATGACTCACGAATCTACTGCCTCGACCACGGCGCGCGCGTGGGTTGACGTCGACCTCGGCGCGCTGGTGCGCAATGGGGCCGCGCTCGCGCGACACGCTGCCGTGCCGCTGGTGCCCATGATCAAGGCCGATGCCTACGGTCTGGGCGCGGTTGCCTGCGCCCGCGCGCTCGAGGCGCTCGATCCGCACGGCTTCGGGGTGGCCACGGTCGCCGAGGCGACGGAGCTGCGAGCGGCGGGCGTGGCGCGCCGCATCTATGTGTTCTCGCCGCTGCTGCCGGGCGACTTTGCGGGCGCCCGGGCCGCCCGGGCCATTCCCACGCTGGGCGACGGCGCGGCCATCGCCGCCTGGGTGGAGAGCGGAGGCGGCGCCTGGCACCTGGCGATCGACACCGGCATGCAGCGCGCCGGCATCGGCTGGCGCGAGGTTGGCGTGCTGGGCGAGCTCGTGCGCGCCAACCCGCCCGAAGGCGCCTTCACGCACTTTCACAGCGCCGAGCGCAACGACGGGTCGTGGGAACTGCAGGAGGCGCGCTTCCGTGAGGCGCTGGCCGCGCTGCCCGCGCCACCCGCGCTGCTGCACACGCAGAACAGCGCTGGCATCGTGCGCCGCGCGCCGTCGCCCTGGAGCTTCGTCCGCCCCGGCGTCTTCCTGTACGGCGTGGGAAGCGGTGACGGCGCGGCGCTCGCACCCGAGCCGGTGGTGAGCGTGCGCGCCCGCGTGCTCGAGGTGCACGACCTGCGGGACGGCGACACGGTGAGCTACGGGGCTTCGTGGCGCGCCGTCGGGCCGCGGCGCGTCGCCACGCTCGGCATCGGGTACGCCGACGGCTATCGCCGGGCGCTGGGCAATCGCGGGCCGGCCCTGCTGCACGGCCGTCGCACCACCGTGGCGGGCGTGGTCACCATGGACATGACCATGGTTGAGGTCACCGACCATGTCTGCGCGCCCGGCGACGTCGTGACGCTGATCGGGCGCGAGGGGAGCGAGCTCATCACCGTCGAGGAGGTGGCGACCGCCGCCGACTTCATGTCGCCATACGAAGTCCTCACGGGCCTGCGGCAGCGACTGCCGCGTCATTACACCGGGAGTCCTGCGTGACGCCGCGCCGCGCCGCCATCGTGGTGCTCGACGGGGTCGGCATCGGCGAGGCCGCCGACGCTGACGAGTACGGCGACGAGGGGTCGCACACGCTCGCCAATACCGCCCGGGCGGTTGGCGGCTTTGACCTGCCCAACCTGGAGCGCGCGGGCCTCGGCAATCTGTCGGCCATTGCGGGACTGCGCATCGTCCAGCATCCGACCGCCGCCCATGGCATCCTGGCGCCGGCCTCGTGCGGCAAGGACAGTACCACGGGCCACTGGGAACTCGCGGGTGTGCACCTGGCCAAGCCGTTTCCGACGTATCCGCACGGGTTTCCGTCGGAGGTGCTCGATGAGTTCAGCCGGCGCACGGGTCGGGCGTGCATCGGGAACGTGGCCGGCAGCGGCACCGACCTGCTCACGCAGTTCGGCGCCGAGCACGTGCGCACCGGGGCGTGGATCATCTACACCTCGGCTGACTCGGTCTTCCAGATTGCCGCGCACGAGCAGGTCGTCCCGCTCGACGCGTTGTACGCGGCCTGCCAGGCCGCCAGGGCGATGCTGGTGCCACCGCACGACGTTTCCCGGGTCATTGCGCGGCCGTTCGTCGGTGCCGACGGCGCCTGGACGCGCACGACGAACCGTCGCGACTTCTCCCTCGAGTCCCCGGACGAAACCCTGCTGGACGCCCTCGCGGCGGCAGGGATTTCGCGCACCGGGGTGGGCAAGGTGGACGACTTGTTCGCCCGCCGGGGCCTCGAAGGGGGCCATACGGCCTCCAATGCGGAGGGAATTCTCCGAATTCGCCAGTGGTTGGCGTCTGGCGATGGGTTCTGCTTCGCCAACCTTGTAGATTTCGACCAATCGTTCGGGCACCGAAACGACGCTCCGGGGTTCTATGGAGCGTTGCGGCAGTTCGATGCCGCGCTTCCCGACCTGCTCGACGCCCTCCACGAGGATGACCTGCTGTTCGTAACGGCTGACCACGGCAACGACCCGACCACGCCCTCGACCGATCACGCCCGGGAGAATGTCCCGGTGCTCGTGTTCGGCGCGCGCGTGCGCCCGGTGGCGCTCGGACTGCGACCCACCTTCTCCGACCTCGGCGCGACCGTGGCGGACTGGATGGGACTCGGCTATCGCGGGCGCGGCTCGTCCTTCCTGCGCGCGCGGGTCGGCTGATGGCTGATGCCGCCACGCTCGCCGCGTTGCGCGCGGCCGCCTTCGAGGCGCTCGATCACGCGTACGCGCCCTACTCGAAGTTCCGGGTCGGCGCGGCGCTGCTGACGACCGACGGCCAGATCGTGACTGGCTGCAACGTCGAGAACTCGTCCTATCCCGCGGGCAACTGCGCCGAACGCGTGGCCGTGGGCAGCGCGGTGACGCGCGGCCTGCGCCATTTCTCACACGTCGTGGTGGCCTCCGAGGCCGACACGCCGACGCCTCCCTGCGGCATTTGCCGCCAGGTGCTCTCGGAGTTCGCTCCGGAGTGCCAAGTCATCAGCGTGACGCGCGGCGGAGTCGAGGCGCAGTGGCGCCTGGCCGACCTCCTGCCGTCCCCGTTCACGCCTTCGTCGCTGCTCTCCGAATGATCATCTCCCCACTCCGTCGTGCGTTGTCCGTGCTGGCCGTGGCTGGTGCCGCGGCCGTGGCCGGCGCGTGCAACGAGCATCTTGACGCGGGCGCCGCCTGCCCCTCGCTCTGCCCGGGCCTCGCGGTGCCGATTCGCGACACCGTGCTCTCGTCGGTGGTCGTGTTCGACACCACGCTGGTCGGCTACCCAAGCATCGGGACCGAACTGGGCATTCCGCTGGCCGCTCGCGGCGACACGCTCGACGTGCGCGGCGTCATCCGCTTCGACTCGCTCGTCCGCATCTTCGCCCCCGTCGGCGATACGGTGCGGCCGGTCTCCCGGGTCGACACGGCGCTCTTCAGGATGCGGCTCAATCTGACGCAGAGCCGCCTGCCCTCGTCGGTGACCTTCGAAGCGTACGATGTCGACACCACGGCGGCCGACGACGACACCAAGGCCGTGCTGGCGCTCTTCCGTCCCGACCGCAAGCTCGCGAGCAAGACCGTGGCGCGAGCCGACATCACGGACTCGCTGGTCCTGCCGCTGTCGAACGCGATGATCCTCGCCAAGATCCAGAGCGGTGCGAACCTGCGGATTGGCCTGCGCCTCATCGGCAGCGGTCCGGTGTCGCTGCGCGTGCACACGGTGGAGACGGGGCTCAATGCGCAGGTGCGCTACTACGTCTCGCCCGACACGTCCACGCACCAGGTGGTGCTGTCGCCCTTTTCGAAGACGCCCACCGAGCCGGCCACCCTCGCCAACGACTACCGCGACTACGCGGTGGTGGCGCGCAACACGCTGGCCCCGGCGGGGAGCCAGCAGATGGCCACCGGCGGCGTGCCGGCGCGGCGTTCGTACCTGCGCTTCGTCGTGCCCGCCTGGCTGCTCGATTCCACGACGATCGTCCGTGCGACGCTCCAGCTCACGCAGTCGCCGATGCGCGGCTTTGATGCCACCGACTCGGTGACCGTCATCGGCCAGGCCGTGGCCGCCACGCCGATCATTACCGATCTGTACCGCTCGGCGCTGATCCTGGTGCCTCCCGGCTATTTCGTCTCCGATTCCATTCGCGTGGCCCCGGCCGACAGCGGCCAGCGCCAGATCGAACTCAATGCGTTGCTCCGCGTCTGGAAAGGGCAGACGGACGCCACGGCGCCGCAGCGCGCCATCGTCCTGCTCATGAAGGAAGAAGGGTTGCACGGCGCCGAGGTCCGGTTCTTCAACGCGAGATCGCCGGCGGCCGTCCGCCCGCGGCTCCGCGTCAGCTACATTCCCCGCGTCGATTTCGGAGTGCCCTGATGCGTCGTCTCCTTCGTTCGACGGCGCTGGTGCTTGCCGCCTCCGCGGTCGCGGCGCTACCTGGCACGCCGCTCGCCGCGCAGGGCGCGCTGAGCCTGCAGGGCTTCGGCTATCCCACCGGGCAGCTCAGCACGCGGGCCGTGGGCACCGCCGGTGCGCTCGGCGAGACCGACGCCGGCTCGCCGATCAATCCCGGCGCGCTGCCCAGCGGCGGGCGCACGTTCTTCTCGTTCCAGATCGACCCCGAGTTCCGCTCGGTGCGTGTCGGCGGGCGGGACGTGAACACGAACGTCGTGCGCTTTCCGGTGATCTCGGTCGGTGCCAAGGTGCGCTCGCGCGGCTTCATTGGCGCGTCGTTCTCCACGCTCCTCGACCGCACGTGGGATGCGTCGTACGACGACAGCGTGCTCGTGTCGGGACAGAAGGTGCGCTCCACGGTGGCCACCGCGGTGCGCGGTGCCATCAACGACGCGCGGGTCGCGTTTGCGTGGCAGTTCAGCGAGCGCCTGCAGGCCGGCGTGGCGTTGCACGCGCTGTCCGGCGCCAACCGGATGAAGCTCGCCCGCGTCTTCTCCGACAGCGGCACCTTCGGTCCGCTGGCGCAAAACACCACGCTGTCGTACGGCGGCACGGCTGTCTCGGCCGGATTCCTGGCCGTGCCCGTGCCGCACTTCATCGTGGCGGGCTCCGCGCGCCTCGGCGGGGCGATGTCCACGCGGTACGACGACACGCTGGCGACGAAGGGCCACGTGCCCAACCGCTACGGGCTGTCGGTCGTGTACGACGGCATTCCTGGCTCGCAGATCGCGGTGCGATACAACCGCGACCAATGGTCGCGGATGCGGTCGCTCGGGTCGGCCGCGCTGCTGGTGAACGACGCCACCGACCTGTCGGCGGGTCTCGATATCGCGGGCCCCAAGTGGCAGGACGTTCCGACCCAGTTCCGGCTGGGCGCGCGGACGCGCGACCTGCCGTTCGGCTGGGCCGGCCATGTCGTGAAGGAGCAGAGCCTGGCGGTCGGCGGACAGGTGTCGCTGGCCCGCGGCTGGGCGTCGGTTGATGCCGCCCTGCAGCGCGCCGTGCGCACGGCCGGCGGCGTTCGCGATCGCGGCACGAGTCTCAGCGTCGGACTCACCATCCGGCCATAGCGCGATGCCGAGCGCCGGCAGCGAATCGTCGTCCCTCATCCTCGTCGCCGACGACGTCGACGCCAACGTCGAGCTGCTTGCCGACCAGCTGGCCACGCTCGGCTTCCGCACCGTGATGGCGCACGACGGGCCCGGCGCGGTGGAGGCCTGCACGGAGCACCGCCCCGATCTCTGCATTCTCGACGTCTCCATGCCGGCCGGCGACCTCGGCGTCGACGATCGCGACACGGGCTTCGAGGTCTGCCGACGGCTCAAGCGCGACCCGCGCACCGCGCGCATTCCCGTCATCTTCGTCACGGCCCTCAACGACACCGCCGACCGCGTGAAGGCCATCGAGGCCGGCGGCGACGACTTCCTGCTCAAGCCGCACAATCGTCTCGTCCTCGGCGCGCGGGTGCGCTCGCTGCTCAAGCTCAAGCGCGCCACCGACGCGCTCGAGGAGAGCTACCGCAAGCTGCGCGAGCTCGCCAAGGTGCGTGACGATCTGATGAAGATGATCGTGCACGACCTCAAGACGCCGCTCACGAGCGTGCTGGCCACGCTGGAGATGCTGCGCGAGGGCGACTACGGCCCCATGGTCGAGCGGCAGTACAAGGCAGTCTCCGAAGCCGAGGGCAAGGCCGAGGACCTGCTGGGGCTGATCCAGGACCTGCTCGAGGTCGCGCGCGTCGAGGAGACGCGCATCGCCATCTCGCCCGAGCCCATCGCGCCGGCCGCGTTTCTGTCGGAGCTCGTCTTCGACTGGAAGGCGCGGTTCACGGCCGAAGGGGCGACCATGGAGTACGACGCGGCGGACGACGCCCCGGTCTTCGACGCCGACAAGGCGCTGCTCAAGCGCGTCTTCGCAAACCTCGTGCTGAACGCCATGTCGCACTCGGCGACGGCGGTGCACGTGGCGTTGGCGGCCAAGAAGGACCCGCAGGGCATCCTGTTCACGGTGACCGACAATGGGCCCGGCATTCCCGCCGAGTTCCACGAGGTGATCTTCCGGAAGTTCGAGCAGGTCCGCTCGCCCAACGCCCCGAAGACGCGCAGTTCAGGGCTCGGGCTGGCGTTCTGCCGCCTGGCCGTGGACGCGCATGGCGGACGCATCTGGGTGCGATCGAAGGAAACGGAGGGGTCCACGTTCTATATTCAGCTGCCGGTGGTGCCTGGGCGTGAAGGCTGAGTGCGGAATTCGGATTCCGGATGGGGAATGCGGAATTCGAATGCGACACGGATGGCGGAATGCGACGGCGAAACCGACGACGGAAACCGGCGACGGAAACCGACGACGGAAACCGACGACGGAAACCGGCGAGTGCATCCGCCGAGTGCAGCCGGGTAACCGCGATTCGCCGCCGCTGCTCGTTCCGTGTCCAGTTCCGCCATCCGTTTCGAATTCCGAATTCGAATTCCAATTCCGACATCCGCATTCCGGTTCCCAGCCATGCCCACCGTGTTCATCGAGACCTACGGCTGCCAGATGAACGTCAGCGACTCGGAGCTGATGCTCGGCAAGCTGGCCGCCGAGGGCTACGAGTCCGTCGACGGGCCCGAGGGCGCGGACGTCGTCCTGCTGAACACGTGCGCCATTCGGGAGCACGCCGAGACGCGCGTCATCGGGCGGCTCGGCGAGCTGCGTCGCTTCCTGAAACCCGGCGCCATACTTGGCGTCACGGGCTGCATGGCGCAGCGCCTCGGCCCCCGGCTGCTCGAGACCGACACGCGCGTCTCGCTGGTCATCGGGCCCGACGGATACCGCGCGCTGCCCGCGCTCATAGAGGGCGCGCGCCGCGGTGAGCGGATGATCGCCACCGACTTCGACATCGAGGAGCACTACGAGGACTTCCAGGCCAGCCGCTTCGAGGGGGTGAAGGCGTGGATCCCCGTGCAGCGCGGCTGCGACTACCGTTGCACCTACTGCATCGTGCCGTACACGCGCGGCAACGAGCGCAGCCGCCAGCTCGACGACGTGGTGCGCGAGACCGCCGAGGTCGTGGCGCAGGGCCTCACCGAAGTGGTCCTGCTCGGCCAGACGGTGAACTCGTACAACGATGGGTCACGTGATTTTGCCGACCTGCTGCGCGCCGTCGGCGCGGTGCCCGGCATCCGGCGCGTGCGCTTCACCAGCCCGCACCCGAACGACTTCAGCGATCGGGTGATCGCGGCGATGGCCGAGGTCGACACCGTCTGCGAGCACGTGCACCTGCCCATGCAGAGCGGCAGCAGCCGGACACTCAAGCGCATGCTGCGCCGCTACACGCGCGAGGAGTACCTGCAGTGCGTGGATCGCCTGCGAGCGGCCATGCCGGGCCTGGGGCTCACGACCGACATCATCGTCGGCTTTCCCGGCGAGACGGATGAGGAGTTTGCCGAGACGCTGAGCGCCGTGCGCGAGGTGGGCTTCGACGACGCGTTCATGTTCAAGTTCTCGCCGCGCGAAGGGACGCCGGCCACGCGCCTGCCCGCGGAGCTGACCGTGCCGTCCGAGGTCGTGGATGCGCGGTTCAACGAACTGCTCACCACCGTGCGCGGCATTGCCCGCGACCTGAACTTCCGCCGCGTCGGCCAGCGCACCGAAGTGCTGGTGGAGAAGGAGGCGCGCAAGGGCGAGCTGCTGCAGGCCCGCTCGCGGGACTACCGGACCGTGCTGATTCCGGGCGACCCGTCGCTGATCGGGCAGTACTGCCACGTCGAGCTCACCGGCACCACCGGGTTCACGTTCACGGGGCAGGTCGTGCCGGAGCGCCAGGGACTGCCGGTCACGAGCTGAGCGCCGCAATCTGCCGATGATGGTCGCGCGCCCGGGATGATGATCCCGGGCGCGCACCGTGTCAGGGTGGACGCGTTCACACGCGGAGCGCGCCGTTCCTCTCATCGCCTGGGTGGCCGCCGTGTACGCGGCGGGACTCATTGCCGGACTGGCGGACGCCGCCGGGGGGAGCGCCGCGATGGTGGCGTGCTGCGTCGCGCTCGGCGCGCTGCTGGCGCTCGCGCGGCGACGTGTGGAGGTGGCCGCACTGCTGCTGGTGGCCTGCGTCGGCCTGGCGGTGGGCGCGCGCGCTGCGGCTGACGACCGCGCCTGCGTGGCGCGCGCGCGGCTGCCCTTTTTGTGCCGCGTGCAATACCAGCCGCCGCCGCTGCTTGCGCCGCTGCGTGACCGGGCGGGTGCGGCCATCGACACGCTGTTCGGGGGCGACGCCGGGCTCGTGCGTGCGCTGCTGATCGCCGACACGCACGACCTCGACCCGACCGTGCGCGACCGCTACGCCGACGCGGGGATCGTGCA
>JBBQZD010000046.1:0-14994 GCA_038208045.1 Gemmatimonadales bacterium | reverse complement strand
TCGAGTTCGGGCGGCAACCCGAACGACACCGCGAGCAGCAGCAGCAGCGACCTCACCAACTCGCCGATCGCCAAGATCTTCGCCGCGCCCAGCACGGTGATTCTCGGGCTGAACTTCTCGCAGAACCTCTTCACCGCGGGCAAGCTGACGGCGGCCAACAAGGGCGCCGATGCCGCCGAGCGCGTCGCGCTCGCCGGAGTGCAATCGGCGCGCGCGCAGCTGACGCTCGACGTCGCGCAGGCCTACTACAACGCCGTCGCCGCTGACCGGATGACCGCCATCGCCGACAGCACGCTCGCACAGGCCGACCGCGCGCTCGCCCAGACGACGCTCGCTCGCCAAGTGGGTACGAGCGCCGAGTTCGACCTGCTGCGCGCTCGCGTCACGCGCGACAACGCGCGGCCGATGGCCATCCAGGCCCGCTCCAGCCGCGACATCGCGTACCTGCGTCTGCGCCAGTTGCTGGGCCTCTCGCTGGCCGGCCCGATGTCGCTCACCACGCCGGTGGGCGACAATTTGACCGCCGACGAAGCGATGGCACAGACGGCCAGCACCGTGCTGATGGGCCCGGTGGCCCTGCCGCGTGAGCACGCGAGCGCCACCCCTGACACGATGGTCGATCACCGCGCGGCGGTGAAGCAGGCCGCCGATTTGGTGGAAGCGCAGAAGTACGCGCTCAAGGCCGCCAACTGGGAGCGGCTGCCGAGCATCCAGATTACCAGCGCCTACCAGCGTTTCGGCTATCCGCCCGACGGCACGCTGTTGCCGAACTCGTTCGGGCTGTTCTACCCGAACTGGACGGCGAGCCTGGGACTGTCGTTCCCGATTCTCGCCAGCGGCCGCATCAAGGGCGACCAGATGGTGGCGCAGGCCAACTACATCGACGCGCAGCAGCGGCTGCAGCAGGCGCGCGAAGGGGCCGAGCTCGACGCGCGCATCGCCATCAACCAGTACGAGCAGGCGCAGGCGGCCTACGCCGCCAGCGTCGGCACCGACGAACAGGCGGCCAAGGCGTACACCATCGCCGAGGTGCGCTACAAGGAAGGGGTCAGCACGCAGCTCGAACTCGACCAGTCGCGCACGCAGCTGCAGCAGGCGCGCATGAACCGCGTGGTCGCGGCGCGGGACTTCGAGCTGGCGCGCCTGCGGCTCGCGCTGTTGCGCGACCTGCCGCTGGGCGGCGCGCCAACCTCCACCGCAGGCGCCCGCTGATGCCGACCAACACGACGATCCATCACATCCCCGCCATCAAGACCATGACCACCGCGTCCCGCGTACTCGCACTCTCTGTTCTCGCGCTCTCCGCCGCAGCGTGCGGCAAGCCGACGGCCGATGCCGCCGGCGCCGCGCCGACCACCGTACTCGTCGGCCCCGAGGCCATCGCCGTCGCCAACGTCACCCTGCTGGCCACCGGCCCGGCGCTGAGCGGCACGCTGGTCGCCGAACGCACAGCCAACATCCGCGCCGAAGTGGCCGGGCAGGTGCTGGCCATCCTGCACGAGCCGGGCGACCGCGTGCGTGCCGGCGAGGCCCTGGCGCGCGTGGACGACCGTGCCATCGCCGACGCCTGGCTTGGTGCGCGCAGCGGTCTCACGCAGGCCGAGCTGGCCGCCGACATCGGCAAACGCGACCTGGAACGCGCGGTGAAGCTCAACGCGGCGGGCGCCATTGCCGACCGCGACCTCGAGAACGCCCGCCGCGCCAACCTTGGCGCGCTGGCGCAGCTCGAGGACGCCAAGGCGCGCGTGGCCCAGGCGCAGAAGCTGAAGGACGCCACGGTGGTGAAGGCCCCGTATGCGGGCATCGTGGCCGACCGCACCGTGAATGCGGGCGATGTGGTGTCGCCGGGTACGCCGCTCTTCACAGTGGTTGATCCGTCCACGATGCGTCTCGAGGCGAACGTGCCCGCGTCGCAGCTCGGCGCCATCCGCATGGGTGCCCCGGTGAGTTTCGCGGTGACGGGTTATCCCGATCGGACATTCAAGGGCACCATCTCGCACATCGCACCGAGCGCCGATGCTGCCACGCGCCAGGTGCGCGTGATCGCGCGCATTCCGAACGCGGGGGCAGGGCTGGTGGCGGGGCTCTTCGCCGAAGGGCGCGTGAGCAGCACCGTGCGTGAGGCGCTCACCGTGCCGCACACGGCCGTCGATCAGCGGGGCATCCGCCCCGTGGTGGCGCGGCTCAAGGGCGGGCGAGTCGAGCGCGTGGAAGTGACCCTCGGCGCCACGGACGACGCCACGGAGCGCGTGGAGCTCACCTCAGGCGTAGCGCGCGGCGACACGCTGCTGATCGGCGCGGCGCTTGGCATCACGCCCGGCACGCCGCTGAAGGTCAGCGCGCCGTCGGACAACGCCACCAAGAAGAACTAACCGGGCCCCCACGTGTTCATCTCCGATTTTGCCATCAAGCGCCCCATGGTCACCATCGTCTCGATGGTGGCCCTGGTGGTGTTCGGCCTGTTCGCGCTGGTGCAGCTGCGCACGGACGAGTTTCCCGACGTGCAGCAGCCCATCATCAATGTGGCCATCGTGTATCCGGGCGCATCACCCGACGTCGTCGAACGCGAGGTGCTCGACCGCGTGGAAGAGGCCGTGGCCGGTATCAGCGGCGTGGACCGCATCCAGGGGGCCGCGCAGGACGGCTTTGCCAGCGTCACGGTCTTCTTCGTCTTCGAGAAGGACCTGCAGCAGGCGTCGCAGGACATTCGCGACAAGATCTCGACCATCCGCAGCGATCTGCCGATCGAGATGAAGGAACCGGTGCTCAGCCGCTTCGATCCGTCGGACATGCCGATCGTGCAGCTGTCGCTCAACTCCACCACGCTGACGGCGCCAGAGCTGACCCGCATTGCCGACCCGGACATCACGCGCCAGTTGCGCGGCATCGCCGGCGTGGCCGAGGCCAGCATCCTGGGCGGCGTGCAGCGCGAGCTGACGGTGGAGATCAAGCCCGACGCCATGCGGCAGGCGGGCGTGAGCGTGGCGCAGCTGGTGGGGGCGCTGCAGCAGCAGAACCTGGCGGTGCCGGTCGGCTCGGTGCGCGGTGCGTTGGAAGACCGCTCCATCCGGCTGAAGGGCAAGCTCGAGTCGCCCGAAGACTTCATGAACATCGTGGTGGCCCAGCGTGGCGGAAAGACCATTCGCCTTGGCGAAGTGGCGGTGGCGAAGGACGGCACCGCCGAGCCGGGCACGGCGGCGCTGTTCAACGGCAAGGACGCCGTGGCCCTGCTGGTGAAGAAGGCCAAGGGGTACAGCACCACCGAGGTGAGCGCCAACGTGCTGGCCGCGGTGGAGCGCATCAAGGAGACGCTGCCGAAGGGGACGACGATTGATGTCGTGCAGAACAGCGGCGACCGCGTGGAGCGCAGCGTACGCAATGTGCAAGAGGCGCTCATCGAGGGCGCCGCGCTGACGGTGCTCGTGGTCTTCCTGTTCCTCAACTCGTGGCGCTCGACGGTCATCACCGGCCTGGCGCTGCCCGTGTCGGTGCTCGCATCGTTCATTGCGGTGTGGGCGTTCGGCTTCACGCTCAACACGATGTCGCTGCTCGGCCTGTCGCTGGCGGTCGGCATCCTGATTGACGACGCCATCGTGGTGCGCGAGAACATCGTGCGCCACATCGAGATGGGGAAAGACCACTTCCGTGCGTCGCACGAGGGCACCAACGAGATCGGGCTCGCCGTGACGGCCACGACGTTCTCGATCGTCGCCGTCTTCGTGCCGATCGCGTTCATGTACGGCATCGCCGGCCAGTGGTTCAAGCCGCTGGCGCTGACCATCGCCTGCGCCGTCCTGGTGTCGCTGTTCGTGTCGTTCTCGCTCGACCCGATGCTCAGCGCGTACTGGCCCGACCCGCAGACGGAGGCACACGAGCGCCGGAACCCGATTGCGCGCGCGCTCGACCGGTTCAACAATTGGTTCAACCGGATGGGCGAGAAGTACACCGTGATGATCGGGTGGGCGCTCGACCATCGCTGGTCGATGATGGGCATCGCGACGATGTCGATGCTGGGCGCCATCTGGCTGCAGGTGACGTTCGGCGGCTTCGGCTTCACGCCGCCGTCGGACCGCTCGGAGCTCACCATCGAGGTGAAGACGCCGCCGGGCTCGAACCTCGAGTACACCAAGCTGAAGACCGAAGAGGCGGCGCGGCTCGCGCGCAGCCACACCGACCTGGTGAAGTACACGTTCACCACCATCGGTGGCAGCGCGTCGGCCATGATGGACCCCAGTTCAGCCGCCGGCTCGGCGGACGTGGGGCAGGTGTACGTGCGCCTGGTGCCCAAGGCCGACCGGCCGATCAATCAGGAGCTGGTGGGCGAGCTGCTGCGCAGTGAAGTGCCGCGCATCGGCGGCGCCAAGGTGGGCGTCTTCTCGAGCGGCTTCGGCGGCGCGCGCAAGCAGATCCAGGTGGAGATCCGCGGCAACGACGCCAAGGTGCTGCAGGGCGTGGCCGACAGCGTGATGCAACTGGTACTCACGGTGCAGGGTGCGGTGGACGTGGACCTGTCGACGAAAGGACAGAAGCCCGAACTCGAGATCCAGCTGAACCGCGGGCTGGCCGGTTCACTTGGCATCACCGTCGGCCAGGTGGCGCAGGCGCTGCGTCCGGCGTTCGCGGGCATTGACGCGGGCGACTGGGTGGATCCGAGCGGCGAGAACCGGAAGGTGCGCGTGCGCCTGTCGTCCGAGTCGCGCCGCCGTGCGAGCGACATCGAGGCGCTGCCGCTCGTGGTCGGCGATCCGGGCCGTGCGGTGACGATGCCGCTGGGACAGATCGCAACGGTGAAGGATGGGCTTGGGCCGGCGCTCATCTCGCACCTCGACCGCGAGAACGTCATCGTGGTGCAGGCCAACACGCAGGGGCGCAGCCTCGGCGAGGTGAACGGCGACATCGACAAGGCGCTGAAAGCGTACGCGCCGCCCCCGGGGGTGCGCTTTTCCGCCGGCGGCGAAGTGAAGGACCAGCGCGAAGTCTTCGGGCGCATGATCGCCGCCATGGGTCTGGCGGTGCTGCTCATGTACCTGATCCTGGTGATGCAGTTCGGGTCGTTCATCGAGCCCATCGCCATCATGATGTCGCTGCCGCTGTCGCTCATCGGTGTCGTGCTGGCGCTGCTGATCACGGGCGACACGCTCAACATCATGTCGATGATCGGCGTGCTCCTGCTGATGGGCATCGTGGCCAAGAACGCCATTCTGCTCATCGACTTCGCCAAGTGGGGTCAGGAGCAGGGCATGGATCGCCGCACGGCGATCATCGAGGCGGGGCGTGTGCGACTGCGCCCGATCATGATGACGACGATGGCGCTCATTGCGGGCATGATTCCCGTGGCGCTCGGCCGCGGCGAAGGGGCGGACTTCCGTTCGCCGCTGGGCCGCGCGATCATCGGCGGCACCATCACGTCCACGCTGCTGACTCTGCTGGTGATCCCGACGGTGTACGAGATCCTGGATGACGTGCGACGGAAGGTTGTGGGGTGGTTCAACGTGCCCACGCGGCCGCCGACGGATGAGTACATGGTTCCCGCTGAGTTGCGGAAGAAGGTGTAGAGGGGAAAGGAAGCTCTACGCTTTACGCTGTACGTTCTACGCCGTACGAACAGCAGAAGGGCCCGGACAACCTGTCCGGGCCCTTCTCTCGTATGGCCTACAGCGTAAAGCGTAGAGCTTCCTTTCCCCGCTACTCCGTCCTACGGCCGTCCCGGCATCGGCCCGCCCATCGGCCCCGGACCCGCCCGCTTGTGCGCTTCGCGCCACGCCTTCTGCGCCGGTGTCAGGATGGCGTCGACCTTGGCGCGCAGGGCATCAAAATCTGCCCGCATGCTCTCCATGATGGGCTTGCCCTTCTCGAGAATGGCCCTGACTTCGGCCTTCGTGGCACCGGCCTTGTAGGCGGCGCGGGCCTGCTCGTGAATCGCCTTCAGCTGCGCGAATTGCGCGGCGTGCGCCGTGGCGAACGCGTCGTGCAGCGCCTTGATGGCGGTCTTCTGTGCATCCGTCAGCTTGAGGCTGTCGGGCAGGTCGCGATCCATGGACGGGCCACGCGGCACGCTTGTGGCCGAGTCGAGCGACGCTGCCTGGTTGAAGACGAGCAACGCCCCATCGTCCGCGCGCGGGTTTGTGATCGAGCGGTCGCACGCGACTACGGAGACAAGGGCAACCGCCAGTGCTGCCAGCTTGAACTTCATCGGGTGAATCCTCCAAAAGGTTCCCGGTTGCCCCGGGCACGCGGTGCAAATCATTCGGGCCGCCGTCGGCCCCTTGTGTGGTAGGACGTTGTTGGGTGGCGAACGTTAACACCCGCGGCCCCCCGGCGCCGTTCCCCCGGTCTACCGCGCCGCCGCCCGAAGCAGCGACCAGGCCCGCTCGAGCGTGGCCTCGGACGTCCGCAGGTTCCCGATAGCCACCCGAAGCACGTACCGGTCACCCAGCTTCGTGTGCGACATGAACACGTCGCCGCTGTCGTTGACCTTGGCCATGATGCCCGCGTTGTGGTCGGCGATGGCCTGCTCGTCGGTCTCGCCCTCGGGGACGTGGCGGAAACAGATGGTCGAGAAGGGCACGGGGGCGCACACCTCCCAGCCGCCGCCCTCGGCCCGGACCCAGTCGGCGAAGGCCCGCGCCATCGCGCAATGATGACGAATCCGGTCGGCAATGCCGTCGGCGCCAAACGCCCGGATCACCATCCAGAGCTTGAGGGCCCGGAATCGGCGGCCGAGCTGCACCCCGTAATCCATATAGTTGACCACTTGGTCGCCGTCGGCCGTGGTCAGGTATTCGGGGACGAGCGAGAAGGCCCGCCGCAGCACCTGGGGTTGCCGGGTGAAGAAGACCGAGCAGTCCATGGGAGTGAAGAGCCATTTGTGCGGGTTCACCACCAGCGAATCGGCCCGGTCGATGCCCGCGAACAGGTGCCGCATCTCGGGCACGGCCATGGCCGAGCCGCCGTAGGCCCCGTCCACGTGCAGCCAGAGGTTCTCGCGCTGGGCAATGGCCGCGATGTCCGCGATGGGATCCACCGACGTCATGCTGGTGGTGCCGGCCGTGGCGACCACCGCGAGCGGCTTGTATCCCAGCGCGCGGTCGCTCATCACGGCGCGCTGCAGCATGTCGGGGCGCATGCGGAACTCGCCGTCGCAGGCGATGTGCACGACGTTCTCCAGGCCCAGGCCAAGCGTCATCACGGCCTTGTCCACCGACGAGTGCGCGTGCTCGCTGCAGTAGACGCGCAGGCGCGGCAGGTCGGGGCGCCCGGCCATGCCGCGCTGCCGGATGCCAAGCGCGGGGTCGCGCTCGCGGGCGGCGGCGAGGGCGTACAGCGTGCTGATGGAGGCGGTGTCGGTGATCATGCCGAACCAGCCGTCGCCCATGCCGAAGAGCTGGCGCAGCCAGTCGGTAACCACCTGTTCGAGCTCGGTGGCCACGGGCGACGTGCGCCAAAGCATGCCGTTCAGGTTGAGCGCCGCCGTGACCATCTCCCCAAGGATGCCCGGGACCGAGGCCGTGTTGGCGAAGTAGGCGAGAAAGCCCGGATGGTTCCAGTGCGTCGCGCCGGGCAGGACGACGCGGTCGAGGTCGGCGATGATGTCGTCGAGCGATTCGGGCGCGCTCGGCGGCGATTTGGGGAGCTGCGCGCGAATCGAGCCGGGCGCCGTAGTGGCGAGGACGTCGTACTGGTCGACGTCGCGCAGGTAGGTGGCGATCCAGTCGGCCAGTCGGTGCGCGTGTCGGGCGAACTCCTCTGGCGGGAAGTCGGCGGTGTGCGGCATATGATGAAGGATCGTGCGGGGGCGGGGATACGGCAACTGAAGCTCTACGCTCTATGCCGTACGTGGTACGCCGTACGAGACGAGCATCTTCCCGAGGGTACCGTGAACGAAATCGAGCTGCTGGATACCGGCGTCGAGAAGGGCATCATCTCCGCCGAGCAACGTGACGCGCTGCTGGCGTTGCGGGGAACGACCGACGCCGGATCCGCGGCGCCGCACGAGGTGGCGCGCGCTTTCAATGGCGTGACCATCGCGTACGGCCTCGGGGCACTCGTGGTGCTGTTCGCGTTCGGCTGGTTCCTGGTGGACCGCTGGCGCGTGCTGGGAGATGCCGGCGTCTTCGGGCTCACCGCGGCATACGGCGCGCTGTTCCTCGGGGTCTCGCTGGTGCTGAAGCGCGAGGGCTTCCCGACGGCGCAGGGGGTGGCGACGCTGCTGGCGGTAGCCATGGTGCCGCTGGCCGTCCGCGCGCTGCTGCGCTGGAGCGGCGTGTGGACGCCCGAACTGGCGCTCGCCTGCAGCCAGCCGCTGCATCCGTTCACCGCCTGCCAGGGAGAACCGCTGGCCATCGAACTGGCGACGGTACTGGCGGCGCTGCTGGCACTGCGGCGCGTTCCGTTTGCACCGCTGACGATCCCGATCGCCGTGGTCTGTGCCCTGCTTCCCGAGCATCTCATCAGCGAGTGGCAACAAGGCCAGTCCAACGGCGTGGCCCAGGGATGGCGCTGGGTGGTGGTGGCCAGCCTGATAGCGGCCCTGGCCTATGCCATTGATCGCCGGCGGCGGGACGACGACTATGCCGTCTGGTTCTGGCTCGCGGCCTGCGTGGCGGCGTTCATCGGTGCGCTCAATGTCCTGACCAATGACGCATCGCTGCGGCACTACCTGGCGCCCGTGGCGCTGCTGATGGTCGTCGCGTCGGTCTACTTGCGCCGTCGCACGGTGCTGGCGCTCGGCGTCATCGGCATCTTTGCGTATCTCGCGTGGCTGGCGAACGACGTGTTCAAGCTGACGCTTGCTTTTCCGCTGGTGCTGGCCATGCTCGGCGTGGCGATCATCATCGTGACGGTCTGGCTGCAGCGCCGGTTTCCCGGGGTGGTGCGCCGGCTCTCGGGCGATCCGTCGCGGCCGCCGTCCTTTCCCGGCGGCGTGCTGGCGATCCTGGCGCCGGCGGCGCTGGGCCTGCTGCTGCTGCAGGACGGTCATCGCATTGACCGCGAGCATCGTGCCGACCAACGCAGCCGATCGCACGCGCAGGCGTCGCGCATGCGGGTGCAGCGCGATTCGACAGTGCTCAAGCAGCCACTGCCCGCGCGGAGATAGTCCTGCGCGGAGGCGACTCCCTTTTTCAACACGGAGGCACCGAGGAACGGCTGAGGGCCACGGTGCCCCCGTGTTAAGTAGGGAGTAATAGCATTCCCGAAACCATCCCCGCTCCGCCGGCGTATCAATTCGAGACAGACTCTGACCGGCCTACTCCGGGGGCATGCGCATGCTGCTGCAGGTTCTTCCACTCCTGTTCGTCGCCACGTTTCAGGTGCAGGTGAAAGCGGGCGTGGGGAAACACCCCATCGACACCGCGCAGGCGCGGGCCAAGGGTGACACGCTCAAGAAGTACGAGCGGGACATCAGCTTCGGCATCCAGATCGGCAGCGGCGGCGACGACGAGGACCGGCCGCCCGTGAAGCGAGTCCCGGTGACCGACGAGATGCGCCGCACGGCGTTCAAGGATCCCGTAGCACGCGACTTGCTGCTGCGTGCTCGCACGGCGCGTCTCGAACAGGATTCGATGCTCGTGAGCTACGAGGCGCGCGCCTTCCAGCGCATTTCGGTGGGGATGGGCCTGCGCGCCTTCGGCCGCGACCGCCTGCTGATGCGCCACGAGGACGTGAGCCAGGTGAAGTGGCACAGGGCGCGCGGGGCCTGGGTGGACGTGAAGGGGTCGCGCACGGCCCTGCCGGTGGCCAAGGATGACGAGGCGAGCGAGAACGTCGACATGGCCGGCGATCCGCCGATTCCGTACTACCCGGGTCGCGAAGACCTGTGGATCGGCAGCGGGCTGGCGAAGGCGGAGGTGAACGAGCGCGAGCTGGTGCATCCCATCGCTGAGGGCTCCGAGGCGTATTACACGTACGAAACCGGCGATTCGGTGATCATGGTGCTGCCGGACCAGCAGCGCATCACCCTGCGCGAGATCAAGGTCGAGGCGCGCGCGCCCAAGTGGAACCTGGCGGTGGGGTCGTTCTGGTTCGACCAGACCACGGCGCACCTCGTGCGCGCGGTCTACCGCCTGAGCGTGCCGATCGACATCTGGGCGATGGATGAGACGAAGGGCGACATGAACGATGTGCCGCTGTTCGTGAAGCCGCTGCTCACGCCAATGCGCGCCAGCGTCGACGCCATCAGCCTGGAATACGGCCTGTACAACCAGCGCTTCTGGCTGCCCAAGCTGCAGGTGCTCGAGGCCAATGCGCAGGTGAGCATGATGCGCGTGCCGGTGCAGATGGAGCAGCGGTTCCGGTACGCGTCGGTGAACGGCTTCGACTCGCTGCCGGCGTTTCCGTCGCAGCCGCGGCGCGTGGCGGCGCTGCGCGACTCGCTGAAGAAGGCGGGCGTCGACTCGGTGCGCCGCGACTCGACCGTGCGGGCATTTCGCAAGGAACGTGTTCTGGCGGCAAAGGAGGCGCGCGTCACCGAGTGCGCCGCCGGCAAGACGTACACGCGCATGCAGTCGCGCTACAACGGCACGCTCACGTTGGCGGTGCAGCTGCCGTGCGACAGCACCAAGCTGGCCACCTCGCCGGAATTCACGGGCTCGCTGTACGGGGACGGGGAGTCAGTGTTCGGCACCAACGACATCGAGGAACTCAAGAAGGCGCTGAACTTCGACCTGCAGGCCGGCTGGATGCCGCAGAAGCCGGTGACCGTGTGGGGGCTGCCGTACACCCGATTCAATCGCGTCGAGGGCTTCTCGACCGGGCTCGAGACGCGGGTGACGCTGGGCCGCGGCTACGTGGCGTCGCTTGGCGCCCGCGGTTCGTTCGCGGACAGGCAGCTGAACGGCGATCTCGCTCTGGAGCGCACGAACGGCCGGTCTTCGCTGCGCGTCGCCGCCTTCCGTCGCCTCTCGGTGGCGAGCGACTTCGGCTCGCCGCTGTCGTTCGGCGCGGGGCTCGCGTCCCTGCTATACGCGGGCGACGAGGGTTTCTACTACCGCTCGTGGGGCGGGGAGCTCTCGGGCGTGACGCCGCGGTTCGGACGCACCGAGTGGCGGCTGTTTGCCGAGCAGCAGTGGAACGCGCCCGTGGCGACGCGCTTCACCCTGTTTCGCGGCGCGCACGATGATCGCGTGCTGCCGAACGTCGTCGCCGACAAGGCGTTCGAGTACGGCGCGGCGGTCCGGATGCAGAAGGGATGGGGTCTCAACCCGAAGGGCTTCCGGACCAATGCCGACGTGCGCGCCGAGGGCGCGGCGGGCGATTTCGACTACGGCCGAGGCCTGCTCGACCTGACCGTGTCGCACGGCATGCCGTTCGGGACGCAGATGGCCATCACGGGCTCGGCGGGCAGTACGGTGGGCTCCGTGCCGGCGCAGCGCGCCTTCCAGCTGGGCGGCCTGCAGAGCGTGCGCGGCATCAGGCCGGGGACGATGAGCGGCGATGCGTTCTGGATGGGGCGTGCCGAGCTGGCGCTCAGCCGCGGTGCGGTGAAGCCGGTGCTGTTCGGCGACGTCGGCTGGGCCGGCGACCGGCGGGACTTCGGCCGCCCCGGGCGCCCAATGAGCGGTGTCGGGGTTGGTGCATCCATCCTGGACGGGATGATCCGTTTCGACGTAGCGCGCGGATTGCACCCGCAGAAGGCGCTGCGGTTGGATCTGTCGGTGGAAGCGCGATTCTAGCGGACCGGGGGGTGGGCGCTGGGCGCGCGGACGGGGCGGGGAGTTGCGCTCCGTGCCGTCGTGGAGTCAAATAGGTCGTACCATCCCCGCTTCCAGAGACCGCCTGCCCGTGCATGCCCCACACGACGCCGCGACCGCCGACAGGTTGCGGGCCGAGATTCTCTTTTGGCAGGCCCGGTACCGCATCGGGTTCGCCATCATCGTCGGGGGCGCCGCGCTGTTGCTGCGGGCGCTCGGCCTGCTCTCATCGCGCGCGCTGGCGATCACGCCACTGAGCGACGCCGACGCGATGCGCGCGAGTGGCGCGGTGGTCGTGGCCTACATCCTGGCCATCGTGGCAGTCCGCTGGCGTGCGCGCGTCACCCAGATGGCGTCCGTCCGGCTGCTCGGGCTGGTGATCGCGCTCGACATCGTGGCGGTCTTCAGCTGCGCGTTCCTGCTGACGCCGCCGGAGCAGTACGACCGTACGCTCATCATTTCCATGTTCCTGGTACAGCTGAGCCAGCTTTACTTTGGCTGGCGCGTGACGCTGGTGCAGCTGGCGACGGTGACGATCTGCTACACCACGCTCATCGCCATGGCCCGGCAGTCCGGCTTCCTGATGTCGCCGATCGAGCAGCTGTGGACCTTTGCGCTGTTTCTGGCGGGCGCCCTGTTGTACGCGTGGCTGCTGGGGCACCAGGGCCAGCGCATGCGGCGTCTCACGCAGCTGTTCGAGCATGCCCGCGAGGGCGACTTCGACCAGGCGTACGACGACAGCCGCGACCGGTTTCCCGACCACATTACGCAGATTGGCCGCGCGTACAACAAGCTGCGCGGCCATCTCGAGACGATCATCCTCACCGACCCGCTGTCCGGCTGCTTCAATCGCCGCGGCTTCGACCAGTTTGCGGCGCGCGAAGTGTCGCGCGGCATTCGCGCCAAGTGGCACGTGGCGATCCTGGCGCTCGACGTGGATCACTTCAAGCAGATCAACGACGACTTTGGGCACCTGACGGGCGACGAGGCGATCCGCGAGATCGGGGCGCTCATTCGTGAGACGGCCCGCGCGGGCGACGTGGTGGCGCGCATCGGCGGAGAGGAGTTCACGATCCTCGCACCCGACACCGACGCCCAGGGGGCGACGCACCTCGCCGAGCGCATCCTGACGGCGTTTCGCACGCGCTCGTTCCGCAGCGTGCGCGGAAAGATGCCGATCACCATCAGCATCGGCGTGGCCTCTGACGAGTCGGGGGCCGCGCACATCGTGCGCACGCTCACGGCGCGCGCCGACGAGGCGCTGTACGTGGCCAAGCGCAACGGTCGCGACCAGGCGGTGATGTGGCAGACCGGAATGCGGGCGTTCGAACCGCCAGGGCGCCTGTCGCGCGAGATGCCGTCGCAAGCCTGACCCGCCCCGGCGTTTCTGTCGTTCTCTGTCGTACTCTGTCGTACTCTGTCGTACTCCGCCTCTCACATCCCCATCGTCCCTTCCGCCACGAGCACGGCCGCGCCCCCCACGCGCAGCGCCGTGATGACGCCGTCGGACTTGTCAGCCTCGATCTCGAGCCGGCTCGGCCGACCCATCTCGATGCCCTGATCGATGGTCCACTGCAGCGTGCCGCTGCGGGTGCGCGCGCGCTCGGCGAGGTAGCCGGCAAAAGTTACTGCCGCGGAACCGGTGGCCGGATCCTCGGGCACGCTGATGCCCGGCGCGAACATGCGCGCCCGGTAGTGCGCGTCACCGCCGTCGGGATCGGCGGCGTACACCCAGATCATCGACGCCCACGCCATGGCGAGGGTCTCCTCCCACCGGTCGACCTTCACCCGCGCGCGGCTCACCGCCTTGACGCTGGCCAGCGGCACAATGAGGAAGGGCAGGCCGCACGACACGGCCTGCGGCTTCTCCGACGTGGCCAGCACGTCGGTGGTCTCGAGGCCGAGCATGCGGGCCAGCACCCCGCGCGACGGCACGGGCGGCCCGAGCTCTGGCATCTTGGCCGCCGAGAGCTGCGCCCAGCCGCCGCCCGCGTGCACCCCGCGCACGACGACGGGCACGGGGCCGACGTTCTCCTCGAAGACGATGCGCGCCTCCCCATCGATCATCGGGATCTCGCCCGTGGCGGCCAGCACCACCGCCGTGCCGACGGTCGGGTGTCCGGCGAAGGGCACTTCACCCCCAGGCGTGAAGATGCGCACGCGCCGCGTGTGGCCCGCCTGTTCCGGCGGGTACACGAACGTCGTCTCGGAGTAGTTGAACTCCCGGCAGATCGGGAGGAGCAGGTCCTCGGGGATGCCGCGCGCGTCCGGAATGACGGCCAGCTGGTTGCCGCCGAACCGGACGTTCGTGAAGACGTCGGTGGTGAGGTACCGGATGGTCGGCACCGGCTACTCCTCGCCCATGAACGGATAGCGATACTCGGTGGGCGGCACGAAGGTCTCCTTGATGGTCCGCGCGCTCACCCAGCGCATCAGGTTCATCTTGGAGCCGGCCTTGTCGTTGGTGCCGCTGCCGCGCGCCCCGCCGAAGGGCTGCTGGCCCACCACGGCCCCCGTCGGCTTGTCATTCACGTAGAAGTTGCCCGCGGCGTTGCGCAGCGCGGTGTGCGCCTCGAGGATGGCCTTGCGTTCGCGGGCGAAGACCGCGCCGGTGAGCGCGTAGGGCGACGTGCTGTCCACCAGGGCCAGCGTTTCGAGCCACTTGGCGTCGTCATAGACGTACACGGTCACGACCGGGCCGAAGATCTCCTCGCACAGCATGCGGTACGACGGATCCTTGGTCTCGACGATGGTCGGCTCGATAAACCACCCCTTTTCGCCGTGCGCCTTGCCGCCCGCGTGCACGACCGCGTTCTTGCCGGCGTCGGCCAGGTAGCCGCTGATGCGGTCGAACGCCTTCTTGTCGATCACCGCGCCCATGAAGTTGCGGAAGTCGGCCACGTCGCCCATCCGAATGTCGGCGATCATCTCCTGCACGTGGCCGAGCACTTCCTTCCAGAGCGACTTCGGGACGTAGGCGCGGCTGAGCGCCGAACACTTCTGCCCCTGGTACTCGAAGCCGCCGCGCACGATGGCCACGGCGAGCGCCCTGGCCTCGGCCGAGGGGTGCGCGATGAGGAAGTCCTTGCCGCCCGTCTCACCGACGATGCGCGGATACGAGTGGTACCGGCTCATGTTGCTGCCGATCGTCTCCCACATCGAGTTGAAGACCGCGGTGGAGCCGGTGAAGTGCACGCCCGCGAGGTCGGGATGGGTGAGCACGGCGTTGGAGATGGCCGACGCGTCGCCCGGCAGGAAGTTGATGACGCCCGGCGGAAGGCCCGCCTCGGTCAGCAGCTGGTAC
>JBBQZD010000045.1:0-15563 GCA_038208045.1 Gemmatimonadales bacterium | reverse complement strand
GGCGTACGCGGCCAGCTGCCGCGTCGCCGCGGTGTCGTAGACGAGGTGGCACGCGTTGCAGCCGCCGCCGCGCGATTCCTCGCCGATGGCGCCCCATTCGGTCTTGGGCTGCCCGAGGTGGCACGACGCGCAGAGCTGCCGCAGGTGCGTGTCGGCCGCGCTCGCCCCGAGGTCACGTACATGCGGCGGCGATGTCGAGGTCGCCGCCGATTCACCGAACACGTGCCGGTCCACCGCGATGATCCCCGCGAAGGTCGTCATGATCGACCGCTCGACGCGCGGAATGATCGTCGCGTGGCACGCTGCCTGCCCGCATGTGCGCCCCGCGTTCGCGAGGTTGCCCGGCACGAGCACCATGCCGGCGTGCGCGCGCCGCGCGTCGAGCGAGTTCACGTCCCCCGCGTGACACGACGCACAGCCGATGCTCTCGGGTCGGTGCGAGTCGCCGAGGCCCGTCACGCCCGCGTGGCAGACCAGGCAGCCCTCGGAGCGTCCCAACACCACCGGCACTGCCGCCGTCGGGCTGGCGGACTCCGGCCCGGGGGCGCGGAAGATCCAGCCTGGCCGCAGATCGCCCGCGCCGTTCGGACGGTTCAGGCGCAGGCTCCACTCGTCGCCGCGGAGAAACATCCCGACGCCGCCGAGCAGGGCGTAGACGCCGAGCGCGACCAGCAGCACGCGCTTGGTGCGTCGCGACGCGTCGTCGCCCATCCGGGGAAGCCACCAGAGCGCCACGAGCACGGCCCCCGCGGCGGCCAGGACCACGAGCGGCCACGGCGTCCAGTGGAGGATCTCCTGGAGTCCGAGCAAATACCATGGTCCCTTGACGCGCAGGTCGAGGCTGTCGGCAAGGCCCGGCGAGACGACCAGCGACAACGCCATGACGAAGCCCGCGGTGCCCGCCATGACGACGGCGCGCGGCCAGAGCCGCCGCGCGTGCTCGACCACCACCAACCAGACGATGATCGTCGCGACGGCCGCGTGCTGCGCGTACGTCACGTGCAGCTGCTCACTCCGGCCGAACAGAAACGTCGCCAGCAGCGGCCCGAGCAGCGGGACCTGGCCCAACACGGCCGTGAGGACGTTCCGCGCCTGGCTGGCATCGGCATCGCCGCGCAGCAGGAATCCCGACAGCATCAGGAAGACGGCCACGGGAAGGCTCAGCACGACTCGCAGCCAGACGCCCGCGCGCACGCGTTGCGCCGTGCCCAGGCGCAGGTGGTCCCACAGGTGCAGCAGCGTGAACACCAGGAAGAGCTGCGCCGACCAGTAGTGCACGTTGCGCAGGAAGACGGCGCCGGGATTCGTGAGCAGCCAGAGCGCGATGGACTCGCGGCCCTGCGACACGTCGTAGGCCGGCACGAGCAGCACGCCGGTGATCGCGCAGAGCGCGAACATCGCCATGGCGACATCGCCCAGCGTCGCGCGGCGAAACGCCAGCGGACCCTGCGCCGCGCGCGGCAGCTCAGACGCCATGCACCGTCCACCCGCCCGACTGCCGGTCGGGGCTTACGCGCAATTCGGGCAGGGGCTGCAGGGCGGGGCCGGCCGCGACGCGGCCGTCGCCGTGGAACCGCGAGCCGTGGCACGGGCAGACGACGAGGCCGTCGACGACGCGCTCGAGGCGGCATCCCAGGTGCGTGCATCGCGCGGAGAAGACGCGCAGCGAACCGTCGGCCGCGCGATTGATCAGGATCTCGCCCTGCAGGCTCAGTCCCACCGGGACGTCAGGCGCCACCACGATGTCGGCGGGACGTTCGCGCGCGCGGAACCGGCGGAGCATGGCGGTCGCGGCCCACGCGAACGGCGCCATCGCCAGCCACGCGAGAAACTGCGCGCGGTTGGTTCGCGGGTTCTGGGTGATGGGCAGCATCGCGACGGTGCCTCGTGCGTCCGGCCGGTGAGTCATGCAGTGCTGCGGCGGCCGCGAGCATTCGCGCGCACCACCGCCGCGCCGTGCAATCTGAAAGGACGCTCAGGCGCGGCGCCAGTAGGTGGTGCGGTCCGCCACGCCGCGCCGGCAATCACGGTCGCGGAATTCGCGGAAAATGGCGTTATAAACCACCATATCGCTATTTAGCGATAGAATGCGGGATTCCCTGACAATCTTTGCAGAGGTTGCCTGTCCGCGCGCCTGCGAGCGGCGCGTAGCCTTCATCCAGAAACACGCGACGTAGCACCAAATGCCGTGCACCTGGCGAGGCGACGATGGGTTTCGTATCACGACGGAAGTTCCTGAAGATCTCGGCGGCGACGATCACCGTGGCGTCCGCGGGCGCCGCCCGCGCCAAGGGGTCGGCGCGTGCTGACGCGGCCGCCGCCAAGCGCCCGGTGAAGGGCGTCCAGACCATCCCTACCTACTGCGACGTCTGCTTCTGGAAGTGCGGAGCCATTGCCTCCGTCCGCGACGGCGCGCTGTGGAAAATCGAGGGCAATCCGGCCGATCCGCTGAGTCGCGGCCGGCTGTGCCCGCGTGGCACCGGGGGCATCGGCGCACACTCCGACCCCGACCGGCTGAAGCGGCCGCTGATCCGGACCAGCGAGCGCGGAAAGGAAGTCTGGAAGGAAGTTTCGTGGGACGAGGCCTTTGCGTACATCGCCAACAAGATGCATGCGATCAAGGCGACCTACGGGCCGGAGTCGGTGGCCATGTTCTCGCATGGTGTCGGCGGCACCTTCCTCAAGCACACGCTGAAGGCCTACGGCACGCCCAACTTCGCGGCGCCGTCGTTTGCCCAATGCCGCGGCCCACGCGACGTCGGCTTCAACCTGACGTTCGGCGAGGAGGTGGGCTCGCCCGAGCGCACCGACATCAAGAACGCCCAGTGCCTGGTGCTCATCGGGAGCCATCTCGGCGAGAACATGCACAACACGCAGGTGCAGGAGTTCGCCGAGGCCATCGGGAACGGCGCGTCGATCATCGTGGTTGATCCGCGCTACTCCGTGGCCGCCAGCAAGGCCAAGCACTACCTGCCCATCAAGCCCGGCACCGACATCGCGCTGCTGCTCGCGTGGATGAACGTCCTGGTGTCGGAAGGGCTGTACGACAAGCAGTACGTGGCGGACCACGGCTTCGGCTTCGATCAGTTCGCGGCGAGCATCGCCTCGTACACGCCCGAGTGGGCCTACCCGGAAACGGGCATCGAGCCGGCGGTCATCCGGGCGACGGCGCGCGAGATGGCACGCTTCAGCCCGGCGACGCTCGTGCATCCGGGCCGTCACGCGGCCTGGTACGGCGACGACGCGCAGCGCAGCCGCGCCGTGGCCCTGTTGAACGCGCTGCTCGGCAGTTGGGGCCGCAAGGGCGGTTTCTACGCCCCCGTGAGCATGAACGTCCCGGGCTATCCGTATCCCGCGTATCCGGCGGCGGCGAAGCCCAAGGTGGACAACCCGGGCAACAAGTATCCCTTCGCGCACGAGGCCCTCTCCACCGGCATTCGCGAGGCGACCATCACGGGCCAGCCGTACCCGATCAAGGGCTGGTTCGTCTACGCCACCAACCTGATCCAGTCACTGCCGAACACGCCCGAGACGATCAAGGCCATCCAGAATCTCGACCTGCTCGTCGTCGTGGACGTGATTCCGAGCGAGATCGCGGGCTGGGCCGACGTGGTGCTGCCGGAGTCGGTGTACCTGGAGCGCCACGACGACCTCAACGTCGAGTGGTTCCGTGAGCCGTTCGTCGCGCTGCGTCAGCCGGTGATTGCATCGCCGCACGACCAGAAGCCGAACTGGTGGATCGCCAAGCGGCTGGCCGAGACGCTGGGCCTCGGGCACTACTACCCATGGAAGGACATCGAGGAGTATCTCGACCATCGGTTGACGGCGGCCGGCCTGAGCTTCGCCGAGCTGAAGGAGAAGGGCATTATCCTCGGCGCGCCGCAGCCGATCTTTTACGCCGAGGGGGCGCCGATGGACTTTCCGACGCCGTCGGGCAAGATCGAGTTCTTCTCGCTGCAGCTCCAGCAGGCGGGGTTCGATCCCGTGCCGGTCTATCACCGGCCGGCCGACGGTCCGCCCGGGTCGTTCCGCCTGCTCTTCGGGCGCGCCCCCGTGCACTCGTTCAGCCGCACGCAGTCCAATCGCATCCTGTCGGACATGATGGACGAGAACGAGATCTGGATCAACGCCGACGTCGCGCGGCGCATGGAGCTCAAGTCGGGCGATTACGTGCGCCTCACCAACCAGGACCAGGTGGTCAGCAACCCGATTCGCGTGAAGGCCACCGAGCGGATCCGCGCGGACAGCGTGTACATGGTGCACGGCTTCGGCCACACGTCGCGCGGGCTGAAGCACGCGTACCTGAAGGGCGCGAGCGACTCGCAACTCGTGACGCGATACGTCACCGACCCGCTGATGGGCGGCACGGGGATGAACGTGAACTTCGTCACGATCGAGCAGGAGGTGACCCTTGGCTAGGTTCGGCATGGTCATCGACACCGTCCGGTGCGTGGGCTGCATGGATTGCGTGGTCGCGTGCAAGACGGAGAACCAGGTGCCCGAGGGGTACAACCGGGACTGGATCGCGTACGACGTGCAAGGCACGTTCCCGACGCTGCACATGGAAATCCGGTCGGAACGCTGCAACCACTGCGACAGCCCGCCGTGCGTGCACTGCTGCCCCACGGGCGCCAGTCATGTCCACGATGTCGGCGGCGTGGTGCTGGTGGACTACGACAAGTGCATCGGGTGCAAGGCCTGCGTGGCCTCGTGCCCCTACGGAGCGCGCTTCATCAACCCCGACGGCTACGCCGAGAAGTGCACGTTCTGCATCCATCGCGTGGAGCAGGGGCTCAAGCCCGCGTGCGTCTCGGTCTGCCCGACGCACTGCATGCACTTCGGCGACCTCGACGATCCCAACAGCGACGTCAGCCAGCTGCTCGCGTCGCGCAAACACCACACGCTGATGCCGGAAGCGGGAACGAAGCCGCGCATCTTCTACCTCACGTGACGGGCCAGATGCAAGAACTCACCATCACGCGCCACAACGAGATGATCGACCCGGTTCTGCACATCTGGAGCTGGCAGATCCCGGTCTATCTGTTCATCGGCGGCCTCGTGGCCGGCATCATGATCATCTCCGGCTACTTCGTGCTGCAGGGCCAATACAAGCGCAACGTCTTCTCGTGCTTCTACCTGCCGCACATCAGCCTGGTGCTGCTTACCGGCGGCATGACGTCGCTCTTTCTCGACCTCGAGCACAAGCTCTACGTCTGGCGCCTGTACACGACGTTTCAGTGGACCTCGCCGATGTCCTGGGGGTCCTGGATTCTCGTCATCATCTATCCGGTCCTCTGGTCCATCACGCTGATCCGCATCCCGGAGCAGTTCCAGGGCAAGATTCCGGTCTTCGATCGGCTCTCGGCCCTGATCAACCGGCATCCGCAGCTGATCAAGAACATCGGCATCCTCAACATGCTCCTGGGCGTCCTGCTCGGCATGTACACGGGCGTGCTCCTCAGCGCCTTTGGCGCCCGGCCGCTCTGGAACAGCGCGATGCTCTGGATGCTCTTCCTCGTCTCGGGGCTCTCGGCGGCGGCGGCGTTCGTCCACCTCATTACCACCGACGAGTACGAGCGGGAACTGCTCGCGAAGGCCGACAACGCGTTCCTGACGCTCGAGCTCTTCGTGTTCGGCGGGTTCATCACCGGCCTGCTCACGTCCACGCGCGTGCACATCGAGGCCGTGAAGCTCATCCTCGTCGGCCCGTTCGCGCCCTACTTCTGGGTGCTGGTCATCGGGCTCGGCATCGTCCTCCCGCTCACCCTGCAGCTGCTCGCCGTCAACCACAAGGTGAAACACTCGCCCGTGCCGCCGCTGCTGGTGCTCGCCGGCGGCCTTGCCCTCCGCTTCGTCATCGTCTACGCCGGACAGTTCAGTCACTGGACCTGAACTGCGTGCCTTCAAGGAGCCATCGCATGACCACAAAACCTGCCCAGCCCTACTGGAATCCCTACCTCGCCGGCGTCGGACTCGGCCTGGTGCTGCTCACCTCGTTCGTCGTCATGGGACGCGGACTGGGCGCATCGGGAGCCTTCGCGTCCGTGCTGACCACCGGCCTGCACGCGGTGGTGCCCGGCCACGTCGCGAACACCGCGCCATTCGCCGAGTACCTCGGCAACGGCACCACCAGCCCGCTCAAGGACTGGCTCGTCTTTGAAATCCTCGGCGTGATCGTCGGCGGCTTCATCTTCGGCTCGCTGGCCCACCGCATCTCGAAGACGGTGGAGAAGGGGCCGAACATCACCACGGCGCGTCGCTTCGGGTTCGCCTTCCTCGGCGGTGCGCTCATGGGCGTCGGCGCCAAGTTCGCGCGCGGATGCACCAGCGGACAGGCGCTCACCGGCGGTGCGCTGCTCAACGCCGGCAGCTGGGCATTCATGATCATGGTGTTCGTCGGCGCCTACGCCTTTGCATATCTCATGAGGAGGCAGTGGCAATGACCGCGCCATTCTTCAAGTTCGGCATGTTCGGTGACAACATCGGCCTGGTCATCGCCTTTGCCATCGGCATCGGCTTCGGCTTCTTCCTCGAACGCGCCGGCTTCGGCAGCGCGCGCAAGCTCGCCGCGCAGTTCTATTTCAAGGACCTCGCCGTCTTCAAGGTCATGTTCACGGCCATCGTGACGGCCATGCTCGGCGTCTACTACCTGTCGGTCCTTGGCTTCATGGACCTCTCGCTCATCTATCTCACGCCCACGTTCCTGGCGCCGCAGTTGGTGGGTGGCCTGATCTTCGGTGTCGGGTTCGTCGTCGGCGGCTACTGCCCCGGCACCGCCTGCGTCGCGGCCGCAACGGGCCGGCTTGATGCCCTCGTGTTTGCGCTCGGCGTCTTCGCCGGCATCTTCGCCTTCGGCGAGATTTATCCGATAGTGAGCACCTTCAACGACTCCACCAGCCTGGGGCAGCTGACCATCCCCACCGCCGCACACCTGCCGTACGGCCTCATCGTCTTCGCCGTGGTCCTGATGGCGCTCGGCGGGTTTTACGGCGCCGAGTGGATGGAGAAGCACATGGCCGCGCGAAAGGCGGGGGCATGACCATGGGGGATCTCATGAACAAGCTCTCGCTGAACTCCCGTCTCGCCGCCACCGCCTTCGTGCTCGGGCTCGTCGCGCTCTTTGCGGGCAGTCCCTATCACGGCGCCGACGCGACGGTCAACACGAAAGAACTGGCCCTGGTGATGGCGACGGACGCCGACCAGGTGACCGCCACCACGCTCGCCGACTGGCTCGTGCAGGGTCGGGCGGACTTCCGCATCGTCGACGTGCGCACGGCGCCGGCCTTTGCGGAGTACCACCTGCCGTCCGCCGAGAACATTCCGGTGACCGGCCTGAATCGCACCTCCCTGCAGCACAACGAGAAGATCGTCGTCTATGCGGACGACGGCGCTCGTGCCGCCCAGGCGTGGCTGCTTCTGCGGGCGAAGGGATACCAAGGGGCGGTGCTCCTGCGCGGCGGCCTGGAGGCCTGGAAGGACAGTGTCCTGTTTCCGCGCATCCCCGAGAATCCCACGCCGGCGCAGTCGGAGGCGTTTGCGAAGGCGCGGGAAGTCAGCACATTCTTTGGCGGGGCGCCGCAGTCGGGCGCTGGTGACGCGGGCGCGGTGCGCCAGGTCGCCATGCCGACGTTGACGATGCCATCGGCCAACGTGGCCGGCGCCCCGAAAAAGAAGAAGAAGGAAGGCTGCTGAGCGTTCACCGCGGTGCCCTCGCCCTCTACCCGACACCAACATGCCCAAGCTCGACAAGCCACCCAAGGCGTACTCGCAGTTCATCAAGCGCTTTCCGAAGGTCGGTGAGGCGTGGCACCTGGTCGGTGCCGCGGGAAAGGATGGACCGCTCGATGCCAAGTGCGTGCGCCTCGTGAAGCTCGGCATCTCGATTGGCTCGATGCGTGAGGGGGCGGTGCACGCGGGAGTGCGCAAGGCCCTCGCCGCGGGGGCGACGCGCGCGGAGCTCGATCAGGTCGTGGCCCTGGCCGCGGGATCCATCGGATTCCCGGCGACGGTTGCCGTGCACCAGTGGGTCGAAGAGACCATTCCGGCGAAGACGCGGCGAAAGAAGTAGGAGCGCGCGCTCAGGTGGACGGCGGGGCCTCGCGCCGCGTGCGCATCTGCTGCAGCAGCCAGAGCGCCAGCAGCACCGAGGCCACCAGCACCGCGAACGCCGCGAATTTGTCGATGCGCGCGATCGCCAAGTCGCGAGGCAGCATGCCGGCCTTGCCGAGCAGGTAGATCCAGTCGTGGCCGGCGCCGTCCTCGGAGAAGCTCACGAGGTCCAGGTCCATGGCGCGGGCGTCGGCGATGTAGGGCGCCAGGTCGGCCAGGCTCGATGCCAGCCAGAGCCCGCACGCCGCCACGCCAAACCAGTCGCGATAATACCGCATCACCGCCGCCGCGCCCAGCGGCACCAGCAGCTGGGTCAGCGAGCCGCCAGCCACCGTCAGCCATTCGCTGCCGCTGAGCGCCCAGACGAGGTGGCCGAACTCGTGCGCGCCGAAGTTGATGCCGCGAAAGACGTGAAACGCCTCACCGTCGCGCAGCGGGATGCTCACTTGCCACACCAACGCGAGCAGCAGCAGGGCCCGCCCCTGCCACGCGCGTCCTGCGCACCAGGCCTTGGCATCGTCGCGCCAGTTCGTGAAGTCCGGTTCGTCGTCGTGCATGGAAACCAAAGCTGACGCGCCGGTGCGTCTCGCGCCATATTTCGGCCGCTGGGGTAGGGAAGGGCATCGACAGGGACGACACGGAGCCGCGGACCGGTGCACATGCGCGGCTCGAATCGGCTCACAGCAGGCCTGACGGGTCAACTGGTTCCGGCGCCCCCCCGAGGCGGCGCAGGGAGGGTGGCAAGGCGTGATGAGGCGTGCGGTGACGATGGCCTTGCTGGCGACCGTGGCGTGCGGGCGCGACGGAACGTCGCCGTCCGTGGTCAAGGAACTGTCGGTGACGGCGGCCTCCACGGCCCTCCTGCTCGGTCAGCAGACGCAGCTCACGGCGCACCCGCTCGACGACAAGGGAGCGGTCATCGAGGGGCTGCAGGTCACCTGGTCGTCGGTGACGCCGGGCATTCTCTCGGTCTCGACCACGGGCATCGTCACGGCCGTCAGCGCCGGCGTCGGCACGGCGCGCGCGGCCATTGGCCTCAAGATCGCAGACGTCGTCATCGTCGTGCGCAATCCACCGGCCGCCACCGTCGCCTTCGACCGCGACTCGGCCGTGCTGACATTGCCCGGCGGCAATCTGACGCTCGTGCCGATCGTCAAGGATGCCGCCGGCACCGTGATCCCCAACCCCACGCTCTTCTTCGCCACCGACGCGCCCAAGGTAGCGACCGTCACGCTGCTCGGCGTGGTGACAGCCGTCGCGGCCGGTACGGCCGTCGTGACGGGCGCCACCGAGGGCAAGACGGCGAGCATTCGCATCCGCGTGACCGCCAACGGCACGACGAGCTCTCCGAAGATCACGGCCGTCACCGCACTGGTGGCGGGGGGAAGCGGCGTGGTGACCGGCACGAATTTCTCGCCGTCGGTCAGCGGCAATGTCGTGCTGGTCGAGGGGATTCCGGCCACGGTCACGACGGCGTCGACGACGCAGCTCGGTATCACGCTGCCGGTCGGCGGCTGGGCGTGCGAGCCCGTGCGTTCCGTGGCCATCCAGGTGAACGCGAACAACGAAGTCGGCGTGGGCACCGCGTCGCTGCGGGTCGCCAACCAGCGCACGCTCGCCGTCGGCCAGTCGGTCGTGGTGACGAACCCGAGCGAAGTGCGCTGCAACGAGCTGGCGGGCACGGGCGGCACGTACCTCGTGACGGTCTACAATGCGGCGCGCGTGCTGGCCAACAACAACGCGTCGTTCATCCTGCGTGGCCTGCCGGCGTCGGCCGTGCTGCCGGCCGCCGTCTCCACCGCGGTGCAGGCGGCCGGTGCCGCGCGAGCCACACGCCGCGACATGCCGCAGATCCCGCGCATCGGCACGTCGCAGTTCGCGCGCTGGCAGGGCGCTGGCGACGCGCTCCGCGACGCGGCGCGCGAAGCGGATGCGCATCGCTCCGTCATGCAGCGGTCCATGGACTTCGCACGCGCCGCCGGCTCGCCGCGCGCGGCGTGGACCCGGCTGCGGGCCGCCACCGAGCAGCCCGTCGCCGCCACGGGCGGCTTGGCCCGGCAGGTGACCCAGCTCGGCAGCATCACCCCGCTGAAGGTCCCGAACCTCGACCAGACCAACTTCTGCACGTCGAACATTCCGATCGGCGCGCGCACCGCCTGGGTCGGCCAGCGGGCCATCATCGTCGAGGACACGCTTGCCACGCTCAACGGCGTGCCGACGCTCAAGGGACAGCTCGATTCGCTGTATGCGAAGATCGGCCAGGAGTTCGACGCGGCGATGTGGCCGATCCTCACGCAGAATTTCGGGAATCCGCTGGCCATGGACCAGCAGCTCAGCCGCACGGGCAAGATCATCATGCTCTTCTCGCCGCGCATCAACCTGATGCTCGGCGGGTCGCTGTCGGGCTTCGTGGTGAGCTGCGATTTCTTTCCGGTGTCCCAGGCGCCAAGCAGCAACGTCGGCGAGTATTTCTACGCGGTAATGCCCACCAGCACGGCGGCGGGCATCGGGGCCGGCACCAAGGACTCGTGGCTCCGCAGCATCCGCAGCACCATCATCCACGAGGCCAAGCACATCACCGCCTTCGGCGAGCGGTTCGCGCGCAACACGGACTTCGAGGAGCTCTGGCTCGAGGAGGGCACCGCGCGGCACGCGGAGGAGCTGTTTGCCCGCGGCATCTATGGTGTGCCGTGGAAGGGCAACACGACCTACCTGAACTCCATCTATTGCGACGTGCGGCCCACCAGCCCGTCGGCGCCGCAATGCGCCGGCCGTCCCGTGCTGATGCTCCGCCACCTCGACGCGCTCTACCAGTTCCTGCAGACGCCCGAGCCGTACTCGGTGCTCGGCAAAGTCGCCTCGGGCGACGCCACGTACTATGCCACGGCCTGGTCCATCGTCCGCTGGATGGTCGACCACTACGCGACCAGCGAGCCGGCATTCCTGTCGGCGATGGTGCAGGGTCCGCAGGTGGGCATCGCAAGCCTCGAGGCGCGCACCGGCCGGCCCTGGGAGGAGATGTTCGGCGAGTGGGCCCTGGCGCTCTACGCCGACGACTACCCGGGACTGACCTTCACCAACCCGCGCCTGAAGTTCCCAAGCTGGAATCTGCGCGACGAGTTCCGCGGCATGTGCGTGGACTTCGGGCCGTGCCAGAATTCAGCCAACGTGCAGAACTTCTATCCGGTCGAGTTTCCGATGACGCCCCGGTCGCTCCCGTTCGGCACCTTCGCCGACACGGTGAACGTGCTCAACGCGGCCTCGTTCACCATGCGCAGCCTCAACGGCACCCAGACCGCGCCCCAGCTCGTCGAGCTGCGCGGCATCGGCGTGGGTGATCCGCCGAGTCAGCTGCGCATTGCGATACTGCGACTGCAGTAGGTGGGAATTCGAATTCCAATTCCGGAATCCGAATTCCAATTCCTCCTAGATCTCGCGCAGCGCCGCCATCGGCGTCTCCCGGAACACCTCGCGCCCGGTGAGCAGTCCGATGCCCACGGCCATTCCCAGCATGGCCGCCGCGATCAGGGACGCCGGGCCCCAGGCGAATTGGAACGGCGCCTGGAAGACGAAGTGGACCAACGCCCAGCCGCCGAGCGTCGACAAGCCCATGCCGCAGGCCCCGCCCAGCGCGCCGAGCAGGGCGTACTCGGTGAACAGGATCCACCGGATCTGCCGCTGCGTGGCCCCGAGCGTCTTCAGCAGCACGCTTTCGCGCAGCCGGTCGCGTCGCGTCGCCGACACCGCGCTGAAGAGCACCGGCACGCCCATGCCCAGCGAGAAGAGCGCCAAAAAGCGCACGGCCAGCGACACCTTGTTGATGATGTCGGCGATGGTCTTGCGCACCAGCGAGATGTCCAGGCTCGCGACGTTCGGGTAGCGCTCGACGATCGTTCGCTGCAGCGGGGCGATCGCCGTGAGCTCCTTGACCGCCGCCACCGCCGCCCACTGCTTGGGTGCGCTGCGGATCGCCGACGGGTCGAACACCGCGAAGAAGTTGGGCTCGAACCGCCCCCAGTCGATCTCGCGGAAGCTCGTGACGCGCGTGGCCACGCGCACCCCTTGCACGTCCCACTCGATGACGTCGCCGAGCTTCACCTTCAGCTGCTCCGTCGCCAGGTCGCGGTCGAGGGACACCTCGTGCAGCGTGTCGGCCGCCGTGTGCGCGCCGAACCACGTGCCTTCCACGAGCTTCTCGGTGGTCACCGTCGTGTCGCGGAAGGTGGACCGGTACTCGCGGCGCAGCGCCCAGTTGCCGCTCGACTGGCCCGCCGTGCGCGCATGCTCGCCGAGGTCGCGGCCACCGACCTTCGCAATGCGCATCGTCACGATGGGCGTCATCGAGATCATCGGGTACCCGCCCTCGCGGAGCACCTGCTCCACCCCCGCGCGCTGGTCGTCCTGGATGTCGAACAGGATCAGGTTGCCCCGCGAGGCGGCGGCGGTGATGTCGAACTGCTTCACCAGGTTCGCCTGCACGAGGTAGAGCGTCGTCACCAGGAACGAGCCGAAGCCGAGGGCGATCACCACCGAGCGCGTCTGGTTGGCCGGGCGATGGAGATTGGCGATGCCCTGGCGCAGCACGTAGGGCCACGATGGGCGCACCACGCGGCGCGCCGCCTCGCTCAGCAGCGTCGCGGCCACGAACAGCACCACGAGACTGGTGCCGATGCCCACCGCGAACATCAGGCCACGCGGCACCGTGTCGGCGCGCCCGATGGCCAACAGAATGACGCTCCCCACGAGGGTGAGGTTCACGAGCTGCGTCGCCGGGTCGCGCAGCGACGCCCGCTCCAGCGCGGCGTCGTCGCGGCGCAGCGCCTGCAGCGGCGACACGCGGCGCAGCGCCAGCAGCGGGCGCAGCGCGAAAATGAGCGCCACGCACACGCCCACCGCGAGCCCGGTGCCGATGGCCTTCGGGTCGAGCGTCACCTGCACGTTCAGCGGCAGGAAGTCGCCTACCAGGTGCGGCAGGGCGAACTGGATGGCGACGCCGAGCGCGGCGCCCATCGCCGAGCCGACGAGTCCCATGGCCGCGGCCTGCACCACGTAGACGAACAGCACCTGGCCACTCGTCGCGCCGAGGCAGCGGAAGACCGCCACCGTGTCGATCTTGCGCGTCACGAAGGCCGTGACGCCGCTGGCCACGCCCACGCCGCCGAGCAGCAGCGCAATGAGGCCGACCAGCCCGAGGAAGCTCGCCATCTGGCCGATGGCCTGCGTGAAGTTGAGCTCCTGCTGCACGACCGTTCGCATGCGCACGTTCGCCTTCAGCATCCGCGGGCGCAGTGGCGCCGCCCACTTGGGCGAGCTCACGCCCGGCGCGAGCTTCACGAACGCCTCGTATTGTGCGCGGCTGCCGAAGCCGAGCAGTTGCGTCTCGGCCAGCCATCGGTCGGCAATGAAGACGCGCGGCCCAATGGCGCTGGCGATGCCGGGGTCGCCCGGCACGCTCGTCAGGGAGCCCGCGATCTCGAACTTCGCGAAGCCGATGGTCAGCGTGTCGCCCACCTGCGCGTCGAGCGCCACCAGCAGCGTGGGGTCGACCACCGCCACCGGCGCGGTGCGCAGGCGCGCCCAGGCGCCTGCCGGCTCGGTGACGAGGTCGCCGTAGAGCGGGAACCGGGCGTTCACCGCGCGCACCTGCGCGAGCCGCGTGCCGCCGGTGCGCCCGACGAAGGCCATCGACCCGAACGTCGTCACCCGGGCCACCGGCACGCCGGCCGTCGCGAGCGAGTCGAAGAGCGAGTCGATCTTGGCCGGGAAGCGCTGGTTCGCGCTGAAGGCGACGTCGCCGCCCAGCAGCGACCGCGACTGCGCCCGGATGGACTCCTGCGTGTTGCTTGCGAAGGAATCGATGGCCACCAGCGCCGCGACGCCCAGCGAGATGGACGACATGTACAGCAGCAGGCGTCGGCGCGCCGTGCGGCTCTCGCGCCAGGCCAGGCGCGACAGCATGCCCAGCGACATGCCGCTCACTCGGCGCTGCCGTGGGCGTCCACGCCGGCGTCGGCCGCGGGCGCGGGCGCGGTCGCGGTCGCGGGCGCGGTGGCGGGCGCGGTGGCGCGGTCGTCCACGACCACGCCGTCGGCCAGCCGGATGATGCGCTGCGTCCGCTCGGCGAGCCCGATGTCGTGCGTCACCAGCACCACCGTCGCGCCTTCCTCGCGGTTGAGCGCCGTCAGCAGCTCCACGATGCGGCCACCCGTGGCCCCGTCGAGGTTGCCCGTGGGTTCATCCGCGAACAGGATGCGCGGCCGGTTGGAAAAGGCGCGGGCAATGGCCACGCGCTGCTGTTCGCCGCCGGAGAGCTGGGTCGGGAAGTGATGCAGCCGGTCGCCGAGCCCGACGCGCGTGAGCAGCTCGCGCGCCCGCGCCGGTGCCCCCGAGTCCCCGCGCAACTCCAGCGGCACCTGCACGTTTTCGAGGGCCGTCAGGGTGGGGATCAGTTGAAAGCCCTGGAACACGAACCCAACTTTCTGGCCACGCAGTTGCGCCCGGGCGTCCTCGGAGAGTGCGTTGAGGTCGGCGCCGTCGAGCTCCACCGTGCCACGGCTGGGGACGTCGAGGCCGGCCAGCAGGCCGAGCAGCGTCGTCTTGCCGCTTCCCGAGGGACCGACGATGGCGACGAAGGTGCCCTGCGGGATCGAGAAGGACACATCTTTCAGGACGGCGAGGTTCTGCGTGCCGCTCTGGTATTCCTTGGTCAGGTCACGGGCAACGAGCATGCGATTGATCGACTCGGTGGTGGTTGGCGCGGCCGTGCTGGGCGCGCTCTCGTGCGGCAGGTCTGGGGAAAACCCCCGGGCGACCGCCGTCGTTCCCGTGGAATCAACCACGGCGCGGGGCGCCCCCGCAACAACTACGACGGCGCCGCCCCGCGTGTTGTTTCTTGGCACCTCGCTGACGGCGGGGCTCGGGCTCGATCCCGACAGCGCCTACCCGGCCGTGCTCCAGCGATTGGCGCGGGCGGCCGGGCTGCCGGTGGACGTGATCAACGGCGGGCTGTCCGGGGAAACGTCCGCGGGCGCCCTGCGCCGTGCCGACTGGCTGCTGTCGCAGCGCGTGGCAGCGCTGGTCATCGAGACCGGCGCCAACGACGGCCTGCGCGGCCTCGATCCCGACACGACGGCGGCGAACATCGCCGCGCTCATCGCCCGCGCCCGCGTGCTCCAGCCGGGCGCCGCCATCGTCCTCGTGCAGATGGAGGCGCCGCGCAACCTCGGCCCCGCGTACACGCGCCGCTTTCACGCGCTCTTCGCCAAGGTGGCGCAGCAGGAGGGGGTGCGGCTGCTCCCGTTCCTGCTCGACGGCGTGGCCGGCAAGCCCGCGCTGAACCAGGACGACGGCATTCACCCGACCGAGGAAGGGGCGCGGCGCGTGGCGGCCAACGTGTTCCGCGGGTTGCGGCCGGTGCTGGACTCGCTGGCGCGGTAGTGAGTGGGGGGGTGGGA
>JBBQZD010000044.1:0-15693 GCA_038208045.1 Gemmatimonadales bacterium | reverse complement strand
GGCCACGGGCGTCTCAAGGGGCCGGGCGCGACGGGCGGCCCGCGGTATCAACGCGAGACCCCGGGCGAGCTGGTGCACGTCGATATCAAGGCGCTCGATCGCTTTGCCGCCGCCGGCCACCGGATCCACGGGGATCGCTCGCGCGTCGGCCGTCGCCGTGGACTCGGCCAGGACTTTCTGCATGTGGCCGTCGACGACGCCACGCGCCTGGCTTTCGCCGAGTTGCACCCGGCGCAGGATGCCGTGACCTGCGCGCGCTTCCTCGAGCACGCGCAGCACTGGTACGCGCAGCTCGGAATCCGGATGCACGGGCTGATGACCGACAACGCGAAGGCGTACACGAGCCACGCGGTGCGGGCCGTCTGCGCGGCGCAGCAGATCCGCCACCTCCGCACGCGGCCGTATCGCCCGCAAACGAATGGCAAGGCGGAGCGTTTCATCCAGACCACGCTCCGCCGCTGGGCCTACAAGCACCCCTACCGCACCTCCGCCCAGCGCAACGCCGCGCTCCCCGAGTACCTAGATTCCTACAATGTCGAGCGCCCGCATCGGTCGCTCGGCCGCATCCCTCCGCTGCTCCACTTCCTCATGCAGCGTGAACAACGTCTTTAGAACCCACAGCTAGCGGCGGGCTAGCGGCGCCCGGCCGGCTTCGCGCCCCCCGCCGGTGCCTCGGCGGCCTGCGCCGTCTGCATTTCCGTCTCGGCGAACGACACGTCGAAGCCCTTGGCCTTCATCGCGGCCACGAACGACGGCTTGTCGGCCGACCGCATCCACGCCTCCTTCGGCTCCACCTGCTTGCTCTCGACCAGGCCCATCAGCGTGTCGTTCATCGTCACCATGCCGATGCGCTTGGACGTCTGCATGATGCTCGGGATCTGGAACGTCTTCCCCTCGCGGATGAGGTTCGACACGGCCCCCGTGACGAGCAGGATCTCGCGGGCGGCCACGCGGCCGCCGCCGATCTTCTTGCAGAGCACCTGCGACACCACGCCCTTGAGCGACTCGGAGAGCATCGTCCGGATCTGCTCCTGCCGGTCGGCCGGGAACTGGTCGATGAGGCGGTCGATGGTGCTGGCGGCGGTGGTGGTGTGGAGCGTGCCGAACACGAGGTGCCCCGTCTCGGCCGTCTCGATGGCGATGGCGACCGTCTCGAGGTCGCGCAGTTCGCCCACCAGGATGATGTCGGGGTCCTCGCGCAGGGCGGCGCGCAGCGCGCTCTTGAACGAATCGGTGTGCACCCCCACCTGCCGCTGCGTCACGATGCAGCTCTTGTTCTCGTGCACGAACTCGATCGGGTCCTCGATGGTGATGACGTGGTCGGAGCGCGAGCGGTTGACGAGGTCGATGAGCGCGCAGAGCGTCGTCGACTTGCCCGAGCCCGTCGGGCCGGTGACGAGCACGAGCCCCTTGGTGAGGTAGCAGAGCTTCTGCACCTCGGCGGTGACGCCCAACTGGTCGGCCGTGACGATGTTGCTCGGGATGACGCGGAAGACCGCGGCGATGCCCTTGCGGTCCTTCAGCACGTTGGCCCGGAACCGCGCCACACCCTCGATCTCGTAGGCGAAGTCGGTGTCGTTGTGCTCGACGAATTCCTTCCGGTTGCGGTCGGGGATGATCGACATCACGAGCAGGTCGAGTTCGGCGGCCGTGAGCTTCTCCCCCTCCACCCGCGTCATCTCGCCGCTCTTGCGGATGATCGGCGGCTCGCTGACGCGCAGGTGCAGGTCGGAGCCGCCGACCTCGACCAGCAGGCGCAGCATTTTCTCCATCTGCGCCTTGGCCTTCCCCGGGTCGCTCAGCGTCGCCGCGTCGGTCTTCGGCGTCGCCACCTCCGCCACCGAGGGCGTCTCCATGTCCACGGCGCGGAACATCCCGGTCCGGCGCTCGAACTCCCCCTTGTCGTCCACCGACAGCTGGCAGTGCCACTTGTCGCCCTGCAGCATGGCCCGGACGACGAAGACGCCCTCGGCGTTGGTGTACTGGAACTTCACCGGCACCTTGCCGTCGAGGTTCGCCCCCGCCTGCGGCGGCGCGATTTCCTTGAGCAGCGCCACCACCTGCGCGCCGTTGAGCGCCTTGGTGAGCGGCGTGTCGCTGCCCTCGATGCGCAACGTCGCCGGGGCGTCTTCGTCCATTTCGAGCGACTCGGCGCTCTTCTGGATCATGACGGCAAGGAGCTTGTCGAGTTGAGCCATGGGTGGGAACTCGGAGTGCGGAGAGGGGACGGTGAACGCGGACGAGGAACGCGAGACGGACGGAGAACAAATTGTGGAGTCGCCGTGGAATGCCGTACCGCATTCCCGATCAGCCCTCCGGTTCGACTTCAGGATTCGAATTCCAATTCCGGAATCCGAATTCCAATTCGTTAGTTTATCGCGCCGGCCTCCGGCGCGCACTCCACCATCGCGCGCCCCTCGACCTGCACCGTCACGTGCCCAATGCCGAATGTGGCCATCTCGGCGTGGACGCGCTCGAGCGCGCCCTGGTGCCGCGCGCCCTCCGGCACCACCACATGGACGCTCATGGCCACCATCCCGCTGGTGACCGTCCAGACGTGCAGGTCGTGCACCGACGCCACGCCGGGCACGGCGGCGATGGCGGCGCGCACCGCGTCGAGCGCGATGTGCGGCGGCACCGCCTCGAGGAGCACGTCCACCGACTCGCGCACCAGGCGCCACGCGCCGAACACGATGAGCAGGGTCATCACGATGGACGCCACCGGGTCGGCGATGGTCCAGCCGAAGTAGCGCACGGCCAGCGCCGCGACGATGGCCGCCACAGACCCAAGCAGGTCGCTGAGGACGTGCAGGTACGCGCCCCGCACGTTCAGCGAGTGCCCGGCCCCGGCGTGCAGCAACCGCGCGGCGATGATGTTCACCACCAGCCCGCCCACGGCGACCACGAGCATCAGCCCGCTCTCGAGCGGCTCGGGATGGCGCAGGCGGCCAATGGCCTCCCACACGATGCCCGCACTCACCAGCAGCAGCGCCGATCCGTTGATGAACGCCGCGAGGATCTCCCAGCGCAGGTACCCAAAGGTCTTGCGCGCCGAGCCCGGCTGGCGGCTGAACCAGGCCACGAAGAGCGACAGCCCCAGCGCCCCTACGTCCGTGAACATGTGGCCGGCGTCCGCCAGCAGGGCCAGGGAGTTGGAAAGCCAGCCGCCCACGACTTCGACGAAGAAGAAGAGCAGCGTGAGCGCGAGGGCCGCACGCAGGCCGGCCGTAGCCGTGGCGTGACGGTGGTCGTGTCCGCCGCCGGGCGCATGCGAATGCCCGCGCGACGCCGAGGCCCGGCTGCTCGCGATCGGCGCGCAGTCGGCGGGTGCGGCACCGGACGGCCGGGGGACGGTGCGCATCATCGCGTCACACGCTGGCCGACCGGCGCGCCCTCACGATACGTTTGACCCATGCTCTCACGCGCCTTTCTCATCGTCGGTCTGCTGCTCCTCAACGGCTACTTCGTGGCGGTGGAGTTCGCGTTGGTGCGCGCCCGCCGCACCCGGCTGCAGGCGATGGTGCGGGCCGGCGACCCGATTGCGCGGTTCGCGCTGCGTGCCACCGACAATCTGGTGCATGTGCTATCGGCCAGCCAGTTGGGCATCACCGTGGCCTCCCTGGGGCTGGGATGGGTCGCCGAGGCGACCGTCGGGCACATCTTCGAGCGCTGGTTCGGCCTGCTCCCGCTGGCGCTGGACGCCGGCCTGCGCGTGAGTCTGGGCGCCGGCGTGGCGCTGATGGCGGTGACGTACCTGCACGTGGTGTTCGGCGAGCTGGTGCCGCGCGCGGCGGCGCTGCAGCACCCCGAGGTCTGGGCCAAGTGGCTCGCCCCGCCGCTGCTCGGCTTCGCCTGGCTCGCCAGCCCGTTCACGATGCTGCTGAACGCCTCGGCCGACCGGGCGCTGCGCCTGTTCGGACTGCGCATCGACATCGGCCACGAGGCGGTGCACTCGCCCGAGGAGCTCAAGCTCATCGTCGAGCAGAGCCAGCGCGAGGGCGAGCTGGAGCAGCAGGACGCCGATCTCATCGAAGCGGTGTTCGAGTTCTCCGAGAAGAACGCCCGCGAGGTGATGACGCCGCGCACGGCCATCGTGGCGCTCGACACCGGAGCGACGCTCGACGAGGCGCTCGGCGTCGTCGTGGAGGCCGGGTTCTCGCGGTATCCCGTGTACGAGGGCTCGCTGGACAACATCGTCGGCATGGTGCACGCCCGCGACCTGCTGCCCGTGCTCCTGCACCGCCCGGCGACGTTCTCGCTGGCGTCGGTGATGCGCGACGTGCACGCGGTGCCCGGCTCGCGGGAGGTGGAGGAGGTGCTGGCCGACTTCAAGCGGCTCAAGGAGCACCTGGCCATCGTGCTCGACGAGTACGGCGGCACCGCCGGGCTGGTCACCATGGAAGACCTGCTCGAGGAACTGGTCGGCGAGATCCTCGACGAGCACGACGAGGGCGAAGCCGTCACCCATCGCACGGCGCAGGGCAACACGCTGGTGCCGGGCCAGATGGAGATCGCCGACGTCAACGACCAGCACGGCCTGAGCGTGCCGGAGGAGGACTACACGACCGTGGGCGGATTCGTGTTCGGCGCGCTTGGTCGGCTGCCACAGGTGGGCGACCGCGTGAGCGGGGGCGGCGCCGCGTGGACGGTGCGCGAGATGGACGGGCGGCGGATTGCGGTGCTGGAGATGGCGCGCGAGTGAGTGTGGCGCGCCATTCCGGTCGTGTTCAACACGGAGGCACGCAGGACAGCCGGACGGCCACGGAGGCCGCAAAGGAGATTTCAATGAGCGCTCGGCGAGAGGACATCTCCGCGAAGTCACCTTGAGAATTTGGGCTCCAGCTAACCTGCTCGGCAGCGGCGCGGCAGACGTTACGGACTGTCGCCTCGGACACTGCAGCCTGGTTCGCCATCACTACGGAAGTGTGTCGATCATCGCCTGAGGTCTCGTCAGGTGCCGAACGAGCTCACCTTCCACCCCGCACTCGCGGAACGCCTCCGGGTGCACATGGCGGGGGGCATTTGCACGGTAGCCGCCCGCGTGGAGGTGATGGCGCGCACCTCTCAGTACCTCGAACGCAAGCAGTCGTGGCTCTTGGGATGAAAGCGGGGAATTGCTTCTCGCCCCATTTCTGCCTTGGCCCTTCGGCGGGATGGGATGAGCCGGATGCAGAGGCACAAGTGGATACAGCATCGGCAGACCATCCACTCGATTTGCACGTAACGAGCCCATCTCGACACCGCAATTCCCGATTTGGTGAGCCGCCAGTGTTCTGCGGAAGAATCCTCTTGCACCGAGCATTCTGCTACGCAGGGATGGTGCAAGGCCCCTCGGGTGCGTCCGTGAACCCGAGCCGAACTGGAATCACCGAGCGGCACGGTCGATGCGCGCGCTCAACAACCGCCGCCCCCCCCCCGGCATAAGCCGAGCCGGAGCTGGTTGGCGAGGTGTCGCGTTGCCGAGCGCCCAGCGCCTCAAAGAAGACGCACAACCTCGCGGCAATCTCCCTGCGAGCCTCCGCCGCATCCCTCATTCCCAATCGTGCGACGTCGGCCAGGTCGACAGCGAGCGTGCGCGCAAGTACTCGCCGTTCAGTCCTGAGTTCTGACCACCGACGAGGCTGCCACGGCTCCCGTTGGTTTGCCGAGAGAATGGGGCCAACCGCATGCAAGCAGCGGGCAATGTCAACCAGATCCGATGGTTTCACGCCGAGCGCAGACATTTGACGAAAGACGGTCGTGCGACTCCTGCCGCGCGCAGCGCTCCATCCTTTGACGCTGAGCGTCGACACAGGCGCCATCATCAACTCGTCGAGAATCGGGAGCAGGTCAGGCGGCGCCACTTGATGAAGCACACGCAGAGCCTCGACACGGGAACGCGCGGACTCGGGGTACGCCGCCCACGCAAGAAGGAGGGTCTGCCAGCGCTCCGCGTCAAGACACAGCAGGTCGTCCAGAACGTGTTGCGGGGACAGATGTATCAAAGCGCAGGTTTCGGTGCTACCGATTCCAACAATAGGACACAAGCGGATTGGGTGATGGGCACGCACGAGCCGACCGGCGATGCCACCGTCACCGAGCGCACTCGCCAGGTGAATCACGACGAGCTGCGTGGTGCGCCCGATAAGCCGAGACAGCGCCTCCTCTGACTCTGCAAACCGGAAGGACACCTGCGAACCCAGACCCCGACGCACGGCATCCGTGAGACTGTCGCACGAAGTGAGAACCACTAGTCGAGCCTCAGTGTTCATCGGCAACATTCTCGAGAGGCAGATTGCGGTGCTGGTCGGGAGTGACGCGGCACCCGCTTACCAATCTACAGCCCGAGTGCACCAACGCTATTACGTCACGTAACGTTGCGGAGAGGCGGTGAATGCGCGCTAGAATCGCCCCCTGTGGCAGATGACACGAGATGGTCGTGGCGTGAAACACATTGACCGCACGGGACGGCTTTTGTGCTGGGCCTCGTCTTGGCGCGGCGTGAGTGTTCTCTGCACATTACTCACATCGACGTTCGCGGCGACCGTCTTTTCAAGGGTTCCCGAAGTGAGAGAACGACTGTTGTTTGGGCTTGTGGTCGTCGCCGGGCTTGTCGCCTTTATGGAGGGGCGTACGCCTCGCCCGAAGTCGGAGGAGCCGATGGCATCGCCGTCACCGCGGCTACCGCAGCAGATTCTGGGCGACTGGGTGCAGGTCTTCCCGGCGCGGGGCGCGCTCGAACGCTTCACTTTCCGTTCAGACAGTACCTTCGCAATGCACGGAAGAGGCGACGGTTCCTTCTGGACCGAGCGAGGTCGAGCGTTTCATCCGCGTCGCTGGTATATCGACACGCGCCATGTCCTTGGCAGACTCTGCGTCGCCGAACTGCCGCCATCGCCGACCAGGTTGTGTGGGCCCGTGACGCTCCGGGGTGACACGCTGCGCCTACACAACGAGGAGTGGTCAGTGTTGCTGCGAGTGCGCGAAGGGGTGCCGCTGCCCACGAAGGCATGGAAGAGCCCCGGCGCGACGGGCAGGACCATGGCAGACAGCGCAAATAGCAATTCGTTCGGGCCACCCAGACCCGTGATCATCCGACCGTAGCGCCATGATCAACGGTCCGGTCTGCCATGCGGCGGATCCGAATGCAAGCAAGCGTCCCGCGTCGCACGCAACCACGACGCGGGACGCAGGATCCGACGCGATAACCGACTAGGTCTCGCACCAGTTGACGTCCTCGTAGGTGCCGTCGTCGCACCGGTACCTGCAACTCGCGCAGTCTCCTCCGGACACCAGGTGGCATGCGGTGTAGTCTGGGGTTCGGACGATATTGCCCGGGCAGGGGCCCGGGGTTGCGGCGGCTGGCGTCGGTGTGAGCAGGGCGGCGATCACCGCCGCGATGGACGCCAGTTGCAGAATGCGTTTCTTCTTCATCTACAGGCTCCGTTTTGAGATGGGTGAAGCAGCGACCGGCGCTCCCATATGTGGGTGCGTGGATCCAGTGTGGGTTACTGCTGTCGAGCGCCGGTCTTCGCCGAGTCGATGAGGCGCTCCAAGATGCTGTCGGGCGGGTTCCCGGCTCGAACTCGCCACTGATTCACGATCAGGGTCGGCGTGCCTACGAGGCGCAGTCGTGCCGCGTCGAGCGAGTCGTTTCGCACGACCGCTGCCGTTGCGGCATCGCGGAGGCACGCGTCGAATTGCGCCGCGTCGCGTATGCCCGAAGCGCCCCGGATCCACGGCCATCGGCCGACCGCAACGGCGTCCGGATTCGCGAACAGCACGTCGTGCATTCGTTCGAACATGCCCTGCTCGGCCGCACAGACTGCATGCATGGCCGCCACGCGCGCGGCGGGGTGCAGCTTCACGTTCGGGGCGTTGCGATACACGATACGGATACTCACGCCGCGTGTGTTCCGCAGCCGCTGTAACGAATGAGCGAACCGCGCGCAGAAGAGGCACTGAAAGTCGGAAAAGACCGTCAGGGTAACGGGGGCGTCAACCGGTCCGATGACCAAAGGGCCGGTGGCGTATGAGCGCCAGTCAGCGAGTTCCTGCCGGTCCGGTTCGAGTACCGCCACTTTCTCTCCAAGAACTGCTCGGCGGACAAGAACGGCGGTTGCAAGAACTCCGCAGACGAGCAGGACTCCTGTTGCCACGGTGTCGAAGGACGGGCGCCGTATGAGTTTGTCCGTAGTGCGGGGACAGGATTGTTTCCTGTCTGGATTGGTCAGCGGACGGCACAACCATCGCCGGTTCGCCCGACCAGTCTAGCAATCACAGACTCGCACGGTTGTTTCGCGGAGGAACCAACTTGTGCCGGGCATCATCACGCATGTTACGGTCGAGCGTGAAACGAACCTCTGGAGACATGATCTCCCACTGGCGCGGGCGGTCACGCCCTGGCGCAGCGCTCAGCGAAGGTTCGCGCGTTCCAGCCGCGCACCCTGCTCGTCGAGGACGCCAAGGTACACCACGCCTGGGCCGAAGCCGGCGACTACCCGCCCGTACGGCACACGGACTCGGTCGATGAGCTGGCCGTCCGGAGAGAGGACATCATAGATGGCTCCCGTCGCGCTCGGCGTGGTGGTCCGCACCCACAGGTTGCCACTCCCGTCAGCCTTCGCGGCACCCATCCGAAATGCTGGCCGATAGTCCGGCATTCTCCTGGGGTCGATGAACGTGGTGACTGGCACGAACCACTCGACCTTAGGTGGGCCGGATCTCCCACTGGGGTAGCTGGTGTACGAGGTTGCCGCGACCCCCTGGTTTGTCCAGTTAGCCGTGCGCGCGCTCGCGGGGTCCTCTTCGATGCGCCGCTTCAGCGATTCGCGCGCACTGTCGGCCTGCGTCCGCACCGAGTCCAGCACGCGCTGCTTTCCGTCATCATCGATGCGTTCCCATCCAAAGGGCACGCGCGGAGTGTTATGCCAACTGTCATCGGTTGCCAACCACTCTGCGCGGTAGTCCGCGCCGCGGACCACGACGACTCGCCCATCCGCCAGAACCGCCCAATCATCGACCGGAGTCAGCGGGTTGGTGAGGACGGTCGCGCCAATCATCCTGTTGTTCCTGTCGTAGTGCGTTGCGACGGATTGTCGCGGGATCACAACGGAAGTCAGCGTGTCCCGCCTCCGAGTTGCAAAGTCCAGACGGTACAGCGGCGCCTTGTCGGCGAAGGGCAGCGTGCGCGAGGAATCGCGCAGATGTTCTTCCTCCTCGCTCCCAATCGGCGGCAGCCCGCGGAAGACCAAGCGGCCCCGCGTATCGAACCCCGGGGTGCCGAACGGCCCTCCAATCATCGAGTACGCGTCACGTGGGCTCGGTATGGCCATCACGCGGCCGATTTCCCCCGATGCGGTGATCACGAGCATCGAGAGGGAGCGCGGATCGATGAACAGCGACGAATCCCCTGCGAAGGCGATCAGCCCGCAGATCGCGCTTCCGTACGCGAGCGACGTGGCTGCAGTGGTGTCGGCCACGACCTTTCGCAGCATCAGATCCTGGCCCAACAGCAGCAACTGTCGTCGTATGATGTCATTGACCAACACCGATCCGCCGGGAAGGGCACGCACGGCGCTCACTGAGCCGAGCACTCCCCCACCGGTCACCGCGGTCACCGGGCCCAGCGGACGCACGGGCATCCGTTGTTGCGCAGTCAGCGGCATACAGAAGAGCAAGCTCGCCGCGAGCCATCGGCAGACAGCCGCGCCGACCACCAGCGGCACGCACGCGACGGCGGAGCGTTCACCGCAAACCATTCGTCGCGACATCCGCATCATTGCCGCTCCTTGCATCCCAGTGCCGTTGTTGGCAGGACGATACAACACGTGCGCGTTATCGCGCGGTCACACTGTTGTCTCCGGCACCGCCAATGTGTTTCACCAGGAGACCAGCGCGTTCCAGCGATGTGCGATTCGCATTCACGGCGTGGCGATCATCCTCCGTGCAATCGGCGCGGGAGCCGCCCGAGCTGGCTGCCGACCCCGACCGCAATGCCGCTACGCCGAGGGGTTCATACTCACACTCCTTATGCGGAAAGCCAGACCTTGTTGTCCTCTCCGTGGCCCTCAGCCCTCCCTCACCGACTCCGTGTTGAGGAAGTCCTACGCACGGACCAAAGCCAGCCGCGCCGCCAGCAGGATCGCCGCGATCATCGACGACGCATCGGCCGTCCCCTGCCCTGCGATGTCCAGCGCGGTGCCGTGGTCCGGCGAGGTGCGCGGAAACGGCAGCCCCAGCGTGACGTTCACCGCCGAGCCGAAGCTCGCCACCTTGATGGCCGTCATGCCCACGTCGTGATACGGGGCGATGACGGCGTCGAACTCCCCGCGCATCGCGCGTACGAAGACCGTGTCGGCCGGGAACGGACCCAGCAGCCCACTGGCGCGGGCCGCGGGCGCCAGCAGGTCGTCGTCCTCGCGGCCAAACCGGCCACCGTCGCCCGCATGCGGATTGAGCGCGCACAGCGCGATGCGGGGCTCGGCGATGCCGAAGCCCGCGCGCAGCCCGTCGCGCGTCACGCGCGCCGTCCGCGCGATGAGCTCCGCGGTGAGCAGCGACGGCACGTCGCGCAGCGGCACATGCGTGGTGGCCAGCACCACGCGCAGCCGGTCGCTCGCCAGCATCATGGCGACGTCGCAGCCCGTGAGCGAGGCGAGCATCTCGGTGTGCCCAGGGTAGTCGTAGCCGCCGGCCAGCAGCGCATGCTTGTCGATGGGCGCCGTGACGATGCCGTCCACCTCGCCGCACACCGCCAGCTCCACCGCGCGCTCGATCGCCCGGCCGGCAAGGCGTCCGGCGTTGGCCTCGCTCTGCCGGGCGTGCCACTCGCCGATCACCTCGTCGGCCGCGCACTCGAGCCCCGACGGCCCCACCACCACCCAACGGCAAGCGCTCGCGACCCGAGGGTCGGCGAGCGCCTTGCGCGTGACTTCCGCGCCGATGCCGCGCGGGTCACCCAGGGTGAGGGCGAGCCGCGGCGTCGTCACATCCGGATGGAGACGTAGAGCTCGCGGCGCAGCTGGTCGAGAATGCGGCGCGCCGTCTTCTCCTGCTGCAGCTGCGAACGAATCCGGTCGCGAATGTCGGAGACCTTCATCTCGCCGCCCTCGTCGGCGGTCGTGAGCTGCAGGATGACCTCCTTCACCGACGCATTCTGCGGGTTCGGAATCTCGAACGGCCCCACGAAGTCACCAGCGTGGGTGTCCGCGATGGCCACCTTGTAGGCCGCCGGCAGCGAATCGCGCGGCACCGGGTCGGCCATGAGGCGCAGTTCGGCCTCGTCGTGATGCTTCGCCACGAGGTCGTCGTACTTGGCGCCCGCCTTCCACTGCGCGAGCGTCGAGTCGGCCTCGGCGCGCGCCCGCACCACGTCGGCGGAGTCGAGGTTCCACCGCAGGAGGATGTGCCGCGCCTTCACCTCGGCGGGGCGCACGCGATCCACGCGGATGATGTGCGCGCCGAAGACCGTCTCGATGATCGGGCTGACCACGCCGGGGTTGAGCGCGAACATCATCTGGTCGAACGCCGGCACCATCATGCCGCGCCGCGCCCACCCGAGGTCGCCGCCCAACTCCTTTGAGCTCGGGTCCTGCGACTCGCGCTTGGCCACGGTCTCGAAGTCGGCGCCCTTGAGGATCTCGTTGCGCAGCGAGTCCATCTTGGCCAGCGTGGCCTTCTTGCTGGCCGCACTCGGCTTCGGCGCCACGATGATCTGCCGGAACGTCACGGTGGCCGGGCGCCGCGGCAGGCGGTCCTTCGCCTTGGCGAACGCCTCGTTGATTTCCGACTCCGACACCGCCACGGACGGCATGCGTCCCTTGGCCTTGAGCGAGTCGATGGCGCGCTGCTGGAAGAGGTCGCGCTTGGCGCGGTCCATGCGGATCTTCCGCAGTTCTTCGACCGTGCCGAAGCCCTCGGCCTTCAGCGCGTCGCGATACTCCTGCTCGGTCTTGAACTGGTCGCGGATGCGCTTCATCTCGCCCTCGACCGTCGCCAGCACCTCCGCATCCGTCACGTCGATCTTGTACTGCTTGGCCGTGGCGATCAGCACTTCCTGGTCCACCAGGTCGTTGATGACGGCGCGCGCGTAGGTGACGAACCCCGCCGAATCCTCGGGGATCTGCGCGCCGCCCTGCCGCTGGAAGTTGATGTACTCCTGCACTTCGCTGTACATGATCGGCTTGGTGCCGACCACGGCGATGATCTTGTCCACCGGCAGTTCACGCGGCTTGGGCGCCGCGCCCTCCTGGCCACCGGCCGGGAGGGCGACGACGCCACAGAGCAGCGCCACTGCGAGAAGCGAGCGATGCATTACGGCTTCTTGGCGGGTTCGGCCGGCTGCGGAGCCGGTGCGGGCGCACCCTGCGGGGCGGCCCCGCCCGGCATGGGCACCGCCGACTGCGGCTGCGGTTGCGCCGCGCGCGTCGAGTCCGCCACCTGCCGGATCTTCGTGGCGCGCTCGAGCGCCCGCTCGATGCCGGCCTGCACCACGCGCGACTCGTACTTGTCGCGCAGCGCCGCCGTCACCGCGTCGGGGACGTTGATGAACTGTGCCTGCTCGTTGAGCAGCAGGTCGAAGTACGCGTCAATGCGCGACGCCGCGAGGCGCTCGCGCTCCGACTCGGTCTTGGCCGAATCCTTCAGGAAGAACGGCGACACCCGGAGCTCGCTCATCGCGCCCATCACTTGCGCGTAGAACGCGTTGCGGATGCCGGTGAGCGCCGCCGAGTCGACGGTCACCTTCATGCTGTCGGCGGCGCGCAAGACGATCTCGTTGCGCGCGACCTGCTTGAGGAAGTACGGGATGGCCGTGTCGGGCGCCGTGGCGAGCTGCTCGCGAATGCGCGACTGCGGCGGCATGGCGCTGATCCACTGCACCAGCCGCGCGGCGGTGAGGCTGCCGGCCTTGGAGGACGTGAGCGCCGTCTTGTCGTCGCGGTGGCCATCGAGGTCCTCGGCGATCGCCTTCACCAGCTTGGCGGCTCCCGTCTTCACCTGCACGTCCGCGCCCTTCTCGAGCCCGGCGAGGAAGGTGCTCTCGGCGTGCTGCACCGCGACCTGGCCGTACGCCTGCGCAAAGTCCTTGGCCGCCTCGTCGTAGGCCAGGCGCTTGACGATGTGGAAGCCGAACTGCGTCTCGAACACCTCGGAGATTTCGCCGGGCTTGAGCGCCTTGACGGCCGCCTCGAACTCCGGGACCATCGCGCCCGGCGGGAAGACGCCAAGGCTGCCGCCGTTGGCCTTGGAGCCATCCATCGACTTCTTCGACGCCACGTCGGCGAAGTTGGCGGCCGTCACCGTCTTGCGGATCTTCTGCAGCTCCGCCTTCACCGAATCGCGCGACTTCGTGCTCATGCCCTCCCGGGGGGAGAGGAGCAGGATGTGGCGCGCGGCGTACATGTCGCCCGCGGCGTACCGGGCCGGCAGCGTGGCGCTGTCCACCTTGCTCCACTCCTTGGAGACCCGCTCGTAGAAGGCCTTCGACTTCTCCTGCGCGATGGCCGACCACATGGCCGCATCGGCGAGCTTGGCGTCGTGCAGGGTGTCGCCGTGCGCGCCGGCATAGCCGAGCAGCTGGTACGACACCCAGATCTGGGCGACGGCCGCGGCGACGTCCTTCCGCAGCGGCACCTTGGAGTGGCCGATGAGGTCGGCGAGGTGGTTGACCGAGAGCTCCTGCGAGCCGGCGCGGGCCACCACGTCGACGTGGGCGGTGAGCGCTTCCTTGAAGCCATCGCAGGCGGCGATGCCAAGGGTGGCGACAAGGGTGCTGGCGAGAATGGCGTTGCGCTTCATCGGTGACGTGGGAAGGCGGGTGGTCGGACGCCCGGCGGTGCTGCCGGCGGTCGACGATCCCGTGAATGATGTTCTACTTCGACTCGGGCCCAATTGTTCGCAGCACGCGCACGAGCCCTTCGAGCACCGGGGTGGCGCCGAGTCGCGTGAGTTTCAGCGACAGCGGCTGCACCCGGCGGACATCGACCTGGAACTGGACGTCCCGGAAGGCCGCGGCCAAGGGTTTCATGCGCGGCAGCGCATCAGCCCTGAAGTTTACACGGGCTTCATCCCCCCGCACCAGTATGCCCTCGATTCCGAGGGCGCCGCCCGCGAGGCGCAGCTTGGCCGACGCCAGGTACGATTCGGCCGGCGCCGGCAGGGCCCCGAAGCGGTCGCGCACCTCCTCCCGCACCGCCTCGATGGCCTCGAGCGTGGGGCAGGCGGCCAGCCGCCGGTACAGGTCGAGCTTGGCGTCGGGTGAGGCAATGAAGTCGTCGGGCAGGAACGCGGGCACGTCGAGCGTGACGTCGGCCGGCGGCGGCGGCGGGGCATCCGCCCCGCGCTGCACGCGCTGCACCGTCTCCTCGAGCATCCGCAGGTACAGGTCGAACCCGACCGCGTGCACGAAGCCCGACTGCTCGGGCCCCAGCAGGTTGCCGGCGCCGCGCAGTTCGAGGTCCTTGAGCGCCACGTGGTAGCCCGCGCCAAGCTCGGTATGGTGTTCCAGCACCTTGAGGCGCCGCTCGGCGTCGAGGTCCACCTGCGTGTCGGGCACCATCAGGTAGCAGTACGCGCGGCGGTGCGAGCGTCCCACCCGGCCGCGCAGCTGGTACAGCTGCGCCAGCCCCATGCGGTCGGCGCGGCTCACGAACATCGTGTTGGCGTTGGGCACGTCGAGGCCGCTCTCGACGATGAGCGTGCTCACCAGCACGTCCACCGCACCGCCCACGAACTCCGACATCACGTGTTCGAGCGCGCGCTCGCGCATCTGGCCGTGCCCCACGGCCACGCGCGCCCGCGGCATGATGCGGCGCACGTGGTCGGCCACGGCCTCGATGGTCTCGATGCGATTGTGCACCACGAACACCTGCCCGCCACGGTCGAGTTCTCGGGCAATGCCCTCCTCGAGCAGCCCGTCGTCCCACGGCTCGACGAAGGTGAGCACGGGCGACCGGTCGCGCGGCGCGGTCTGCATCAGCGTGAGGTCGCGCAGGCCCGCGAGCGCCAGGTGCAACGTGCGCGGAATCGGCGTGGCCGTGAGCGTCAGCACGTCGGTCTCGAGCTTCATCTGCTTGAGCCGCTCCTTGTGCTTCACGCCGAACCGGTGCTCCTCGTCCACCACGATCAGGCCGAGCTGCTTGAACTCGACGTCGGGCGAGAGCAGGCGGTGCGTGCCGATGATCACGTCGATGGTGCCCTTCTTCAGCTCCTCGATCTCGGCCTTCTGCTCCTTGGCCGTCTGGAAGCGCGAGAGCACCGCGATGCGCATGGGGAAGTCGGCGAAGCGGTCACCAAAGGTGCGCGCGTGTTGCTCGGCGAGGATCGTCGTCGGCACGAGCACCGCCACCTGACGCCCGCTCTGCACCGCCTTGAACGCGGCGCGCACGGCAATCTCCGTTTTTCCGTAGCCGACGTCGCCGACGAGCAGCCGGTCCATCGGGCGCGGCCCTTCCATGTCGGCCTTCACGTCGCGTGTGGCGCGCTGCTGGTCGGGCGTGTCCTCGAACAGGAACGAACTCTCCAGCTGCTTCTGCCACGCGCCGTCGGGATGGTGCGGCGGCCGGTGCGCGATGTGACGGCGCGCATACAGGTCGAGCAGCTCGTGCGTCATCTCCTGGATGGCGGCGCGCGTCTTGTCGCGCTGCTGCGCCCACTTCTTGCCGCCCAGCCGATGCAGTCGGGGTGGCGGCGCGTCCTCGGACACGTCGCCCG
>JBBQZD010000043.1:0-15922 GCA_038208045.1 Gemmatimonadales bacterium | reverse complement strand
GGTGGCCCGCGGTAGCATAGCAGACGAGGGCGCGGCGCCCCGCCGTGCGGAGTGCGTCAAATCGGGCAGTCAGCACGGCCGGCTCAGACGAAGTAGTCGCCGACGCGGATGCCGTAGCGATCCGGGTCGGCGGTCTTGATGATCGTGCGCAGGAAGACGCCCGTGTCGTTGTGCTCGGAAAGCTCGACCACCGTGCCCGGATACTGCACGTTGCCGAGTGCGTCGCTCACGATGCGCACGAGCGGGCGCGAGAGCATGTCGGGATCGGGGTTGGCCGCGTGCACGATCGCCAGTTCAAAGGTGTCGAGCACCACGAAGGTGCCCACGGGGTAGATGCCGAGCAGGTTGATGAAGGCCTTGACGATGGTCGGGTCCATGCCGCGGCGCGCGTTGTCGCGCATCTCCTGCAGCACGGCGGCCGGGGCGATCGGTGTCGTCTGGTACGACCGGCGCGAGGTCGCGGCGTCGAAGCCGTCGGCGACGGCGACGATCTTGGCGTAGAACATCAGGTCCTTCGTGCGGAGGCTGCGCGGGTAGCCCGTCAGGTCGCGCTTCATGTGGTGCTGGAAGGCCACGAGCATGGAGCGGTACGGAAACTCCTGCTGGTCGCGCACGGAGAAGAGCGACAGCACGCCCAGCCACGGATGCGCGGCGATCATCCGCCACTCCTCGTCCGTGAGGACGTCGGGCTTGTTGATGACTTCGAGCGGCACGCGCGACTTGCCGATGTCGTGGAACAGCGCGGCCATGCCAAGGTCGTACAGCTGCAGGCGGGTGAGCGCGAGACGCCGGCCGAGCGCGATCGAGAAGATGCAGACGTTCACCGAGTGCGTGAACGTGTAGTCGTCGTAGTCGCGGATCGTCGTGAGGCCGATCAGCGAGGTCTCGTCCGACAGGATCTGATCGACGATGCCCTGCACCACCCGCTTGATCTTCTTGATGTTGGCGCTCTGCCCCATCCGGATCGAGTTGATGACGTCCTTGGTGGCCGCCACCGAGCGTTGGTAGGTGCGCTTGGCCTTCTCCTTCGACTCGACATGTCCGCCGCCCTGCTCCTCGTCCGACTCGACCAGCGGCCCCAGCTCGAACGCGTCCACCGTGGTCTCCCGCAGGCGAACCACCAGCGCCGCGAACCGCTCGGCCGCGTCGTTGCCCTGCGGGTGCATGAGAAAGCCGAGCAGCACCGTCCAGTCGCGCGCCGCGGGCGCCCGGAGCGCCCGCAGCGCCCCGATGCCGGTCTGTCGGAACAGGTTCAGCAGCGCGCTGAAACTGGTGTAGTTGTCGAGGTCGAGGCGCAGGCGGGTGCTGTTCACGAAGATGAACTCGCCCGCCACCCGGAACTCGCACTCCAGTTCGCGCACGATGATGTCGTTCGTGATTTCCGACAGGTCCTGCAGCGACTGCTGCACTACCGCATTCTCGAACGGATACATGCGCAGGTTGCGCACTGTGCCGTAGAAGGCCTGAATGAAGGCACGGCTCGCGACGCGCACGTACGCCTCGCCGCTCGCCTCGTGCATCGCGGGCAACGCCGTGGACGGGCGCAGGGCCCTCGTCGGCCCGGAGGGCCGGTTCATGCCCCGCCTCCGCGCAGGGCGCGCGTCACCGCATTGCGGACAATCACGTCCTTGTCGCCGGCCGCGCGCTGGAGCGCCGCGCGCGCCGCCTCGCTGCCGACGCGCCCGAGAGCGACGGCGGCACAGCCGCGCAGCTCTGGGTCCTCCTTGCGAGCAAAGAGCCCGGCCTTCGCATTGAGGATGCCGTCGAGAAACGGCACGCCCGGGTCGCCGCACAGCGCGCCGTACAGCTCGAAGAAAGCGAGCCGCTCGGTGCGATCGGCCTCGCGAAGTTCCTTGCCCTTCACCGCCGCCTCGACCTTGGCGAGTGCCGGCCGATGCGACCGCGTCATCAGCGCACGCGCCACGCCCACCCGCACGTCGCGGTCGGCGTCCTGCAGGGCGCGCTCCATCGCCTGCAGCGCGCCGGGCGATCCGATGTCCGAGAGCGAGGAGAGCGCCGCCATCCGATGGTCGCGGTCGCCGTACTCCAGCACCCGCGCCAGCGCCGGCACGCCGGCCGCGGCGCGCATCGCCCCGGTGCGGCGGATGGCCTCGAGCGAGACGTCCGACGAGGGATCGGCGATCAGCTTCACCAGCTCGGCCGTGGCGGACTCCGCGATGCGCGTCGCGGCCCCCTCGAGAATGGGGCGCAAGCCGTGGTTCTGCGTGCGCGACAACCAGGCGAAGATCGTCGAGAGCGCCGACGGGTTGAGCTGCGCGAACAGCTCGTTGAGGTCGGCCGGGGTCGGCAGCGTCGGCGCGATGTCCATCGCCTCGAGCAGCTGGTTCAACGCCGCCGGCTCGCTCAGGCGCGCGGCCAGGGAGCCGAGGCGCGTCTTCGTCTCGGGCTGCACGTCGCGCGCGCGCTCGAGCGTCAGCACCGACTCCTGCAGCAGGTAGGCCACGTTGGCGAATTGCCCAGCCGACAGCAGGTGCAGCATCAGCGCCTCGAGGTGCGACAGCACCTCGGCGCGCACGAGCGGATCGACCTGGAACTCGAAGATGTCGAGCAGCGAATCCAGCACGCCCCGCCGCAGGTCGGTGGTGTACTCGCGCAGCGTCTCCTGCCGCAAGTACTCCACTTCCTTCTCTTCCAGGAAGTACAGCGTGCTGTCGAAGTCCTCCATCCGGACGATGCCTTCGCGCTTCTGCTGCTCCGGCGACCCCTCCGCCGCGCGCCGCGCCTCGTCCACCGCCGCCTGCGGATCCTCGGGTCGCTCGCCACCGCCCGCCGGCCACCGCCCCGGCTGCGCCGACGCCTCGAGCTCCGCGCCCTCGTTGGTCACGTCCACGTACCGGTACTGCAGGTTCGTGAACTCGCCCTCCCAGAGCAGCGTGAGGAGGTCGTCCTCCTCCGGCAGGGCGCGGCGCACCTTGGGAATGATCGTCAGGAAGTCATTCAGTTCTTCCTTCTCGAAGCCCTCCAGCAGCGTCACTTCTCGCAGGCCGTCCTTGAACAGCATCCACGGCAGGGAATCGGCGACCTTGGTCGGCTCGGACAGGACGGGCACGCCTTCCCACGTGAGCGCCGTGTCGGAAACATCGAGCACGAGCAAGTCGATCTTGGCCCAGATTGGCGCGAAGGACGCGCGCAGCAACTCGAGCGCGCGCGCGTACGTCGGGTTGTTGTGGTTGCCCTGGTACAGGAGGTGCGCCCGGATGGTCTTGTCGAGTTGCCGCAGCATCTCCTCGACGATCGTCGGGGAGAAGGGCGGCTCGAGGCCGTCTGGTCGCGGATCGGGTACGGGCGCGGTCGTCACACTCACCCCGTGAAGATACGCGTTTCGCTCACCTGCGCCACGTCCTTGTCCCCGCGACCGCTCACGCAAAGCAGGACGGGCTCGTCGGCCGACCAGCGGCCCGTCTGCGCCGCAATCCACGCCACCGCGTGTGCCGTCTCGAGCGCCGGGATGATTCCCTCCAGCCGGCCGAGCAGTGCGAAGCCCTGCAGCGCTTCGTCATCGGTCACGGAGACGTACGTGGCACGGCCGGAGTCCTTCAGGAACGCGTGCTCGGGGCCCACCCCCTGGTAGTCGAGGCCGGCCGAGATGGAGTGCGCCGGATGCACCTGCCCGTGCGCATCCTGCAGGAGGTAGCTGAGCGCGCCGTGCAGCACGCCCGGCGTCCCCCGCGTGAGACTGGCCGAATGCGCACCGCTCTCGAGGCCGTGCCCTGCCGCCTCGACGCCCACCAGCTCCACCTCGGTGTCGGTCACGAAGGCGTGGAAGATGCCCATGGCGTTGCTGCCACCGCCCACGCAGGCCACCACGCTGCGCGGCAGCCGCCCGGCGCGCTCCAGCAGCTGCGCGCGGGCCTCGCGCCCGATGACGGCCTGGAAGTCCCGCACCATGCGGGGATACGGGGCCGGCCCGACGACCGAGCCGATGATGTAGTGGCTCGTCGGGCTGGTGGTCACCCAGTCGCGAATGGCTTCGGTCGTGGCATCCTTGAGCGTGCGGGTGCCGGCCGTGACCGGCACGACGGTCGCACCCATGAGACGCATGCGGTAGACGTTCAGCGCCTGGCGGCGCATGTCCTCCTCGCCCATGTACACGACGCACTCGAGGCCGAGCCGCGCGCAGACGGTCGCGGTGGCGACGCCGTGCTGCCCTGCCCCCGTCTCGGCGATGATGCGACGCTTGCCCATCCGCCGGGCCAGCAGGGCCTGCGCCAGCGCATTGTTGATCTTGTGCGCGCCGGTGTGATTCAGGTCCTCGCGCTTCAGCCAGACCGGCGCGCCGACGAGCGCGGAGAAGCGCGGCGCGTCGCACAGCGTGGACGGGCGTCCCACGTAATGCGTCATCAGCCCCTGCAGTTCGGCGTCGAAGGCCGGATCTGCAAGCGCCGACTCCAGCGCGCGCTCAAGTTCGTCGAGCGCGGGCACGAGCGTCTCGGGCACATAGCGACCGCCAAACGCGCCGAACCGGTCCGAGGACGTCGGCGCCGTCGTTGCCTCCCCTGTCATCCCGTTCTCCCCTGCGCAGCGCCGATGAAGGCGCGCATCAACTCATGGTCCTTGATTCCGGGCGCCGCTTCGACGCCCGACGACACATCCACCACATCGGGCGCGACCACGCGCACTGCCTCGCGCACGTTCGCTGCCGTCAACCCGCCGGCAAGAATGAACCGGCCCGGACGCCCCGCATCGTCGAGCGCGCCCGCCAGCGCCTGCCAGTCCACCGTCACGCCGGCGCCTCCCAGTTGCCCCTCAACCAGCGCGTCCACCACCACACCCTCGACGCCCACGAAGGCAGCACGCAACGCGGCCGCGTGCGTGGGCCCGCCCACCCGCAACACGCGCCAGATTTCCCCACCGAACGACCGCCGCAGCGATTCCACGAGCGTCGCCGGAGATTCACCGTGCAGCTGCACGACGTCGAGCGCCGCCTCGGCCGCCATCGCCGCGATGTCTGCGGCCGCCTGGGCACCGAACACGCCCACGCGGCGCGGTCCGGCACCAGGCGGACTCTTGCCAAATATCGCACATGCCTCGGCCGCCGTCAGGCGCCGGGGTCCGCCGGCGAAAACCGCGCCGACGTACGCCGCGCCGAGCGAGACTGCGCGGGCCACGTCGTCCGACCGCATGAGACCGCAAAACTTCACCTCAGCCACGGCTCACTCGGCGCACGCTGACGAGCGCCCGCACGGCATCCTCCGCGCACGCAGACACCGAGAGGGCCGATCCGACGAGCACCGCGTCGGCGCCGAGCGAGGCCGCACGGCGCACGCCCGCGACGTCCACCACGCCGCTCTCATACACGACGGTGCGGTTCGAGGGCACACGCGAGAGCAGTCGCGCGCTCACGGCGTCGTCGATCTGCAGCGTCTCGAGGTTCCGGTTGTTCACGCCAATCACGCCCGCGGTCACGCGCATCGCCCGTGCGAGTTCGTGCTCGTCGCGCACCTCCAGCAGGACTCCAAGGCCCAGGCCCAGTGCCTCGGCGGCCAGCGCCTCGAAGCGGGCGGGTGGCAGTGCACGGGCAATCAGCAGGACGGCGCTGGCGCCGAATGCACGGGCCTCGAGCAGCTGGATTTCGTCCACAATGAAGTCCTTTCGCAGCAGCGGGACGTCCACGGCGGACCGCGCGGCAACCAAATCGTCCAGCGATCCCCCGAACGCGTCCGGTTCGGTCAGGATCGAGAGGGCCGACGCCCCCCCACAGACGTACTCCGCGGCCCGTACGGCGGCGTCGAGCGACAGGTCAAGGTCACCCTTGCTTGGCGAACGGCGCTTCACCTCGGCGATGACGGCCACGACGCTCTGCCTCAGCGCGCGCGCCAGCGACGGAACCACCGGCTGGTCGGCGGCTCGGCGTTCGAGGGCGGCCAGGCCGGATCGCGCCGCGGCGGCACGGACGAAGGACTCCGCCGAGAGCCGGCCAAGCGTGCCGTCCGGGGGAGTCCACTCGCGCGGTTGCGTTTCGGTCAATGTTCGGCTACCGTTACTTCGGGGTTTATTCGCTCGTCGATGTGCGACCGCGACTTTTTGCTGCATTCATTTTCACTCCCGGACCGCCGCCATGCCGCTCACCAAGCGCCAGCGCCAGATCCTCGACTACCTGCAGGTCTCTCAGGGCGAGCACGGGTACGCGCCGAGCTTCGAGGAGATTGCCGCCCAGTTCAACTATAACTCGCTGGCCACGGTGCATGAACACCTCACGAACCTCGAGCGCAAGGGCTACATCAAGCGTAGCTACAATGAGAGCCGTGCCATCGAGATCCTGCCGAGCGAGGCCTATCCGCACTCCGTCGAACTGCCGCTGCTCGGCGCCGTCGCGGCCGGTGCCGCCATCGAGCACAGTACGAGCGGCGAGACCGTGGCGGTGCCCGACGATTTCGTGCGGCGGGGTGGCAACCACTACGTCCTGCGGGTGCGCGGCAACTCGATGGTCGACGACCATATCGCGGACGGCGACCTCGTGGTGGTCAACGAACGCCACACGGCCGACAACGGCGAGATGGTCATTGCCATGCTCAACGGCTCGGCGGCGACGGTCAAGCGGTTCTACAAGGAGCGCGACGGCCGCGTCCGCCTGCAGCCGGCCAACGACGCGATGAGTCCGATGTACTTCGACCGCACGGACGACCTGCGGATCGAAGGCGTGGTGGTCGGCGTCCTTCGGCGCTACTGAGGGCCGCGGTCCGGGCGTCCGCATGCGAACGGCACGACGACCTGACGCGTGACGTCTAGCGCCTAGCGCCTGGCCGCCCCGCGCGCGGCGCGCGCCGCGCGCCGCAATCGCTCGAGCGCGTCCCGGCCGGCACCCGCCTTCAGGGCATCGCGCGCCAGCGCCATCGCGCCGGCAAAATCGGCCGCCTTGCCCCCGACGTACAGCGCGCCCGCAGCATTCAGCACCACGGCCGCCGTCGCGCCGGCGTTGCCCGCACCGGCCAGCACCGCCTCGATGATCTGCGCGTTCTCGGCCGGCTCGGCACCGACGAGGTCGTTCGCATTCGGCACCAGCGCGCCCAGGCGTTCGGGCTCGACCGTCCAGGAACGCGCCTCACCGTCCACGAGTTCGAGCACCGTGGTGCGCCCAAGCGGCGAGATCTCATCCATGCCCGGTTCGCCGTGCACCACCAGACTGTGCGTCGTGCCCAGCGCCTGGAGCGCCCCGCCGATGAGGCCCAGCCGACGCGGATCGGCCACACCGATCACCTGACGGCCGGCACGCGCCGGGTTGGCCAGCGGCCCGACGAGGTTCATCACGGTCTGGATAGCCAGTTCCCGCCGCACGGGGCCGACGTGCCGCATGGCGGGGTGCATGGTCGGCGCGAACATGAAGACGATGCCCGCCGACTCGAGCACGTCACCCATCGCCTCCACCGAGAGGTCGATGGGCACCCCGAGCGCCTCGAGCACGTCGGCACTTCCCGAGCGCGACGAGAAGGACCGGTTGCCGTGCTTGGCGACGCGCACGCCCGCCCCGGCGGCGAGCAGTGCCGCAGCCGTCGAAATGTTGAACGTCGGCACCGCGCCGCCCCCGGTGCCGCACGTGTCCACCAGCGCGTCGGGTGCGCCGGCCGGCAGGACGGTCATCGCGGCGCGCAACGCCATCGCCGCCCCGGCCACCTCATCCGGCGTCTCCCCCTTCACGCGCAGTCCCACGAGCAGCGCCGACACCTGCGCCGCCGTGCCCTCGCCGTGCATGACGACCCCGAAGGCGGCCGCGGCGGCGTCGCGCGAGAGGGACTCGCCAGCCGCGAGTTGCTGGATGGCGCGGAGCAATGCGTTGTCAGTCAACGATGCTGTCCAGCAGCCGCTCGGGCAGACGCGCCTCGACGGCGATGAGCGAGATGACCAAGCCGAGCAGGCGCACGCGCTCCACGTCCTCCTCGACGAAGAGCCCGCGCTGCGCGCGATTCGTCAGGTTCACCACGCCCAGCAGTTCGTCGCGGACGACCAGCGGGAAGCTGATGAATGATCCGGTGGTGAGGTATTCGTCGCGCAGCAGCGGCTGCGCCTGCGCGTCGGAGGCGTCGATCACGAGCAGGGGCTGGCGGCTGAGGGCCACGCGGCCAGCGACGCCCTGCCCCACGGTGATGCGCGCCCCGTCCTTCACGTGCGGCGCCAGCCCGCGCGACGCGGCGAGGTAGAGCATGTCCGGCTCGGGCGCCTGCAGGAACAGCGAGCAGCGCAGCGCCTGCATGTCGTCGCCGACGAGCGCCAGGAGCCCCTCCGCCAGACGACGGGGATCGACCTGCTGGGCCGCCAGCGCGAGGACGCGGTCGAGCAGGTAGATGGTGCGCGTGCGCTGCCGCAGGCCCTCGCTGCGCCGATGCAGCTCAATGTGGGCCTGTTCGAGCTGGCCCACGGCAGCCGTCACCTGCTGTTCGAGCGCGCGCAGGCGCGACGCACTGCGCCGCGCATCCTCGGCCGATCTGACCGCCTCGCGCTCGCGCTGCACCGTCTCCTCCGCGCCGACATCGAGGGCGGCGTCGCGCGCCTGCATGAGCTGCTGCTCCAACTGCGTAAGGCGTGCGACGTACTCGCCGTGCACGCGCTGCGTCACGTCCTCGAGCGTGCGCACGGCCTCGGCCCGCGCGCCGCCTTCGGCGAAGCGGGCATGCGCGAGCTCGAAGAGCGCCGCCAGCGGCGCGAACCGCTCGGTCAGCGATGGGCCGAACACCCGGCGCGGCTCGTAGAGGGCCATGAGGGCGTGCAACTCGCCATCGACCCGAACGCCGCGCAGCGACAGGTCGCCGTCTTCGCCGAGGGCCGGCAGCCGCAGCATTCGCGCGAACGTCTCGGACTCCTCACCGACGTCGACAAAGGTCCCGCCAGCGCGTATCCGCTGGAACACGGCGTCCGGGAACTGGCGCAGCGAGACGTCCAGCGGGAACCGCTCGAGCGGCGCGCCATCCATGAGGAGGGCCGAGGTAAGGCGCGCAGCGCGGCCATCCACACCGAGCAGGGCCACGATCGCCGAGCGATCCAGGTCGGCGAGCCCCTCGGCCAACGCCACGTACGCCGCGTCCATGTCGGTGGCAGCGGCGAGGGCATGCGCGAGCGAAACGAGGGTCTTGTCGGACATTCGGGGGAACGATAGGTCTACGTCAAGCAATGTCAATCGGTTGGGCGCATTCGCCGTTGCTTGATAGCACGCTTCCCACGGAGTATTTTTTAACGGATGGCGGGACGCGTCTTGCAGCTGGTGCTTCAGTATGACGGCACGGACTTCGCCGGCTGGCAGGTGCAGCCGCGCACCCGCACCGTGCAGGGCACGCTTGAGGAGACGCTGGCGCGGCTGTGCGGCGGTGCGGTGCGGGTGACGGGAGCGGGACGCACGGACGCCGGGGTCCACGCTCGCGGGCAGTCGGCGGGGGTGCTGGTGCCGGCACACTGGACGCCGGAGCGGCTGCGGCACGTGCTGAACGCGGCGCTCCCGGGGGACATCAGTGTGGCGGCGGTGCGGGAGATGCAACCGGAGTTTCACGCGCGGTACAGCGCGACCAGCCGGCGATACAGTTATGCGGTGGGGCTCGATGAGGCAGCCCGCTCCCCCTTCCGGGGGCGCTGGGAGTGGCCGGTGACGAGAGCCGTCGACCGCGATTCGCTGGCGTGGTGCGCGTCCGCCCTGCTTGGGGAGCATCGGTTTTTCGGGTTCGCGGTTCGTGGCACGGCGCCGGTGGAGGACACCCATCGCTGCGAGATTCGTCTCGCGCGGTGGCGTGAGGTGCCGGGCGGACTGGTCTTCGACGTCGAGGCCAACCGGTTCCTGCATCACATGGTTCGGTTTCTCGTGGGCACGATGCTCGCCGTGGCCACACACCAGCGTCCTCGCGAGGACTTTGCCGCATTGCTCGTCGCCGAAGCCAACGACGAGGTATCTCCGCCGGCGTCAGCCAGCGGGCTCTGTCTCGAGCAGGTCACCTACCCCGTCGCCCTGTACCTCACCGTCTGATGCGCCTCTATCTCGCTTCCGTCGCACTCGACGACGTCCGGTGGGCGTCCGCTGCCGGTCTCGTGGACGGCATCGTGGCCACGCCGGCCGTCATCGCCTCGCAGCTGCCCAGCGCCGATCCGCGCGAACTCGTGCGGGAGCTGGCCGCCGCCGCCCCGCTGCTTCCCATCATCGCCTCCGTGGCGGCCGTCGACCGCGACGCGCTGTACAAGGGGGCGCGCGAACTGACGCGCCTCGCCGAGCAGGTGATCGTGGCGGTGCCCTTCGTGGAGGATGCGCTGCCCGCCATCAAGCGGCTGAGCGGCGAGGGAGTGCGCGTGGCGGCAACGCTGGTGCACAACGCGGCCCAGGCGGTGCTCGCGGCCAAGGCGGGCGCCTCGATGGTGACCATCGCGGTCGACGCGATGGCGCACGTGGGCGAGGATCCGTCGCTCGCCATCACGGAGTCCCGCCTGATCTTCGACCGCTTCGGCATGGAGTGCGACGTCATCGCGGCCGGCCCGGCGAGTGCCCGCGCGTTCACCGACGCCGCCACCGGCGGCGCGGACGGCGCCGTCGTCACCATCGACGTGCTCAAGGCGCTGCTGCAGCATCCGCTCACCGACCGGGGCTTCGACCGCTTCCTCGGCGAAATCAGCCGCCGGCCCAAGCCGCGCAGGTCGCGGTGATGATCGTCCGCCGGCTCTCGCTCCTCTGCATGGTCTTCCTGCTCGCGTGCGAGGGGGCGTCACCCGCCAGCTCGTCGGCACAGTCGGCGCCCGCGCGCCGCGAGGCGCAGCGCGAGGCGCAGCGCGAGGCGCAGCGCGAGGCGCGGCGCGAATCCGGTGCGCAGATCGCGCAGTCGCGGCGGACCGCCATCACCGATGCGGTGGAGCGCGTGGCGCCGAGCGTCGTGACGGTGCAAACGGAGACGAGTTTCAAGACGCCGGTCGATCCCTTTGCGTTCTTTTTCGGCAACAACGCCAGCGGCGGCACGCAGACGCGCTCGGGCATCGGCTCCGGCTTTATCGTCCAGCCGGACGGCGTCATCGTCACCAATGCGCACGTCGTGGCCGGTGCGACCAACGTCAGCGTGGCGCTGCGCGACGGCACGTCCTATCCGGCCAAGGTGCTCGGCATCGACGAGACCAACGATCTCGCCGTGCTCAAGATCGACGCCCGCGGCCTGCCGACCGCACCGCTGGGCAGTTCGCGCGACCTGCTCATCGGGGAATGGGCGATTGCCATCGGCAACCCGTACGGCTTCCTGCTCGGCAACTCCGAACCGTCGGTGACGACGGGCGTGATCAGCGCCACGGGGCGCAACCTCGTCGGGCAGAGCGAGGGCCAGGGCGTGTACGTCGACATGATCCAGACCGACGCGTCCATCAACCCCGGCAACTCGGGGGGACCGCTGGTGAACGGCGCCGGCGAGGTGATCGGCGTGAACAGTTCCATTTACACCCCGACGGGCGGCTCCATCGGCCTCGGCTTCGCCATTCCCATTGACCGCGCCAAGCGCGTCACCGACGACCTCCGCGCGCACGGCACGGTGCGACGTCCGTGGATCGGCGTGAAGGTCGCGCTGCCGCAACAGAGCAACCGCGATGCGCTCCGCGGCGGCGCCGTCATCCTGGCCGTGACGCCCGGCTCGCCGGCCTCGGCCGCGGGTCTCGTGGTGGGCGACGTCATCACGCAGTCGCGCGACCGCACCGTGCGCAACGCGTACGACTGGGAGGCCGAACTGCTCGAGATGCACGTTGGCGAGGACGCCGAGGTGCACGTCAAGCGCGCGAGCCGCGAGCGCGTGGTGACGGTGCGAATCGCCGACCTGCCCGAGGTGACGGCGCAGAAGGTGGCGGTGCTCAAGGAAATCGAGCTCATCACCCTCACGCCGTCCATTCGCGCGGAACGCAGCATCCGCAGCGGCCAGGGTGCCGTCGTCTACAAGGTCTCCGAGCGCGTCGCCGAGGAACTGGGCATCCAGTCCGGTGACGTGATCGTGCAGGTCAACCGGACGGCCGTAACCGATGCGCAGCAGGCAGCGCGGCTGCTCGAGTCGCTCACCGGCCGCGGTCCGATCCGCATGGTCGTCGAGCGCGGCGGCTACCTCTTTCCCATCGACTTCCAGATCCGATGACCACCCCTCCCTCCTGGTCGTCGCCACTCGCCGAGCGCTATGCCTCGGCGGCCATGCTGCAGCTGTGGGCCCCGCCGTCGCGCTACGGCCTCTGGCGGCGCCTCTGGCTGGCGCTTGCCGAGGCCGAGCAGGCCCTCGGCGCCGACGTGCCCGCCGAGGCGCTGGCGCAGATGCGAGCCCACCTCGACGACATCGACTTTCCGGCCGTCGCGGCCTATGAGCAGCGCTTCCGCCACGACGTGATGGCGCACGTGCACGCGTTCGGGGACGCGGCGCCGGCGGCGAAGGGGGTCATCCACCTCGGGGCCACCTCGGCGTTCGTCACCGACAACACCGACCTCATCCTGATGCGGCGCGGGCTCGAACTGGTGCGGGCGCGAGTGATCGCGCTGCTGCGCACGCTGGCGACGTTCGCTGAGCAGTGGAAGGACGAGCCGGCCCTCGGCTATACGCACCTGCAGCCGGCGCAGCCCACCACGGTCGGCAAGCGGACGACGTTGTGGATGCAGGACCTCGTCCTCGACCTGGCCGACCTCGACCACCGGATCGCGACGCTGCCGCTGCGGGGCGTCAAAGGCACCACCGGCACGCAGGCGTCGTTCCTGGCGCTCTTCGGCGGCGACCACGCCAAGGTGCGCGAGCTCGACCGCCGCGTGACGGCGGCCATGGGCTTTGCGGCCTCGCTGCCGGTGACCGGGCAGACGTATTCGCGCAAGCTCGACGCGCACGTGCTCGACGTGCTGGCGGGCATCGCCGCCAGCGCGGCGAAGTTCGCGGGCGACGTCCGCATGCTGCAGGCGTTCGGCGAGATCGAGGAGCCCTTCGAGACGGAGCAGATCGGCTCCTCGGCCATGGCCTACAAGCGCAATCCCATGCGCTCGGAGCGCATCAACTCGCTGAGCCGGTTCGTGCTCACGCTCGCGCCCAACGCCAACCAGACGCACAGCGTGCAGTACTTCGAGCGCACGCTCGACGACTCCGCCAACCGCCGCCTCGCGATTCCCGAGGCGTTCCTGGCCACGGACGCGCTGCTGATCCTCATGGAGAACGTCGCGCGCGGGCTCGAGGTGCACCCGGCGCGCATCCGCCGGCGGCTCGCCGACGAGCTGCCGTTCATGGCCACCGAGGAACTCATCCTCCGCGCGGTGCAGGCCGGCGCCGACCGGCAGGCGATCCACGAGGTCATTCGCGGGCACAGCATCGCGGCGGCGCGGGCCATGAAGGACGAGGGCGTGGCCAACGACATGCTCGACCGGCTCGCCGAGGACGCGGCCTATCCGGTGGCGATCACCGACCTGCGCGACGCGCTCGATCCCCTGCGCTTCACCGGGCGCGCGTCGCAGCAGGTGACGGAGTTCCTGCACGAAGTCGTGCGGCCGCTGCTCGACGCCGAGGCCGGTGCCGGCATCGCCCGCGAGGAGGTGCGCGTATGAGCAGCCGCCCGCCGGTCGGCACCACCAACCTGCCGCTGCCGTGCATTCGTCGCGGCAAGGTGCGCGACGTCTACGCCGTGGGCGACGACCGCCTGCTGCTGGTGGCGAGCGACCGGGTGAGCGCGTTCGACGTGGTCATGCACGAGCTGGTGCCCTTCAAGGGGGCCGTCCTCACGCAGGTCACGGCCTGGTGGCTCGGGCAGTTCGCCGACGAGATCGCGCACCACATGATCAGCGCCGACGCGACGGCGATCGTGCGGGCCGTGCCGGCGCTGGCGCCGCACGAGGCGCTGCTGCACGGCCGCACGATGCTCTGCCACCGCACGGACGTCTTCCCAATAGAGTGCGTGGTGCGGGGCTACATCAGCGGGTCCGCCTGGAAGGAGTACGCGGCCTCCGGCACGCTCGCCGGGCAGCCGCTCCCGGCCGGCCTGCAGGAGAGCAGCGCGTTTGCGCAGCCGGTCTTTTCGCCCGCCACGAAGGCGGAGGAAGGCCACGACGAGAACATCAGCATCGAGCGGATGCGCGCCGTCGTCGGCAACGCGGACGCGGCAACGCTCGAGCAGCTCGCCCGGCGCGTCTACGAACGCGGCCGCGACGTGGCAGCCGCGCGCGGCATCATCATTGCCGACACGAAGTTCGAGTTCGGCCGCGCGACCGACGGGCGCATCCTGCTCATTGACGAAGTGATGACGCCCGACAGCTCGCGCTTCTGGCCCGCCGACCAGTACGCCCCGGGACGCGCCCAGCCGAGCTTCGACAAGCAGCCGCTGCGCGACTGGCTCGACGGCGAACGCCGGGCCGGCCGCTGGAACGGGAACGCCCCGCCGCCCACGCTGCCCCCGCAGGTGATTGCCGCCACGAGCGAGCGGTACCTCGACGCCTTCCGCCGGATCACCGGCGCTTCTCTCGACACGAGTACCCTGTGATGAAGTTCGCCCGCGAAGGCAAGCCCTTCATGTGGATCGCCACCGTCGCTGCGCTCGCAGTCACTGGCGCCGCCCTGCTGCGCCGCTCGACCCCACTGGAGTTCGGCGCCGGCATCTGCATCCTGCTGGCGATCTGGGTTGCGTACTTCTTTCGCGATCCGGAACGGCTCGGCGAACGTGGGCCGCGTCTGGCCATTGCGCCGGCGGACGGCAAGGTCGTGCAGGTGATGGAGGTGGACGAACCGGCGTTCGTGCACGGGCGCGCGCTCAAGATCTCGATCTTCATGAACGTCTTCAACGTGCACGTGAACCGGTACCCGGTGAGCGGCACGGTGACCTACACGCACTACAACCCCGGCAAGTTCCTCAACGCCGCCGTGGACAAGGCGTCCCTTGAAAACGAGATGTCGTCGGTCGGCATCGAGAGCGGGCCACACCGCGTGCTGGTGCGGCAGATCGCGGGCCTCGTGGCCCGGCGCATCGTCACTTACAGCCGCCCCGGTGACACCGCCGAACAGGGCGCGCGCTTCGGCATCATCCGGTTCGGCTCCCGCGTGGACATCTACCTCCCGGCCGGCACCACACCGCGCGTGGCGATCGGCGAGCATACCATCGCCGGCACCACCCTCATCGGAGAGCTGCCCTGATGCGCCGCCCATCGTTGCCGCGCCCATCCATGGTGATGCTGCCCAACGGCTTTACGCTCGGCAGCCTCTTCTTCGGCATCTTCGCCATCGTGGCCGCGGCGCGCGGCGAGCACGTGCGGGCCGGCTGGTACATCGTCATCGCCGCGTTCCTCGACATGTTCGACGGGCGCATCGCGCGCGCCACGAACACGGGCAGCCGGTTCGGCGAGGAACTCGACTCGCTCGTGGACGCCATCTCGTTCGGCGTGGCGCCCGCGCTGATGATGTACTTCGCCGAGCTGAACCACACCGGCTGGGACTGGATTTTCGTCTGGCTCTACGTCGCCTGCGCCGTCATGCGGCTGGCCCGCTTCAACGTCGAGCAGGCCGGCCGGAAGAAAATCTTCTTCCAGGGTCTGCCGAGTCCGGCCGCCGGCGGCACGCTGGCCACCTACTACTGGTTCTCCCAGACGACGCTGTACCAGCAGACGGCCATCGGCGACCTGCCGTGGCAGTCCATCCTGCGCTTCCTGATGATCGCGCTCTCGTTCCTGATGATCAGCAACGTGCCCTACCCCGCCTGGCCGCGGTTCTCCCTGCGCAACTGGTACGGGACGCTCGGCGTCGTGATGTTCGTCGCCGTCATCGTGGCCCTGTTCATCCTGCCGAAGCAGTTCTTCTTTCCGTTCGGCATTGCCTACGTCGCGTCCGGCGTCGTGATCGCCATCGTGCACGGCCTGTTCGACATGCCGTCGCCCTTTGCGGAAACCGACGAGACGCCGGAGGAGGCCGCCGCCTTCATTGAGGCCGCCGCGGCGCTCGACGATGACCGCGAGGACGACGAACGCATC
>JBBQZD010000042.1:0-15943 GCA_038208045.1 Gemmatimonadales bacterium | reverse complement strand
CCAACGTGGCGCAGGTCGCGCAGACACTCTTTCTTGCTCTCAACGGGTCGCCTGTCACCGGCGCCGCATCTCCCGAGGCCCGCGAGGGCGTGGCGATCGTGCCACGGCTCGCGCTGGCCGATCGTTCGTCCGAGCTGGCATTGCTCTCGCTGCCCGTGGCGACGGCCATGGGGCCGCGCCCGCTGGCGCGCTACGTCACGGTGGACTCACTGACCATCGAGAGCAGCCGGATGCGCCGCAACCTGCGGCCGGTGGTGTACGTGACCGGCGACGTGGCCGGCTCGGTGGAAGCGCCGGTGTACGCCATCCTCGCCATGAACACGCGCATCGACTCGCTGCGCGTGCAGGGGGCGCAGATTCACCGATACAACGCCACGCAGCCCGAGCGGCTCGACGAAGTGGCGCTAAAGTGGGATGGCGAATGGCAGGTGACCATCGAGGTCTTCCGTGACCTCGGACTCGCCTTCGCCATCGTGCTGGTGCTCATCTACGTGCTGGTGGTCGGCTGGTTCCAGTCGTTCACCATTCCGCTGGTCATCATGGCGCCGATTCCGCTGACGCTGATCGGCATCCTGCCGGGCCATGCGCTGACCGGGGCATTCTTCACGGCCACGTCGATGATCGGCATGATTGCCCTGGCCGGCATCATCGTGCGCAACTCGATCCTGCTGGTGGACTTCATCCAGCTGGCGCAGGCGCGCGGGCGCACGTTGCGCGACGCGGTGCTCGAGGCGGGGGCGGTGCGGTTCCGCCCCATCGCGCTCACCGCGGCGGCCGTGGTGGTGGGCGGCATGGTGATGGTGCTCGACCCGATCTTCCAAGGCCTCGCCGTTGCGCTGATGAGCGGCGCGATTGTGGCCACGCTGCTCACGATGGTCGTGGTGCCGCTGCTCTACTGGGAATTGCAGAAAACCGAGGAGGACAAGTGATGCGCATGTTCTGGATCGTCTACACCGGTTCGACCCCCGAGCGCGTGGCCACGGCGCTGCACGCGCTCGGCGCACCCGGCTGGACCCGCATGGATCACGCGCACGGGGCGGGAACGCACGGGCGCGTCGAGGGAACGCGCGCGTGGCCTGGCGAGGAGTCCGTCTACATGGCCGTCGTGCCGGCCGACCGTGCCGCCGCCGTCAGTGCGGGCTTGGCCGCGGAGCAGCAACGGCTGGCCCCGGGAGAGCGACTGCACTTCGCCGTCGCGCCCATCGAGCACTTCCAGTAATCCACCCAACGGAGCGTAGTCCATGTGTGACGATGCCATCATCCGGCGCTTCGCCGGCGCATTCATCCTGCTGAGCGTGGCGCTCGCCGTCACGGTGAGTCCCCACTGGCTCTGGTTCACGGCCTTCGTGGGCGCGAACCTGCTGCAGTCGAGCTTCACCAAGTTCTGTCCGCTCGAGCGGATTCTCGGCGCGCTCGGGCTGATGGGGTGCAAGGCGGCGGAGTAGACGGTAGACGGTAGACGGTAGATAACAGCACTCTACCGTCTACCGTCTACCGTCTGCGTCGCCGTGCGCCGTCCATCCACACGCGAAACACCTCCCGTGACGTCAGCCGCGGGGTGTAGCCGAACTCCCGCTTGAGCTTTGCGTTGTCGAGCACGGGGCGGTAGCGCAGGAAGCCCACCTGCGCGGGGCTGTAGCGCGACAGCCCGAGCGGGTGCAGCACCGTCAGTGCGCCGTGCAGCAGCCAGGCGGGGATGCGCAGCACGGGCTTGCCCAGCGCGGCGGCAATCTCGTCGATGGTCATCACGCCATCGCCGGCCACGTTGAAGATGCCGGTGATGGGCGAGTCTACCGCCCGGGCGAGGATGTCCACGAGGTCGGTGTCGTGAATGAACACGAACGGCGACGCGGCCCCGGCAATGGCCAGCAGGCGCTGCTTCTCGAACAGTGCCGTGATCTGGTTCTTGACCGATGCGCCGAGGATCGTGCCGACGCGCAGGATCACCTGCTCCAACGCGGGATGCTCCGCGCGATGGCGCGCGAGCATCTCCTCCACAAGCCGCTTGTGCCACGCGTACGCGATGGCCTCGTTGCCGCGAATCGGCGAGTCCTCGGTGAGCGGGGCGTCGTTGTCGGCGTGGTAGCCGTACGCCGCCCCGCTCGAGGTCACCACGATGCGCCGCACACCGGCCGCCACGCACGCGGCCAGCACGCGCGCGGTGCCGCCGACATCCACGCCGTACTCGAAGGCACGCGTGCTGCCTCGGCCGGGCGTGACGATCGACGCCAGGTGCACCACGCAGGTGATGCCGTGCGCGGCCAGCGTCGCGGCCAGCCCGTCGTCGCGCACGTCGTGCCGCACAAACGACGCGCCGTCGGGAACGCGCGTTGGCGCCCGCACGTCCGCGCCGACCACCGCACCGAGTGCGCCACGCATCACCCGCGCGCCGAGCTCCGCGAGCAGCAGCGACCCGACGTACCCGGACGACCCGGTGATCAAGACCCGTGAAACGGCAGTATCCATGTGCCCCCTGTCGAATGACGAATTGCGAACAGCGCAGGGCGCAAAGCCGCCGTGCGCCGCACGCTCTACGCCACGCGACGACTCCAGTACGTGGCGAGACTCAGCCCCGCCACGACGTGCCATATCCCCCACCACGCCGCCACGATCGCCATGCCGCCGAGCCCGCCGAAGAACGTGAAGACGAGGATCAGCCCAAGCCCGGAATTCTGGATGCCGACCTCGAACGACACCGCGCGCCGGTCGCGCTCGGGCAACCCGAAGGCCGCCGCGGTCCAGTAGCCGGTGGTGAGTGCCGTCGCGTTGTGCAGGAACACCGCCCCCACCACGCCGCCCACGTACTGCACGAAGTACTGCCAGTTGGCACCGAGCGCGAGCACCAGAAAGGCGACGAAGATGCCGATCGACAGGCGCTTCATCGGCAGGCGGATCCGGTCGGTGAATGCCGGCCACCGCCGCTGCACGAACATGCCGGCCAGCAGCGGGAAGCCCAGCAGCACGAAGATGGTGACGAACATGTCCACCGGGTCCACTGCCACGGCGCGCATGAGCACGCGCGTCGGCGGGTACAGCGATCCCCAAAAGCGGAGCACGAGCGGCGTCATCACGACGCTCAGCACGGTGGACGTCGAACTGATGCTCACCGACAGCGCGGTGTTGCCGCGCGCGAGGTTCACGAGGAAGTTCGAGATGTTGCCCGCCGGACAGCTCGCCACGAGCATCATGCCCAGCGCCACGCTCGGCGGCGGCTTGATGAGCAGCACCAGCAGGTATGTGAACGCCGGGAAGACCAGGTAGTGCCCCGCGAGCCCGATCAGCACCGGGCGCGGGCGCTCGAGCACCCGGCGAAAGTCCTCGCCGCGCAGGTCGAGCGCCACGCCGAACATCACGATGCCAAGGACGGCGTTGAGCAGGTGCAGCGTGGTGGGGCTGAAGTTCAGCCGAACGGCGTCGATGCCGATCATTTCCCCTTGGGTTCCTGATGCATGGCCTTGAAGTGCATCAGGCCTGGCGCCCACATGTGCGCCACCGGATCGACGTCGACGTGGATCACCGACGGCCCCTGCTGCGCGAGGGCGGTCGTCACCGCGGCCTGCAGCGCGTCGGGCGACGCCACGCGCTCGGCGTGCGCGCCCATGGCGGCGCCGACGCGTGCGAAGTCGATCTCACCGAGGTCGGCCCAGAGGTTCTCGTCGGGCGCCAGCCGCTTGCGCAGGAGCATCTTCAGCGGCCGCAGGGCAAACGACTGGTTGATCTTCACCATTCCCCACTGCCGGTCGCACAGCACGAGCCAGACAATGCGGAGCTTGTGCCGCACCGCCGTCTCGATCTCCTGCGGATGCATGCCGGCCGCGCCGTCGCCGATGATGCAGCAGACGGGGACGTCGGGCATCGCCACAGCCGCGCCGATGGCCTGGCCCATGCCGGCGCCGAGCATGCCCATCTTGAAGGTCGAGAGCAGGCGCCCCGGTGCGCGCACCGTGTGGTAGAACATCGCCCAGACGGCGGTGTTGCCGCCGTCGGCGACGAGCGGCGACTCCGCGGGGAAGAGCCGGCCGCACGTCGCGCCCACGTGCGCGGGGTGGAGCGGACTCTCGCGCTTGGCCAGGGGTTGGTCGAGCTTGGCCTGGTAGCGCCGCATGTCTCCGTGGTACTTGGCGAGCCGCTCGCGCCGGCGCGCCGGCCGGATCTCGCCGCGCCGCGCGTCCAGCCGGGCGTGCAGGGCCTCGAGGAAGGCCCCGACGTCGGCCGGCACCGCCACCTTCACGGGCTTGTTGGCGCCCATCATCCGGTCATCGATGTCCACCTGAACCGTCGGCTGTTCGGCCGGCGCGCGCCAGTAGGGCGGCTTGCCCCACCAGTCGGTCTCGCCCACGCGCGAGCCGAGGATCAGGGCCGCGTCAGCGTCCGTGCGCACCACGGTATTCAGCTTCACGTGCGTCATCGGGATGGCGAGCGGCGAATCTTCGACGATCGCGCCGCGCGCGCTCCAACTGGTGGTCACGGGGGCCTCGAGCACCTCGGCGACCGCGCGCAGCGCATCGAAGGCGTGCGCGTGCAGGATGCCGCTGCCGGCGTGGATCACCGGCAACTCCGCGCGCAGCAGCAGGTCGGCCGCGGCTTCCACCTGCGCGGCGTCCGCGGCCTGCGGTGTCGTGCGACGATAGGCCGACGGCGGCTGCACGGCGGACGGCACGTCGAACTTGCCGTTCATCAGGTTCTCGGGCACGTCGAGGTGCACCACGCCCGGCCGGCCGTCCCAGCAGGCGCGCAGGGCGCCACGCATCAACTCGGCCAGCCGGTCGATGGAGGGCACGTTCCGGCTCCACTTGGCGAACGCGCCGATCACGCCGGACTGGTCGAAGCCCTGGTACGTGCCGGTGCGCAGCGGATACATGGCGCCCGTGCGCCGCGCGCTCGTGATGCAGAGCACGCGATTGCCCTCGGCCTCCTCCACCACGAGCCCCGGCAGAATGTTGGCCACGCCCGGCCCGTTGCTCGCCATGCAGACGCCGAGTCGCCCGGTGAGGCGCGCGTACGCGGCCGCCGCGTGCGCCCCGCTGGCCTCGTGCCGGGGCGTGATGAGCTGGATGCCTTCTGCCTTCAACGCCGTGTAGAACCCGAAGTACGTGCCGTCGATGATGCCGAACACCACCTCGACGCCTTCGGCCTTCAGCATGCGGGCAACCATGCCGCCGCCGCTCGTGTCGCTCATGATTGTCCCGGAAGATCGCGACGAGCGCGAGGTCTGAAAGGGCGAGCCACCGCGCGGCCAAATCTACGCGCCGCCCACCGCACGTCCATTCAGCGCCGGCAGCGGACACCGGCAGCGGACACCGGCAGCGGACACCGGCATCGGGTGCCTTGCGTGGCGAGGGCGGTCCGGGCGAGGTTGCCTCATCCCATAGGAGACCCTCGGACGTTGCACACCCCGCACGCGCCATCCCGCACCAGGTTCCTGCTCGCCTTCGCGGCCGTCTACCTGATCTGGGGCTCGACCTACCTTGCCATCCGTTTCGCCATCGAGACGGTGCCGCCCTTTCTCGTCGGCGGCATCCGGTTCGTCGTGGCGGGCGGGCTGATGTATGCCTTCCTGCGCCTGCGCGGCGCCGCGCGGCCCACGCGCCGTGAGTGGCGCTCGGCGTTCATCATCGGGCCGTTGCTGCTGACGGGCGGCAATGGCGGCATCGTCTGGTCCGAGCAGTTCGTCCCCTCGGGCGTGGTGGCGCTTCTCGTGGGCTGTGTGCCGCTGTGGATGCTGCTGCTCGTCTGGATGCGCGGCGGCCGGCCGCCGTCCGCCCGCGAGTGGCTCGGCGTCGCGATGGGGCTGACCGGGGTCGGGCTGCTCGTCTCGTTCGGCTCAGTCACCCATCACGGAGGCATCAGTCCGCTGGGGTTGCTCGTGATGCTCTTCTCGACCCTCAGCTGGAGCGTGGGGTCGCTCATCGCGCGCGACGCGCCGCTGCCGCCGTCGCCGCTGCTGGGGACGGCCATGGAGATGCTCATTGGCGGCGCGGCGATGCTCGGCATCGCCGGCCTGCGCGGCGAGTTTGCGCTGTTCGCCGCGTCGGCGGTGTCCGCGCGGTCCGCGTGGTCCATCGCCTATCTCGCGGCGTTCGGCTCGATCGTGGCTTTCTCCGCCTACAAGTGGCTGCTGAGCCGCGTGGCGCCGGCGGTCGTGGGCACGTACGCCTTCGTCAACCCGGTGGTTGCCGTGCTGCTCGGCTGGATGTTCGCGGCGGAACCGGTGACACCACGCACGGTGGCCGCCATGTTTGTCATCGTGGGCGCGGTGGTGATGATCTCACTGAAGCCGCGGCACCTCGTGCTGGCCGACCCCGCCGAATAGCGGCCGGCGCTCCACGGACTATCTTTGCCCCCCATGCTCCTCGGCGAACGCGATCCCGCGCAGGGCAGTGGCACCGCCACCGGCACCCATCCCACGGTGGTGCCGTCGGTGCAGCCCATGCGACCCGAACTCGCGGAAACTGACGCACCGCTCTGGGCGATCATCTTCGCCGGCGGCATCGGCACGCGCTTCTGGCCCCTGAGCACGCCCGGCCGGCCCAAGGCGCTGCTGCGCCTCGTGAGTGAGCAGCCGCTCCTGCTGGACACGGTGCGCCGCTTAGAGCCGATCATTCCGGCCGAGCGCGTGCTCGTGCTCACCAGCCAGGACATTGCGCCAGCCATTCGCGAGGCCATCGGTTCCGTCCCCGAGATGAACGTGCTGGTCGAGCCGCGCCCGCTTGGCACCGCGGCGGCGCTGGCGTGGGGGGCGCAGGAGGTGACGCGGCGCGCCGGGCCGAACGTGCTCTGTTGCGCGCTGCATGCCGATCTCGCGGTGGGCTTTCCCGACGAGTACTGCCGCGTGATCCGCCGCGCCGGCGCCGTGGCGCTGCGCGAGGAGGCGCTCGTGGCCATCGGCATCAAGCCGACGCGTGTGGAGCCCGCGTTCGGCTATATCCGGCCGGGCGCGCCGCTCGACGCGCAGCACCTGTTGGCCGACGGCGGCGCGCACGTCGTGACGTCATTCACCGAGAAGCCAGGCGAGGCCGAGGCGATGGTGCACATCGCGGGCGGCGCGCTCTGGCACTCCGGCATCGTCGTGGGCGCCGCCGGCGTCTTCCTGACCCAGCTCGCGGAGAAGACGGTCGAGCTCGAGCACGGGCTCGCCGCGCTGCAGAAGGGCGACCTGCCCGGCTTCGTCGCGAACATCCGCTCGGTCGGCATCGAGCGCGGCCTGCTGGAGCGGAATCCCCGCCTGCTGGTCGTACCCGGCGACTTCGAATGGGACGACGTCGGCACCTGGGCCTCGCTGCGCCGGGCCCGGGCGCTCGATGACCGCGGCAACGGCGCCATGGGCACCGCGATCTTCGTCGACTCGGACTCGAACATCGTACACGGCGAGTCCGGCGTGGTGGTGCTGTACGGCGTCTCCAAGATGCTGGTCGTCACGCTGCCAGGGCTGACCTTCGTGACGCCGCTCGACCGCGCGGCCGACCTGAATCCGCTGCTCGGCGAGCTGCCTGGCTCGCTTCGGGTGAATCCAACGGGTGGGGGCGGTTGACCTCAACGGTTTGAGGGAGTTGTTTGTAGAGTTCATGAAACATTCATGTTTCGTGCGCCCTGACTCCTGACCCGCTCTGCACATGCATCGCTCGCACGTTGCGGCGCTCGCCCTGGTGGCGACCGCCGCCCTGCCGCTCTCTGCTCAGGACTCCACCGCGACGGCCGCCGACACGCTCTCCACCGTGGTGGTGACGACGACGGCGGGACGGTACGTCCGCCCGATCTTCGAGACCCCGCTGAGCCTCACCCGGGTGACGGCAGACCAGTGGCGCGGTACCAGCGGCTACGGCCTCGACCAGGCGCTCGCGTCGGTGCCGGGGGTCCTGGCCCAGTCGCGCTCGGGCGCCAGCGACATTCGCCTGGTGATCCGCGGCTTCGGCGCGCGCGGCGCGGGCGATCGCTCCAACGCGGGCACGGCGCGCGGAGTGCGCGTGCTGCTCGACGGCATGCCCGAGACGGAGCCCGATGGCCGCACGTCCTTCGACGCGTTCGACCTGTCGGCCGCCGCCTCCATGGACGTGATCCGGTCGAACGCCTCGGCGATCTACGGCAACGCTGCCGGCGGCGTGGTGAGCATCTCCACGGTGCCGGAATTCGACGCTCCCTTCCAGCGGGCCGACGTGACGGTGGGCGGATTCGGCCTTACCCGGTACTCGGTTGCGGGCGGCATGCCGCTTGGCGACGCGCGCTTTTTCTGGAGCGGCGTGCAATCCGACTTCGACGGATGGCGCGCCAATTCGCAGGCCACGCGCTCGCTGCTCAACGCGGGGCTCGTGGCGCCGCTGGGTGATGCCACGCACCTGGGCGTTTTCCTGTACGCCACACACAACCAGTTCTTCGTGCCTGGGCCGCTGACGCAGGCGCAGCTGGATGCCGACCCGTCGCAGGCCAACGCCACCTACCGCGCGCGGCTCGAGCGCCGGGACAACCGCGTCGGCCGCCTGGGCGTGACGCTGGAGCACCGCCTGTCGGCCTCGCAGGACGTGTCGGCGACGTTCTATGTGCAGCCCAAGCTGCTGCACCGCAGCGAGCGCGGCACGTTCCGCGATTTCACGCGGCTGCATGTTGGCGGCAACGCGCTGTACCACGCACGCACGCAGTTCACGCCGGCCGTGAAGGGGATGCTGTCGCTGGGCGTGGATGAGGCCACCCAGGACGGCGCCATCATGTTCTACGGCCTCACGTCGCGCGGAACCCGCGCCACCGACCTGCGCGACAACAAGCGCGAGGGGGCGTCGAACTTCGGGCTCTTCGCGAGCGAAGACCTGTCGCTGGGCGCCAAGCTCGGCCTGAGTCTCGGCGCGCGCTACGATGACATCTTCTACGACTATTCGAGCAACATCAACCCGAAGCTCAACGACCAGCGGCACTTCACGCGCGTCACGCCGAAGGTCGGGCTGAACTATCGCCTCTCGTCCACGCACAGCCTGTTCGCGAGCATCGGCGGCGGCGTCGAGGCTCCCGCCGGCAACGAGACCGACCCTGCCGGGACGTTCGGCCAGGACACCGTGACGGCGCTCAATCCGTTGCTCGACGCCATTCGCTCCACCACGTACGAGGTGGGGACGCGACACATCCTCGCGCGGAGCGGCGGCTTCATCCACGAGCTGTCGTACGACGTGGCCGCCTACTTCACTGCCGTCACCAATGACATCGTGCCGTACCGCGGCGGGCGTTTCTACTTCACCGCGGGGAGCGTGCATCGGACGGGCGCCGAGTTCGGCGCGCGGGCGCAGGCGGCGCACGGTCTTTCGCTGGCTGGTGCGCTGACGCTGTCGAGGAACACGTACGAGCACTACGTCGTGGACTCGGTGCACTATGGCCGGCCGGGGAAGTTCGCGGACTATTCGGGGAACGAGATGGTCGGCGTCCCGAAGCTGCTGCTCAACGCCACTCTCTCGTGGGCGCCGGCGGCCGCCAAGGGCCTGCGGGCGCAGTTCGGCGTGCAGCGGACTGGCGGATATTTTGCCGACGACGCCAACACGGTGCGCGTGCCCGGGTCAGCGGTGTTCAGCGCCGGCCTGCTGACCGACCGCGTCCTCGAGCTCGGCAATGGCGTGGGCCTGCGCGGCTCGGTGTCGGTGCAGAACCTGACGGACCGACGCTACGTCGGGTCGGCCTTCCTGAACCCGGACATCGTCGGCGGCGTGCCGGTGGCGTTCGAGCCGGGCCTTCCGCGGCAGGTGCTGGTCTCGGCGTCGCTGGTGCGTGTCAGGCGGTGATACGCGGCCGAAGGCTTTCCAAATTGCGGCACCGCCCGGCAAATTCGTAGCATGCCCCCGCGCTTCTTCTACAAGCTGACCAACGGCATGCGCATCAGTGTGCGTCCGACCTTCCTGCCCGAGCAGTCGGTGCCGGAGCAGGGACAGTTCGTGTTCGCGTACGCCGTGCGCATTGAGAATGTCGGCCAGCGCCCGGCGCAGCTGCTGTCGCGCCGCTGGCACATCCACGATGATGCTGGCGAGGACACCGAGGTGGCGGGCGACGGCGTGGTGGGCACGCAGCCGTTGCTGGTGCCCGGCGGGGTGCACGAGTACCAGAGCTTTTGCGTGCTGAAGGGCCGCTCCGGGTATATGGAGGGCGACTACACCTTCGTGGCCGGGGACGACCGGTTTTCCTGCGAGATCCCGCGGTTTACACTGGCCGCCGAGGAGTGGTTCGACCGGGCTCCCTGAACCCGCGGGTCCATGGGGCGACCCTCTAACGAGGGAGCGGGCGGGCCACTATCCTAGGGGCATGGTCGAGAGCATCGGTCGCTACGTGCGCGAGGCGCTTGCGGGGCTCGGGTCCGCCGGGCGCATGGTTGCCGGGGCAATTCGCGCCCTGCGCGATGTGCGCACGTGGGGGCCGCACGCCACCGAGCAGATGATCAAGCTGGGCGTGGGATCACTGCCCATCGGCATCCTGATTGCCTGCTTCACCGGCATCGTGCTCGCGCTGCTGGCGAGCTACAGCTTCACCAATTCGGTGCCGCGCTACCTGGTCGGCACGTTGGTGCAGAAGACGATCATGATGGAGCTCGCGCCGGTGCTCACGGGGCTCGCGCTGGCCGGCCGGGTCGGGGCCAACATCGCCGCCGAGATCGGCACGATGCGCGTGACGGAGCAGGTGGACGCGCTCGAGACCATGGCGTACGACCCCATTGCCTATCTGGTGACGCCGCGCGTGCTGGCCGGCTTCGTGATGTTCCCGGTGGTCGTGGGCGTGGCGATGATGGTGGGCCTCGGCGCCGGGTGGCTGGCGTCCATGAGCCTGCTGGACCTGTCGTCGGAGATGTTCCTGAAGGGGGCGCGGTTCTTCTTCAGCAACTTCGACGTGCGCTACGGCCTGGTGAAGGCGGCGAGCTTCGGCGTGGCGGTGACCGCGGTGGGCTGCGCGGCGGGCCTCGAGGCGCGTGGCGGGGCCGAGGGGGTGGGCGCGGCCGCCACGCGGGCGGTCGTCACGTCGGCGGTGCTGATTCTCGTGCTGGATGCATTCTGGGCCGTCGTCTGGCTCCTTGGGAGACCCATCGCATGAAGAAACGTTCCAACGATTTCCTCCTCGGCGCGGTGATCATCGCGTCGCTCGCGCTGATCGTGGCCGTCACGCTCTTCCTGCAGCAGACGGAACTTGGCACCAAGAAGCACCGCGTGGCGGCACGCTTTCGCGACGTGGGCCAGGTGACCGTCGGCAATCTCGTGGTCATCCGTGGCGTGAAGGCGGGCAAGGTGGAGTCCATCGAGCTGTCGGACGGCGGCTGGGTGTACGTGCGCCTCGCGCTCGACCCCGACGTCAAGCTGCCCGCCGATCCCGTCGTGTTGCTGGGGGCGTCGTCGCTGTTCGGCGAGTGGCAGGCCAGTCTCACGCCGCGGCAGTCGGCGCCGGCCAACAAGGAAGTGCTCAGCCAGCTCGTGGAGTCGTCGGGCGACAAGACCGGTGCGCTGCCGGGTGCCGTGCTGCCTGACGTGGCGCAGCTGACCACGGTGGCCGGCAGCATCGCGGGCGAAGTGGCGTCGGTGGCGCAGCGCTTCCAGGTGGCGTTCAACGACAGCGCCGCCCGTGAGATGCGCGCGTCCATTGCCAACGTCAGTGCGTTGTCGGCGGAGCTGGCGCGCACGGTGCGCGTGCAATCGCGCAACCTCGACACCGTGGCGGTCAGCGTGCGCTCGGGCGTCGCAGATCTGTCGCGGGCATCGGGCGCCTTTGCCCGCTCGGTCGCGCGCCTCGACTCGGCGACGTCCCGGGGCGAGGTGCAGGCCATCATGCGGGACGCGGCGCGCACGGCGGCGCAGGCGCGCGCGGCGGCCGACCGGCTGAACGACGTGATGGTCTCGCTGGAGCGGACGGAGGGCAGCCTGCGCAGCGCGGTGTCGCGGGCCGACACGCTGATGCGAAAGGTGGACCGCGGCGAGGGCACGCTCGGCCTGATGGTGAACGACCCCGGGCTCTACCATCACACCGACTCGGTGATGATCGACATCCGCGCGCTCATCGCCGACATCAAGAAGAACCCGAAGCGCTACATCAGTCTGAATATCTTCTAACCGCCGAGCGGACGCTGAAGGCTCGGGGGTGAGGCCGGGTGCGCTGGTGTCCGCGTGTCGCGCGCCGTGGTGATCGGCACGAGGGCCACGGCCGCCGGGCCATGCCACTGCTCCGCGTGCTCACACAGGGTTGGCTGGACACGAAGCGAGCGGCCGCCGGCGATCCGCCGATGGCCGCTCGTTTCACCCTGCGTCCGGCCGCTAACAGCCGGCGGCGGCTTTCCCTCGAGCGAGCTTGTAGGCCGCCCCAACCACCATCTGCTTGGCCATCGTGGTGGTGACGACGACGATGCTTCCGTCGACCTTGGTAATCTTGGACACGCGGAAAATCATCTTCCCCGTGTGGTCGGCGGCGCGAAGAACGCCGCCCTGCTTGACCCAGGCAGGCAGCTCGCCGGTGACTTTGAACGTCACTTGGTTGCCCTCGACGGCCGTGACCTTTGCGGTCGGCTCGTCATCCGGGACTCGCGGCGCCGAGAAGCCAAGCGTCAGGAACAGAAGCGGGACCAGCAAGTACTTGAACATCGCAATTCCTCTCATTGAGAAAGTAAGGATGGTGCGTGAACTCAGAACGCCACCTGGAACATCGCGCGCATCGAGGTGTTGTCGGTGACGAGGTCAATGGGCTGGTTGGACGCATTCACGCGGCCGCCGACCAGTCCCGTGGGCTTGGCGAATTCATTCTTCAGGTATTCCGCGGTGAAGCGGACGTTTTGCCCGCGGAGGTACCAAATGACGCCCGCTGCCTTCTGCGTGACGGTCTGCTCCTTGACGCCCGCGAGCGCCGCCACGTCGAACTTCTCGTAGTAGCCGTAGGGCTGCAGCTTGCCTTCCTTGCCGATCTTCTTGGGCAGGAGGTACGCGCCGCGCACATACCAGCCTTCCTTCTGCCCGTTCACGCCGCCGTAGTTCGTGAGCAGGTCGCCGGGATTGAGGTTCGTCTTGTACACGTCGTCGAAATCCACCTTGATGTACGCCGACGTCAACGTGACAGTGCCGGCCGACGTCGGATACTCAAAGAGCATGTCGGCGGTGAGGGAGTTGTAATCCACCGTCTGGTCGTTCGACACAACGCCGGCGGAGGTCACGTTCTTGTAGACGGCGTCGCTTTCGTGTCCGGCGCCTACGCCGAACGTCAGCACCTTCAGGTCGCCCAGGTACGATCCTTCGTACCCGGAGCCGTCCGATTCCGCCTCAAGCAGCGAGTAGTGGATGCGGCCGACGTAGAGCAAGGAGTTCCCCGGCGTCTGCGAGGACGTCACGGTGGCGCCGCTGAAGGGGTGCGTCGTGCGGGCGAACCCTTCGCGCCCCTGGAAGGCCGCAAGCTGGTACACCGAGCGCCCGCCGAGGAGCTTGCCCCACATGTTCACACCCATGTCGCGGCTCGCCTTGATCGGCGACGAGCCATAGCCGGTGAACGCCCAGAGGGAGCGGTCGATGCCGAGCGGATCGAAGCACCCGTCGAGATTGGCGCGGGTCATCGGGATCTTGGTCAGCCCGACCTTGAAGTTCGCGTACTTGTTGTAGTTCGCGATGAAGTAGGCATCGAGCAGCCGCACGCCGCTGTCGTTGAAGTCGGTGTCCTGGCTGGACACCGTGTGGCCGATGATGCCGGACTTCGTGCCGCTGATCGCGCTGTGCGTGTTCATCACGAAGCCGTAGGTGCTGTCGAACATCCCCGTGAAGGTGATGCGGAAGCGATGGAGGCGCAGATCGGTGCGGCTGCCGAGCCGGTCGTTGCCGGTGCCAAAGTCCGACTGTTCCGCAATGAACTGGCCCCGCAGCTGAATGCGCAGGCTGACCATGTCGGTCACGATGTCGGTCTGGGCCTGCGCTGGTACTGCGGCGGCGACACAGAGGAGGCCGAGCAAGATGACTCGGCGGCCTATTGAGCGTTGCATGTACTGGTACTCCAGGGAAGAAGGGTGCGACGGGTTCAGTGAGATGGAAACCACGCGGGCCGCAGCCGCTCTTCCGCTAGAGCACGTGGTGGAAACGCGCTCGGAGAACGTCAGCATCGGTCTTGCTCGTGCTCCTCGTGAGAGACTGCCATCACCCGGTTCTCGCCGCCGTGCCGTTCATGCCAGGTTGCGAGTTCGAAGAGGCTACTGCCGCAACCAGCGTGCGGCCATCGTCGAAACGCGGACTTGGTGTAGGGACTCGCCGAGCGCAAATGACGCCAATGAATTGGCGCGCGACTCGTGCGAGCACGCGATGCAAGGGAACGGCCCCTCGGCCGCGCCAGCGGCGCGCGGTGCGTGCGTCTCGCAATCAGCCGAACGCGTCAGTCAAATCGTCGCGTGCGTGCGGGCCAAGGGCTGACGCGCGTACCGCCGAACGATGACATTCACGCGGCGTGTCCGAGTCCGACGCCATCGTTGGTTGTTGCGGCGAGGCGAATCGCCCGCACGCGCACACGCAAGTCGCACGCGCAAGTGCGCACGCACGTGCGCACGCGAAATCCGGAGCGCGGCCGGCGACTCGCCGGCTACGGCCAGGCCGGAAGCACGCACCGCCTGGAGCGGCGTGCGACGGTCGCGTCGAAGTCGACGACGGCCGCCTTCATGATGGCCGTCGTGCCCGCGTGACAGGTGAGGCAGGCGCCGGCGGCAAGGATGCGGCGCTGCTCGTCCACGCTGAACGGGCGCACGTCGTCGCGGGTGGAGACCATGTCACTACGCGCCTGCAGGAAGCCGATCCACGCGTCGGCGGGCAGTCCGTCCGCGGCCGTGCGGTCGCGCGCCGGCGTGAATTGCCAGCGGCCGGTCGCACCGACGATCGCGAAACGCAGCGCGCCGCGCCCGTAGCCGAGCGCCACCGGATCGTTATGGCACGACTCGCACGATCGCGACGCACGCGTGATCGTGTGGGAAAAGGTCCGGGCATAGAGCCGGTGAAAGACGCGGTCGGGCGTGCCGCCTGCGGACCGGTTGCGGTCGAGTTCGAGGATCATGCCGGGAATGAAGGTGTCGACGACGCCCTGCGGATGCGCGGTGTCGCGAGCGTCTGCGCGAATGCCGAGGGTCGGCGGCGTGGCCTCGAACGCGCCCGTTGATGATTCGGCCCACGCGCCCTTCACGATGGTCTGGTCGACGTGGTCATAGGCCTCCTCGGCGCGGTCGAAGGCCGTGTGGCACGACGCGCACCGCGGCGCCCAGGCCGTGTGGCAGCTGTTGCACGACAGCCGCGCGTGTCCCTGGCCACGCGTGCAGACCGCCAGGGGCGGCCGCAGCGCTGCCCATTGCCCAGTGCGCTTGCTCCGCATGCGCGCGCGACCGGTCGTGTCGACGACGACATTGACCAGCGTCTCTCCCGTGGCGCTGGCGGCCAGCCGCTGGCCCGGAGCGAGCGTCCATTGGCGCAGCGCCATGAGCTTCTGCGTTTCCGCATCCACCGGCGACGCTGCGACGACCGCGAAGCGCCGTGTGTGGCAGTCTTCGCAGCGGATCAGTGTCTGGTCGCGGGCGTGCGCCACGACGGTGCCCTTGCCCATCACCTCGTTCGCGGTGTGGCAGTCGATGCAGAGCATGCCGCGCGCCTGGTGCACGTCCGGCGTGACCCGCGTGAAGTACCGGCCGTCGTCGAGCAGCCGGTACTGTTTCGTCGTCGCCGCGGCGTCGGCGGCCAGCGCCTCGCGCGACGGCGCGTCGCGCAGCTCGTGCCAGCCTTCGTAGTTCGTGGAGATGCGCCCCGACCGGCTGTGGCAGCCGAAACAGTGGCTGTTGTCCATGGCGATGGTGAGCGCGGGATGGACCGTTGGAATGGCGGTGCGCGCCGGGCGCGGCGTCGGGGGGCGAGCGGGCACCACGCCCCGGGCCCCCGGGGGATGCGACACGGGTCCGACGTGACACGCCCCCCCCCCCCCCTACAAACCCAACGCGCCCCCA
>JBBQZD010000041.1:0-16031 GCA_038208045.1 Gemmatimonadales bacterium | reverse complement strand
CTTCCAGACCCCGCCGGCGGCGGCGGCGACGAAGAGCGTCTTGCTGGGTCCGGGAATGCCGACGACGTCGGCCATCCGGCCCATGAAGTTGGCGGGGCCGACATTGCGCCAGCGCAAGCCGGAGACGGTGGCGGAATCGATGGTTTGCGCCTGGAGCGCGGCAGCGCCGGCGACCAAGGCGACGGCGAGCACGGCGTGGAGCTTGAATCGCATCTGCGAGGTCCCCGGGGAGAGGAGGGTGAAGTTCGACAAGATTACGGGGCGTCGCATGGCAGCGTTGGGGGTGAGGCGGGGTGGGGCAGGGCGCAGCGGCCCGTCTATCGCTGGAGCTTCCTTGCCACCTGCTCCACCGCCGCCATCACGCGCAGCGTGTTGCCGCCCCACAGCTTGACGATGTCCGTGTCGCTGTAGCCGCGGCGCACCAGCTCGAGCGTGACGTTGAACGACTCGGCGGCACTGTTGTAGCCCTCGATGCCGCCGCCGCCGTCGAAGTCCGAGCTCAGGCCCACGTGGTCAATGCCGATGAGCTTCACCGCATAGTCCACGTGGTTGACGAAGTCCGTGACGTTGGCGCGCGGCGATGGCGGAAACTGCGCGTCGAGCGCGGCCTGCTTCTGGCGATACAGTTGCATCACCGAGTCCGTCGGCATCGCGCTGCCGGCACGGCCACCGCCCGCGGCCCCGCGTCCGCCGAACCCGAACTGCTGGCGCAGCGCCGCTACCGCCACCGCGCGCTCGGGCGAGTCGGGCACCGCCTTCTTCACGTAGCCGCTGAAGGCCACGATCTGCACCACGCCGCCGTTTGCCTTGAGCGCCAGCAGCTGCTCGTCGTCGAGGTTGCGGCTGTGGTCGCACAGTGCGCGCACGCCCGAGTGGCTGGCGATCACGGGCGCCTTCGAGAGTGCCATCACCTGCAGGTTCGATACCTTCGACGGGTGCGAGATGTCGAGCATGATGCCGTACCTGTTGGCTTCGGCGACGACCTGCCGGCCCAGGGGGCTCAGTCCGTTCCACTTCCACACGCCGTCGGCTTCGCCCGTGTTGCTGTCGGAGAGCTGGCTATGGCCGTTGTGCGCCATGGACAGGTAGCGCGCTCCGAAGTCGTAGAACTTCTTGACGTTCGTGATGTCCTGGCCGATGCCGTAACCGTTCTCGACGCCCATCAGCGCCACCTTCCGGCCGGCGGCGTGGATGCGCCGCACATCGGCCGCGGTGTATGCCACGCTGATGCGGTCGGGCGCGATGGTTTCGCCCAGCGCGCGCACCGCCTCGAACTTGGCGACGTCGGTGGCGAGGGCGCGGGCGTACGCGCTGTCGGAAAAGTCAGGCCGCTGCCCCACATAGATGCTGAAGAAGACGGCATCGAGCCCGTTGGCCTCCATCTTCGGCAGGTCCACCTGCTTGCGCGGCATGCCGGTGACATAGTTGGGCGCGGGCCCCGTCATGTCGGTCGGCTCGAAGTCCACGTGCGTGTCGATCTTGATGGCCGTGGCGTGAATGGCCTTGGCCCGCGCTTCGAGCGCTGCGTCGTCCTGGGCGCGGACGGTGAACGGGGCCGCGCCAACGGCCAGCAGGGCGAGCATGCGGACGGTGCGAGCGACGTGCATGGGGGTGACTCCGGAACAGGGAGAACGTCCGCGGCAGGACGGAGCGAGACGGAGAATGTGCGACCTTTCCGCGCCGTGCGCATCCTCGACGGCGTGTCAGGGCGAGAATTTGGTTGACGACGGGCACAAAGCACGCCCTCGGAAATCTCGCGCCCGACCCGGCGGTTGCCCTACGCGGCGGACGCGCGTCGCGACGGCGCGGCCACTCACTTCTCGCCCGAAGACCGCGCGTCCCGCGTGTGCTGGCCGTGCTCGCACGACGCACGGGACGCAGCGGCACGGAAGGAAGTTCGTCCACCGAAAACGCCCTACGGCAGGTCATCCGGTATCCGATAGGCGGGCCGTGCGCCCAACCATATGGTGTCAGCACTCCCCACTCTCGAGTCGCTGGTCGTACACGAGAACACCATATGAAAACGCAAGATCGCCGGTCCTTCCTGAAGGCCGGCACCGCCCTAACCGCCGTCGTCGCTGGTCTCACTCCCGCCACGGCACACGCCGGCCCAGAAAACCAACTGTCGCCCGACCGCATGGGCGTGCTGGTCGACACGACGGTGTGCATCGGCTGCCGCAACTGCGAATGGGCCTGCAAGACGGCGCACGGCATGGAGACGCCGCCGCTCGAGGCGTACGAGGACACGACGCCGCTCGACCGGATGCGGCGCCCGGACGAGGCGGCGCTGACCGTCGTGAACCGGTACGACAACCCGAACAACCCCGAGTTGCCGGTGACGGTGAAGGTGCAGTGCATGCACTGCGACCATCCGGCCTGCGTCTCGGCCTGCATCGTCGGCGCCCTCTCCAAGCAGGAGAATGGCGCGGTGGTCTGGGACACCGACAAGTGCATCGGCTGCCGCTACTGCATGGTGGCGTGCCCGTTCCAGGTGCCGGCGTTCGAGTACCACAAGGCGCTCAACCCGCGCATCCTCAAGTGCGACTTCTGCGTGGATCGGCGCACGGAAGGCAAGCTGCCCGCCTGCGTGGAGACCTGCCCCGTGGAGGCGCTGACCTTTGGCCCGCGCGAAGCGCTCCTGCGCGTCGCGAAGGAACGGATGCAGCGCACGCCGGAGCGCTACGTCAACCACATCTACGGCGAGTACGAAGTGGGCGGCACCGACTGGTGCTACCTCGCCGGCATCGACTTTGCCTCGCTGCAGTTCCCGAAACTGGGTGTGAATCCCGCGCCGGGTGTGTCGGAGAGCATCCAGCACGGGATCTTCGCCTACTTCGTGCCGCCGGTGTCGCTCTACGCCCTGCTCGGGGCCGTCATGTGGACGGCACGGCATAGCGGCGATGACGAGGAGGATCGCTCGTGAACCACTTCATGCGGCCCACGCCCGTGCCCCGGAAGTTCCTCACGCCCGGCGTCGTCGTGCTGCTCCTGCTGGCAGTCAACGGACTGGTCTTCCTTGCCGGCCGCTTTCTCTTTGGCATCGGCGCCGTCACACACCTGAACAACCAATACCCATGGGGCATCTGGATCGGTATTGACGTGGCCGCGGGCGTCGCGCTCGCTGCGGGCGGCTTCACCACCGCCGCGCTGGGTCACGTGATGCACCGCCCGCAGTACCACGCGGTCGTCCGGCCAGCGCTCCTCACCGCGCTACTCGGCTACACCATGGTCGCCGTCGGCGTCTCCATAGACATCGGCCGGTACTACTACATCTGGCATCCGCTCATCATGTGGAACGGCAGCTCGGCCCTGTTCGAGGTGGGCATCTGCGTGATGATCTACATGTCGGTGCTCTACATCGAGTTCCTGCCGGCCGTCACCGAGCGCTTCATCGGACGCGTGCGGCTGCCCGGCCCGCTCGGCCGGCTCGATGCGCCGGTAGATCGCCTGCTGCGCTGGCTCGACCGTACGCTCGATCGCACGATGTTCCTGTTCATCATTGCCGGCGTGGTGCTGTCAACGCTGCACCAGTCGTCGCTGGGCACGCTCATGGTCATCGCGGGCCCGAAGATGCACCCGCTCTGGCAGACGCCCATCCTGCCGCTGCTCTTCCTCATCTCGGCCATCTCGGTCGGTTTCCCGATGGTGATCGTCGAGTCGCTCCTCGCGGCGCGCTCGTTCGGCCTCAAGCCGGAGATGGCGGTCCTGTCGCGCCTGGGCCGCATGGTGGCGCCCCTGCTCGCCATCTACCTCGCCTTCAAGCTCGGCGACATGTTCGTGCGCGAGACCTTCGTGCACCTGCGGACGGTCACCACGGCGAGCGTGCTGTTCCTCGTCGAGATCCTGCTCGGCATCGTGCTGCCGCTGCGGATGTTTCTCTCCCCGTCCGTTCTCAAGTCGCCGCCGCTGCTCTTCACCGCCGCCCTGCTGGTCGTCGGCGGCGTGCTGCTGAACCGCGTCAACACGTTCGTCGTCGCCTACACGCCGCCCTACTCGTACGGCAGCTACTACCCGTCCGTCGGGGAGATTTCCGTCACGGTCGGCTTCGTGTCGATTCTCGTGCTGCTGTATCGCGCGGCGGTCCTCATTTTCCCGGTGATCAGCCTGCCCGACAGGACGCGGTCGCCGCAGTCGAAGTACACGGTGCGAGGATAACGCCATGCGACCACTACTTCTCGTGGGATTGGTCGGTGCCCTCGCCACGGTCGCGCCCGCGCAGGCGAACCGCGCGCCCCGTCCCGGAGTGCGCACGCTCGACTGTCGTGCCTGCCATACCGCGGTGAGGCCCACCAAGCAGGACCCCGCGCTGCTCGCGTGCCCACGGCTGCAGATCAAGGGTTACCACGCCGTGGATGAGGCGCCGGTAACACTCACGCTTGGCCGGACCGCGGGACGATACGCCCCCGTGACCTTCGCGCACCGTGCACACGCCCACATGGCCGAGACGGCGTGGGGGTGCAGCGGCTGCCACCATTATGATCAGGCGGGCCCGATTCAGCCCTGCCGTGCCTGTCACTCCGAGACGCGTGCGCGCGAAGACCTGGGCAAGCCGGACCTGCAGGCGGCCATGCACCGGCAGTGCCTCGATTGCCACCGCGACTGGAACGCCGCAGCCGCCTGCGCCACGTGCCATCGGCCGGCGGGCACTCCTGCCGACACCGACGCCGCGCGGCGGACGGCGCGCGCGCCGTCGCCGGTGGCGCCGACGCGCATCGTGTACCAGACCGGGGCCCGCGAGGGAGACCTCGTCACGTTCTTCCATGCCGAGCACACGGGGCGCTTTGCGCTCGCGTGCGCGGCGTGCCACCAGGAGCAGACGTGCCGGACGTGCCATACGGCGCGGTCGGCCGCGACGGCGGATCGTTCGTCGCTCACGCGTCGAGCAGCGCTCGGCCGCACGGTGGCGCAGGCGCACGAACGCTGCAGCGCCTGCCACGCGGTGACCGGGTGCACCACCTGCCACGCCGCGCAGGCGGCCACCGCCGCGCGCTTCGATCACGCGCGCCGCACCGGATGGGCGCTCAACCGCTTCCACGCGCCACTCGATTGTCGCCAGTGCCACACGGCGCCCGGCAAGTTCACGGCGCCGAGCACCGACTGCGAAAGCTGCCACAAGGGCTGGCAGTCGCGCTTCGATCATCGCACGGCGGGTCTCGTGCTGGACGACGTGCATGCGGGCGTGGAGTGCGCCGGATGCCACGAGGACGCCACGTTCCGCGCGCGCCCCGTCTGCGGCGGTTGTCACACCGACAAGGCGTGGCCGGCGCAGAAGCCGGGTCGGCCCGTCGGGCGCGCGGCGCCCAGGGAATAGGGAGCCGCCATGTTCCAGAAGCTCGGGCTCAAGCTGACCATCGCGGTGGGGGTGATCGCCCTCGTGACGATCACGATCTTCGCGGTCTTCAACACCCGGTCGGTGAACCGCAGTCTGCTGGACGAGGTCGAGCGCCACGCGAACCAGTTGAGCGAGGCGGTGAAGTCGGGCACCGAGTACGACATGATGCTCAACCAGCGGGAGCGCATCCACGAGACCATCAAGCGGATGGGCACGCAGGCGAGCATCTCGCGCATTCGCATCATGAACAAGGGTGGCGCAATCATCTACTCGTCCGACACCACGGAAATCGGGCAGATGGTCGACAAGAAGGCCGAGGCGTGCACCATGTGCCACGCGGCGGACGAGCCGCTCGAGCACGTGGCGATGGAGGACCGCACACGGGTCTTCCGGGCGCGTGCCGGCGCGGCGCGCACGCTGGGCATCATCAACCCCATCTACAACACGCCCACCTGCGCGTCGGCCGCGTGCCACGCGCATCCGCCGACGCAGCTCGTGCTGGGCGTGCTCGACGTGACCCTTCCCCTCGCCGCCGTGGACCGGGACATCCGCCGGGGACAGCTGGAGATGGTGATCTTTGCCGTGGCGGCCATCCTTGCGCTCAGTCTCATCATTGGGCTGCTCGTGGCGCGCTGGGTGGCCATGCCCGTGCGCGCCCTGCTCGAGGCGACGCGCCACGTGGCCGGCGGCAACCTCAACTACGTCATCCCCGAGACGCGGCGCGACGAGCTCGGCATGCTCGCCCGGTCGTTCAACAACATGACGCGGAAGCTCTCGGAGGCGCGTCTGCAGCTAGTGCAGTCCGACAAGCTGGCCTCGCTGGGGCGGCTGGCCGCCGGCGTGGCCCACGAGATCAACAACCCGCTCACGGGCGTGCTCACGTACAGCAGCTTCCTCATGAAGCGGACGGCGAACCAGCCCGAGGTGCAGGACGACCTCAAGGTGATCGTGCGCGAGACCATTCGCTGCCGCGAGATCGTGAAGAGCCTGCTCGACTTCGCCCGCCAGTCGGTGCCCAAGAAGAGCCAGGCCGACGTCAACGACATCATCGGCCGCGCGGCGGCCGTGGTGGAGAACCAGCTGTCGCTGGCCCACGTCCGGCTGGTGCGCGAGTTGGCGCACGACGTGCCGCTGATTACGGTGGACGCCAACCAGCTGCAGCAGGTCTTCATCAATCTGTTCGTCAACGCGTGTGATGCCATCGGCCCGGCGGCCGGCAGCGGTACCATCACCGTGAGCACGCGCCGGCTGAAGCTGTCGCCGGTGGGCATTACGCAGATCAAGCAGGCGCAGTGCCCGAAGCGGCACAGTCTGATGAGCGACGAAGTCCGGATTGACGGCAAACCGTCCATCCGGGTGAAGGCGCGCGCCGATGGCAACGAGGGCTTCATCTATCGCGACCCGATGTTCGGCCTGACGCGCCACCAGTTCGGGTTGGCGCTGACGTCGACGGCCGGCGTGCAGGTGACGTGTCCGGAGTGCGCCACGTCGCTGCTCGAGGCGGGGGCGAGCTGCCCCGCCTGCGCCGCCGCCGTCTTCGCCTTCGAGGTGCCCACCAAGGGCATGGTCGAGTGCTGCACGAACCGCGCCTGCACCTGGCAGCGCTGGCCAGAGGTCGAGCGGCTGGGCGACCGCGACTTCGTCGAAATGCGCATCCACGACACCGGCTGCGGCATCGCCCCCGACGAGCAGCTGAGGATCTTCGACCCGTTCTATTCGACCAAGGGGCAGAAGGGCACCGGCCTCGGGCTCGCCGTGATCTGGGGCATCATCGACAACCACAACGGCACCATCACGGTCGAGAGCGCCGTCGGCGCGGGCACCACGTTCGTCATCCGCATCCCGGTGGAGCCATGAAGACGTCGCACGACATTCTCGTCGTCGACGACGAGCCCGTGATCACGCAGGCGGTCGTCCGGGTCTGCGGCGCCGACGGGCTGTCGGTGGACGTCGCCGACAGCGCCACGGCCGCGCTGGCGCGGCTGGAGAAGGCGACCTACCAGCTCATCATCTGCGACGTGATGATGGCCGACGTGGACGGCTTCGCCTTCCTCGAGGACGTCGGGCGACGACACATCAAGACGCCCGTCATCATGTCCACGGGGATGTCGACCATGGAGAATGCCGTGCGCTCGCTGAGCTCAGGCGCCATCGACTTCATCCCGAAGCCGTTCACGGCCGACGAACTGCTCACCGCCGTCCGGCGCGGGCTGAACTACTCGCGGCTCCAGGCAGCAGCCGCTGCTGGCGCGCCCGCACCTCAGGACATGCTCGCCTGGGTGCCCTGTCCGGCGCAGTACTACCGCCTCGGCTACACGAGCTGGCTCGCGCAGGAGCCGGACGGCACGGTGAAGATCGGCGCCATGGACCTGTTCCTGAAGTCGCTCGACGCGGTGCAGCTCGTCACCCTCGGCGCACCCGGGGACGAGGTGGTGCAGGGCGGCAGCTGCGCGACGCTCGCCGCCGCCGACGGCCTGGTGCACGGCGTGCTCTGTCCCGTCAGCGGCAAGATCGTGGAAGTGAACCGCCTCGTGGCCTCGTCGCCGGCGGTGATGGAACGAGACCCCTACTTCGAGGGCTGGCTGTACCGCGTCCTTCCCTCGGAGTTGCAGTACGACCTGCAGCATCTGGGCGCGTGCAGTTCTGACCGCATGTGAACGACTCCTTGATTGAGGAATGACGCCATGGTACCCCTGATCCTGCTCCTCTCCGTCGTGCTCTTCGTGCTGGCCGACCTGGCCGTGCGCGCGATCATGAAATCCATGGGCGACAAGCGGAAGCGGCGCGAACGCGAGGCGGCCCTCGCCGTCAGCCTGACGCTCGACGTCTCGCGCGAGGCCAACTCGCTGAAGCGCGCTGACGTCCGCGACCCCGTGGCGCGCATCCTGTGCGTGGACGACGAAGCTGTGATCCTCGACAGCTTCCGCAAGATCCTCGTCCTCGACGGCTATGCCGTCGACACCGTCGAGACCGGGCAGGAGGCGCTCGGCCTCATCCAGTCGCGCCAGTACGACTTCGTCTTCACCGACCTCAAGATGCCGTCCATGGACGGCGTGGACGTCGTGAAGGCGGTCAAGCACATGCGGCCCGACATCGACGCCGTCGTGATCACCGGCTTCGCCACCGTGGAGACCGCGGTGGAGTGCATGAAGTTCGGCGCGACCGACTACGTGCAGAAGCCGTTTACCGAGGACGAACTGCTCGCCTTCGTGAAGAAGGCGCTCATCCGGCGGCAAGACCGGATCGCCAAGCTCCTCAAGCCCACCGTGCACGTCACGCACCTGCCCGAGGCCGACCGCGTCCGGCGCGGCGAGTTCTCGATTCCCGGCGGCGCCCTGATCTCGGCCGGCCACTGCTGGGCGAACATGGCGCAGGACGGCTCGGTGAAGGTCGGACTCGACGACTTCGCGAAGAAACTGCTCGGCCCCATCGACGCCATCGAGTTCCCGAGCATCGGGATGACCGTCAAGGCCGGACAACCGCTGTTCGGCGTGCGGCAGAAGAACCGGCGGGTGCAGTTCAACGCGCCGGTGAGCGGCCGGGTGACCAAGACCAACGTGCTGCTGGCCGAAGATCCGGAGTCGCTCGAGATGACCCCCTACCAGAAGAACTGGATCTGCGTGATCGATGCCGACAACCTCGACGTCGAGGTGCCGAAGCTCAAGATCGGCAAGTCGGCGGTGGCGTTGTTCGAAGAGGATATCGACCGATTCCGCGGCGTCATGAAGGAGCTGGCGCTCGACACGCCGGCGGGCGCCGACCTCGACGACGCCCTCTACCGCGGTGAGCTCGAGCAGTTGAGCGAGGCGCAGTCGGAGCGGGTGGTCAAGGAGTTCTTCGCGCGCGCGTAGCGCAGGGCGGCGCGCGCACGTAACGCGCCGTGCGTGACGCCAGCCGGGCCTTCGCACGTTCGCGGAGGCCCGGCTGGCGGTCAGTGCGTCCAGCGCGCGATCACCCGCGCCGTCACGATCTTGTCGAGCAACGGGAACTCCTTCGCCAGGTACGCCTCGCCCTCCTTGGCAATGCGATCCTGCGACGGGCCCTTGCCGCGCGGCGCCCCTTCGCCGTAGCCCTGGTACAGCGAGTCCACGACCGGCATCCCCGCGACGACCTGCGCTACGACGCTGAAGCCCATGGGGTCCAGGCGCTGGTTGTCCTTGAGATTGATGAACAGCTGCGTCGTGCGGGTGTTCGCGCCGCCCATCGCGAAGGACAGCGTGCCGCGAACGTTGCCGCGCGTCACCGTGTCGTCGGCAAAGCGACGGTCCTTCCATGCACGGCCGATCGCGGTGTCGGGGCTCATGCCGAATTGCACGACGAAGTTGGGCACCGCGCGAAAGAACCGGACGCCGTCGTAGTACCGGTGCGAGAAGAGCCAATACAGGCGGTCGGCGCCCTTCGGCGACCAGTCCCGATGCACCTTGAGGTCGAACGCGCCCCGGGTGGTGGCGACGCGCACAACGAAGCTGTCGGGGCCCGCCGCATCGAGTCCCTTGGGGGCCGGCGCGAGCAGCGGGCTGGGGCGATGGCATGCGCCGACGAGCGCAGCGCAAGACACGAGAAACAGGGCGAGGCGACGCATGACAGGCTCGGCGGCGAAGGGTCGGGGACGGGCACACCTAAGATGAACCGCGTGACGAGGTCTTGGCCATTGGCCGGACGCTTGGCGCGGGGACTGCATGCCATGATGTTTCCTCTGCCGGCCATGGCCGTCCGCCACGACCGTCCGCCACGACCGCCCGCTCCCGCCGAGGGCCCGATGACCCGCCCCGCACCACTGCCGCCAGATCGTACGACGCTGAGAATGCACAAGGAGCGCGTCGCCACGGCCAATGCCGCCGACATGCTCCAGGCGGGACTCGTGGCCCACGTGGGCATCGCCGACGCGGACGGCCCCGTCGTCCTTCCGATGACGTACCACGTCGATCCCGCGATGCCGGACGAGCTCTATCTGCATGGGGCGCACCACAGCCGGCTCATGCAGGCGGTGGCCAGCGGCGAACGCGTTTGCGTGACCGTCACGATCACCGACGGGCTCGTCTACTCCAAGAGCGGGCTGAACCATTCCGTGAACTACCGCAGCGTTGTCTGCTTCTGCCGCGCCGCGGCGACGCAGCCGAGCCAGGACCGGCAGCGGGCGCTGCTGGAGCAGATGATCGGCCGGTACTTCCCCGGGCGCGCGGTCGGCGTGGACTATGGTGTGATTCCCGAGAAGCATCTCGAGACGACGGCATTCGTGGCGCTGACCATCGACGCGATGAGCGCCAAGCGGCGCACGGGCGGCCCGAACGGCCCCGGCGACGACGATCCGGCCGTTCCGGGCACCGCGGGTGTGGTGGAGTTGCCGCCGGGAGGATGAGTGCTCGTCGGGGTGTTGAAAGAGCCGAGAAAACCGTCCCGCCGATCGGAACCAGGGTAGCCCCGTCACGAACCCCGCGCCGGCAGTGTATTTTTCACGGGTTGCCGGACGGACCCTCAACCCCAGGTGCGCTTGTGAGTACGGATACCCCACGGAGGGACTTCATTCGCGACATGGTCGCCGAAGACGTCTCGTCCGGCAAGTTCGGCCGGACCATCTGCACCCGGTTCCCGCCCGAACCCAACGGCTATCCGCACATCGGCCACGCCAAGTCCATCTGCCTCAACTTCGGCGTCGCCGCCGAGTTCGGCGGGCGCGTGCACCTGCGCTTCGACGACACGAACCCCGAAACCGAGGACATCAAGTACGTCGAGGCGATCAAGCGCGACATCCGCTGGCTCGGCTTCGAGTGGGACGCCGAGTATTACGCCAGCGACTACTTCGAGCAGCTGTACGACATCGCCGTGAAGCTGGTGACGGCCGGCAAGGCCTACGTGGACAGCGAGACCGAGGAGGAGATCCGCCTCCACCGCGGCACGGTGACCTCGGCGGGCACACCGAGCCGGGACCGCGAGCGCTCGGCCCCAGAGAATCTCGACCTGCTCGCGCGCATGAAGGCCGGCGAGTTCCCCGACGGTGCGCACGTGCTGCGGGCCAAGATCGACCTCGCGCATCCCAACATGCTCATGCGCGACCCGATCCTCCTGCGCATCCGCCACGCGTCGCACTACCGCCGCGGCGACGCCTGGTGCATCTACCCGCTGTACGACTTCGCGCACGGGCTGAGCGACGCCATCGAGCAGATCACCCACTCGCTCTGCACGCTCGAGTTCAAGGACAACAAGGATGTGTACGACTGGCTGGTGCGCGAAGCCGGCTTCGAGAAGCCGCCCGAGCAGACCGAGTTCTCGCGGCTGGTCCTCGACTACACCGTGGTCAGCAAGCGCAAGCTGCTGAAGCTCGTCAACGACGGCCACGTGGCCGGCTGGGACGACCCGCGTCTGCACACGCTCGCCGGCATCCGCCGCCGCGGCGTCACCCCCGAGGCCATCCGCGCGTTCTGCGACGGCGTCGGCGTGGCCCGCAAGCCGGCGCGCACCGAGATGGCCGCCTACGAGCATGCCGTGCGCAGCGACCTCAACATGCGCGTGCCGCGCGTGCTCTGCGTCGTCAATCCGCTGAAGGTCGTGCTCACCAACTACCCCGAGGGGCAGGTGGACGAGCTCGACGCGTCGTACTATCCGCACGACGTGCCGCTCACCGGCAGCCGCAAGGTCCCGTTCTCGCGCGAACTGTACATCGAGCGCGACGACTTCATGGAAGATCCGCCGAAGAAGTTCTATCGGCTCGCTCCGGGGCGCGAAGTGCGCCTGCGCTACGGCTACCTCATCACGTGCACCGACGTCATCAAGGACGACGCGGGCAACGTGGTGGAGCTGCACTGCACTTACGATCCCGCGACACGCGGCGGCGATGCGCCCGACGGCCGCAAGGTGCAGGGCACCATCCACTGGGTCTCGGCGGCGCACGCGCTGGACTGCGAGCTGCGCCTCTACGACACGCTCTTCAGCATTCCCGACCCGGACGATGTACCCGACGGCAGGGACTTCACCTCCGTGCTCAACCCGTCCTCGCTCACCGTCGTGGCGGGCGCCAAGGTCGAGCCGAGCGTGGCGCAGGACGCCATCGGCACGCGCTACCAGTTCGAGCGCACCGGCTACTTCATTTCAGACGAGGACTCGGCGCCGGGTCGCCTCGTCTTCAACCGCACCGTCACCCTGCGCGACTCGTGGGCGAAGGAGAAGGCCAAGGCGTGACCACCCAGCCGCAGACGGAGCGCGCGGAGCGCGCGGAGCGCGCAGAGCGATGAGCGCGATGAACTTCCACATCGGCATCATGGGCAACCTCTTCTCCGGGAAGACGACGCTCATGAACGCGCTGGCGGGGCCGCCGTACCGCCGCGAACTGCAGCAGCTGCTCGACGGCGCCGACACCTACGCCTTTACCGAGCGCGTGGACAAGGGTTCGCTGACGGACGAGTGCCTGGCGCTCTTCTACCAGGACCGCGTCGCGAACATCTTCCCCACGGAGACCGCGTTCCTCCACATGCGCACGCTGCAGCAGCGCGAGATTCGCCACCTGATGACGCGCGAACAGCGCACGGGCGTGCTGGTGCTCGAGGACCGGCCCTTTCTCGACGGCCCCGAGGTCTTCGTCCGGCGGATGATCGCCGCCGGCGAGATGCCCGCGGCCCACGCGCGACTGTACAACACCATCCTGCACCAGACGCTGATGCATGAGCGCATCCGGCTGCCCGACCTCACGGTCTACCTCCGCACCGAACCCGCACTGCTCGAGAAGCGGCGCGCGGCGCGCGCGGCCAACGGCGACGACTACGCGGCGACCATCACGGAGCAGTACCTGCAGGAAATCCACGGCTGCTACGAGGACCTCGCCTCCAACTGGCGCGGCACCCTCCGCAAGTACCAGGAGGTGGCCATCGTGCCCCCCGACGCCGACGTCGTCATCCTGCCCGCCGAAATTGACATGCACGACCATCCCGATTACGTCCACGTCGCGGCCGGAATGATCCGCGAAAAGGTGCGCCGCATGATTGCCACGCGGAAGCTCGGTCCATGAACACCGAGAACGGACGCATCCTCGCCGTCGCCGAGGACGCCGGCATCCGCCGGCACGAGATCGCCCACCGCCTTACCAGTGTGGAGCGGCGCCTGCTGACGTATCTGTCGCGGCACCAGACGCTCATCACCTGCGTGGGGAACATTGGCGCGGGCAAGAGCTCACTGGTGAAGCTGCTGGCGTACAGCACCGGCATGAACGCGCTCTTCGAGCTGCCAGACGAGGGCTTCGAGGACCACGTTGCCAACAATGCGTCGCTCTTTCCGCTGCTCGCCACGGCCAAGAACTCCGCCAAGCGCGCGCTCGGCCGCTACTACGGCGCCATCAACGACTTCATCCAGTGCCAGGCGGCGACGCCGGAAGACGCCGCGGCCATGCACTCGGCGCGCAAGCACCTGCACGCGGCGGCGCTCGACATCCAGCACGCGTACCTCGATCTGCGGAAGATGCAACTGCAGGCTATGCCGCACCTGCAGGCCAGCACCTGCATTGACGGGTCGCCGCTCGCCGACCGCTACGCGTTCTGCGAGGTGCTGCACCGCGACATGGACGAGCCATACCTCACGTCGGAGGCGCTCCAGGTCATCGACGCGCGGCTGGAAGAGGAGTTCCGCCCGCTCGTGCGGCCGGGCCTGCTGGTGCTCCTCAAGAGCCCGGTGGAAAACCTCGTGCGCAACATCCGCGAGCGGCAGCGGGACGAGGAGTCGGGCGCGGCCAACGATGTGCCCGAAGGGCTGCTGCGCCTCGTGCGCGCGCTGAACCCGCGCTACGACGACTTCGTCGCCAACCTGCGCGCCAGCGGCTGGTACCGCGGGCCGGTGCTCGAAATCGACGTCAGCAAGATCGACTTCGTCTCCAACGTGCGGCACCTCATCGCCGTGTACGAAGGCATCGAGGAACTGCTGGTGCCGAAGGAATTCCGCGGCTGACGTCCGCGTGAACGCGCGGCAACGCAGAGGGGGCGAGGCGAGAGACTTCTCCGCCGCGCCCCCTCCGTCGTCACCGGTCGTGCGCTACCGCATGCCTGCCTTGGCCCCCGGCACCACGTAGCTCCACGGCTGCGCCGGCAGCTTGCGCTGGCGCGGATACAGCTCGTCCAGCGTGTTGCCGTCGTACAGGCGGCCGTTCACCATCACCATGTTGATGGTGTTGCTGTTGCGGATGTTCACCAGCGGATCCTGGTCGAGCACGAGCAGGTCGGCCAGCTTGCCGGCCTCGAGCGAGCCCACGTCCTGCGCCAGCCCGATGGCCTCGGCGCCAACAATCGTCGCCGCGCGCAGCGCATCGTGCGTCGACAGGCCGCCGCTCTGCAGCAGCCAGAGCTCCCAGTGCATGCCGAGTCCCTGAAGCTGACCGTGGCTTCCCACGCCGATGCGGCCGCCGGCGGCCACCGTCTTGGCCACGTCCTCGGCGTGCTGCCACATGGCGTACTCCTCCTTCACCGCGAAGCCCGCGGGCCCGGGGGCGTTGCCCGTGCCGCGGCGGCGCACCTTGCTGTCGAAGTCCACCGGGTGCGTGAAGCGGCGGAGCTTGGCGTCACCCAGCAGATCCTCGCTCTGGTAGAACCAGCCCTCGCCGAACGGGCCGCCGTACTCGACGATCAGCGTCGGCGAGTTGGTGACCTGCGTCGCCTTGTACCACTGGAAGACGTCGTCGTACTTCGGCGTGATCGGCAACGTGTGCTCGATGCCCGGGTAGCCGTCAATGCCGTGCGTCAGGTCGAGCTTCTGGTCGAGCCCGCCTTCGGTCGTCGGCATGATGCCGAGTTCCTTGGCCGCCATGATGATCCACTGCCGCTGCTGCCGGTTGCCGCTCATGTACATCTTGAGCGTCTTGGTGTCGTAGTACTTGGCGTAGCGCGTCAGCACCTCGCGGGCGTGGTCGAGACTCTTGATGTTCTCGCCCGCGAAGACGCCAGGGCCAGTGGTGTAGATGCGCGGCCCGATCATGTCGCCCATCGCCACGCGATCGCCGTACGTCATGAAGTCGGTCGTCGACGTCTGCGGGTCGCGCGTCGTCGTCGTGCCGTAGGCCAGCTCGGTCAGGTACTGCCACGTCTGCGTGTTGTGCACCTGCGGCGTGAGCCACTGCGGGTGGTAGTGCGTGTCCACCATGCCGGGCATGATCACCTTGCCCGAGACATCAATGATCTTGGCGTCGGCCGGGAAGGGCACCGTGCCACGCGCGCCCACACCGACAATGCGGTTGTCCTTCACCACGATATCCGCGTTCTCGATGATCTCCTGCCCCTTCATGGTGATGGTCTTCGCGCCGCGGAAGACCACCGAGCCGCGCGGCGTGTCACGCGTCGCCGCCACGCTGATGCGCGTCTCCGCCGCCTTGTAGCCCGGCTTCGGCGGCTTCTTGCCGCCCACCGTGTCAGCCTTCAGCAGCGAGTCGAGCCGGGCGAGACTGTCCTTCTTCGCGGGATCCTTGCGGAGTTCCGTGCGCAGGCGCGCGTCGGCCTTCAAGGAGTCATCCACCGCCTTGCCGCTGGCGAGGTCGTACGTCCACAGGGCATTGCCCAGCGCCCACATCACGCGCTTGCCGTCCGCGGTCCACGCCGGAAACTCGCCGCCAATCTCGTTCAGCTTGCGCACGGGCACGGACGCCGACGCGGGGTCGGCCACCGACACCGTGGGCGCCGTGGCGCCGACTTCCGGAATGGTGATCGTGTAGAAGTCCATGCCGACCATCGCC
>JBBQZD010000040.1:0-16193 GCA_038208045.1 Gemmatimonadales bacterium | reverse complement strand
GTAAAGCACTTTGATGTCCTCGAGCGGGTTGCCGTCGACGACGATGAGGTCCGCCAGCCAGCCGGCGCGGATGCGACCGAGGTCATTCTCACGGCCTAGGATCTTGGCGTTGTTGCCGGTGCAGTGCTCAATGATCTTGGTCGGATGAAAGCCCGCCTCGGCGTGCAGCTCCATCTCGCGTATGAGGCCGAAGCCGTAGATCTGGTAGATGAAGCCTGCGTCGTCGCCACAACCGATCGTGCCGCCCTTGCGCTCGAACTCGCGGAGAGCGGCCATCCAGAGGCGATAGTTCTCCTTCCAGTACACCTCGTCGGTGGAGCTCCAGCCGATAAAGTACGACCCGTGGTTAGCAGCGTCGGGCTTGAAGTAGTTGGCCAGCGACGGGTGCAGCATGTCGGCGAACCACGGCTGCGTCTGCGCCCGCTGCAGGTCGCGGCTCGCCTCGTAGATGTCGAGCGTCGGCACCCAGGCCACGTTGGCCTTCACCATCGCCGTCAGCACCGAATCCAGCATCTTCGGGTCCGCCTCGCGCCACAGGCGCCCTGCCCAGCGAAAGCGGTCGGTCTCGTTCAGGTAGTTGTAGGTACTCGGAAAGTGCTGGCGCCCGTCGACAATGGCCGCGTCAGGAATGCCGTACCAGTGCTCGATGCTGCGCGTGCCGAAGGCAATGTCGTCCCACGCGTTGGTCTCTTCCACGCCCCCGTGGTGCGCCACCGGCAGGCCGAGCTTGCGCGCTTCGTCTTCCATCGCCGCCATGATGTCGCGGTCGATGCCGGTGATCTTGATGCCGTCCACCCCCAGCTTCTTCATCTCCTGCACGCGCGCACGCGCATCCGCGGCATCGCGAATCTTCTTCGCGCCGAAGAACATCGGGTAGACCAGGATGCGCGGGCCCACCAGTTCACCGCGCGCCTGCTGCTCGCGCATTCTCACGCTCTGGCCCTCGTTCTCCGCACCGACCTCACGCACCGTCGTGACGCCATTGGCCAGCTCGAGCAGCAGGTAGTACTCGAAGCCGCCCAGCGACTGCCCCGAGCGGTTGCTCTGCATGTGCGTGTGGGCATTGATGAGCCCCGGCAGCACGAACTTGCCCGTGGCGTCAATCTGCACGTCGCCCGCCGGACGCCGCGCTTCGCCGCGGCGCAGCGCCACCGGATCGAGCGTCACGATGTCCGCGATTCGGCCGTTCTCCACGACGATGTCCACCGGTCCGCGGGCCGGCGTGCCGTTGCCGTCCACCATCGTCGCGTTCCGGATGATGAGGCGCGGGACCTTGCCCCCACTCATGACGCCCTGCGTCTGCGCAGACAGCACGCACGGGACGAGCAGACCAGCGAAGACGGCGCGAGCTAGACGGTGCATGCGGAATCCTGTGGGAGAGGGGCGTCTTAGGGTACGCCGCAGCGTCCCGTCGCGGAAGTGAGCACGGACAGCAGAAAGCGGTGGATGGAGCATACACGCTCCACCCCCCGCCGCCCACCACCGCCCACCACCGCCCACCACCGTCTACCGTCTACCCTACGCCGCCACCGCCACCCCTGCCGCCACGGCCTCGAGCTCGAGGTGCAGCTTCACTTCCTCGCTCACCATCAGGCCGCCCAGCTCCAGCGCCTGGTTCCAGTTGAGGCCCCACTCCTTGCGGTTGAGCTTGCCCTCGAGCGTCAGCGCCGTGCGCGTCATGCCCCACGGATCCTTCACCACCGGCGACGCCTCTCCCGTCAGTGTCACTGGCCGCGTGATGCCGCGCATCGTGAAGTTGCCCGCGATGGTGATGTCCGAGCCGCGGTATTCCACCGCGGTCGACTCGAAGCGGAGCGTCGGATGGTTGGCCACGTCGAAGAAGTCCGCCGACTTCAGGTGCGCGTCGCGCTGCGCCTGGTTCGTGTCGATGGCGGTGGCGTCAATCGAAAAGGACGCCCGCACGAGCTTCCCGCCCTCGTCCGTCTCGCCGCTGCCGTCGAACGTGGTGAAGCGGCCGCGCACCGTGGAGATGGCCATGTGCTTCACCGAAAAACCAACCTGCGTATGGGTTGCGTCGAGATTCCACTGCATCTGCCGTCTCCTCTGGAATGGTGCACGCGGGCAGACGCGCCGCGGGCCGGGTGGATGATAGTTTACTATTATATATCTCATTACTAAGATAATAGGTCGCAAGCACGGCCGTCAAGCCCCTCGTCGCATTTCCAGCCGCTGGCGCCGCGAGCGCCGCGTGCTGCCGCGTGCTGCCGCGTGCTGCCGCGTGCTGCCGCGTGCTGCCGCGTGGTGCCGCGTGGTGCCGCGTGGTGCCGCCCCGTGCCGCCGTTGGCGACGCCCATTGGCGCGGCTGGCCCTCGCAGCCCCGGTGCCTAGCCTTCGCCCGCCGCCGCCAGCCCCAGCCGGCGCAGCAGCACCGTGGCCTCCCGCTGCTCCGCGGGCGTCAGCCCCGACATGGCCTCGCGAATCGCCGCGGCGTGCTGCGGAAAGATCTCCTTCATGAGCGACTCGCCCTTTCGCGTGAGCGCCGCGTAGCGCGCCCGGCGGTCGCTCGGGCACATCCGGCGCTCCACGTAGCCGCGCTCGGTCAGCTTGTCCACCAGGAAGGTGATGCCCCCGCTCGACACCAGGATCTTGCGCTGCACCTCGCCAAGCAGGAGCGGTCCCTTGTGGAACAGCGCCTCCATGATGCCGAACTCCGTGCCCGAGATGCCGTGCCGCTCGAGGTCCGCCTGCGTCCGTTCGCCGATGGCGCGCTGCGCGCGCGACAGCACCGTGAACAGCTTCAGGGCGGTCGTCGTGGCAGCATCCGACGGCTGGACCGTGCGGGGGCGGGCGGGAGTCGTGGTCATCGTCATCTCAGTACTAAGATTAACTGATCCGTCGGCCGCGCGACAGGGCGGGCACCGCCACGACTCACCGGCCGGTCGGTGCCGGGCGGTCGGAGCCGATGTCGAACACGAACCGGTAGACGCCGCTGCGCTCGCGCCGCCAGACGGTGAGGTACTTGGAGTACGTCACCTCCGCCGGCGTGGCCGCCACCCGCGCCTCGCCGACCGTGAAGCCGAGGTCGCCACTGCGCGACGCACGGGCGAGCGCGTCGATGGGCTCCCACGCGAACTGGCCGGTGGCGGGAAACCCCGCGAATGCCTTGCGCGCCCCATCGGGGCCCCGCGGCGGCGGCGCGCGGCCACCGAGTATCATGCCGTCCACGGCGATCCACACTCCGAACGCGTGCCCCGGACCGCCGGAATCAGCGCTCATTCGCGCAAACGCGCGGTCCGCCGCATTCATCGCACGGACCGCGCCCCCGAGCCGCCACGAGGAGGCGCCCGTCGAACCCGGCGCGCCGGGCAGCGAGTCGGGGAGCGTCTTGACCGCCGGCGGCGAATGGCTGCGGGAATGCGCCACGAGCACCCACACGCCGTGATCGCGCTGCCAGCAGCTGACGTACCGCCCGGTGGACGACGGCGAATCCGCAGCGGGGAGCAGGTGCAGGGTGCCCGCGGTGCACCCGAAGTCGCCGCCGCGCGAGACGATGGCGTGCAACGGCACCCACGCGGGACGGCCGGCCGGCGCCGGCGCCAGCCCGGCGAGCACCGACTGCCAGGCCGACCGGCCGGTCAGCACCAGCGCATCGGGCACGAGCACCGTGGCATCCTCGGCGATCACTTTCGCCAGGGCGTCCGCGCTCGTGGCCGCCGCGCGATCGGCGGCCAGCAGCGCCGCCTTGGTCGAGGCGGTGTCCTGCGCCCCCAGCGGCAACGAGAGCGACAGCGCCAACGCGGCGCTCGACGCGATCATCCCCGCTCGCCGACTGGCATCCTCAACGCGCTGGCCGCTCGCGCCGCCCCTGGTTCCGAATGCTCGCATGATCGGGAATGTAGCGCCGGATCCGATCTGGCCACACCACCACACGCGGGCGGGTGCCCACGCGCGGGCTAGCGCCGCGCGCATCCGTGCAGCGCGTCCCGGCCAAACCGCACCTCGGCACGGTACGGATACCACGCGTCGCTCATCCCGTCGCGGCAGGCATCGCGGAACAGGCCGAGCTGGAGCTCGCGCGCGCGCCCCTCGGTGCGGCGCGCGAGGATCGTCGTCAACGCACCGCGGACCACGGGCGTGTCCGCCACGAAGGCGATCTCCAGCGGCGCCTCGGGACGTTCGAGCACCAGCAGGCGTCCATCGACCGTCACGTGCCAGAACGGCTCGTGGCCGAAGGCCTCGAACGCGAACCTCGGGCGCGGCCGGTCGCAGCGCGACCCCTCGGTGAAGCTCGCCGCGAAGCGCGCTTCGCGCGCACGCAGCCGCCCGCCCAGGGTGTCGACCTCCATCTCCAGCCAGATGGAATCGCGCACCGCACCGGTCAGCGACACCAGCGCTTCGACGACCTGCGAGCCGCGTCGCACTTCCAGCGGACGCTCGGCCGTGGTGCCACAGGCCACGAACACCAGCGTCACGGAATCACGCGCCAGCAGCGTGCCTGCCAGCACGACGGGGCCGGCGGCGCGCGCCGTGTCGGCGGGCGGCGGTCTCGCCGAGCCGCCGCAGCCGGCGATCGCCGCAATCGCCGTGGTGAGCGCGAGCCGGCGCCGCGCGCCGCCCGTCATTCGTACATCGTCGCGGGATCCGCGGCCGCCAGTTCCACCAGGAACTGCGCGATGCGATCGGCCACGGCATCGGCGTACCGCCGGCCCTTGTCCGGCGTGGACGCCCGCGGGTCACCAATGCCCGTGTCGGCGCTCACTTTCGTCCACGGCCGCGGCGCCCAGACCCATCGCTCCCTCAGTCCTTGCACCCGCGCGAGCTTCTCTGCCCCATCCCCTGCCTGATCCAGCGGCAAGACCAGCTCCGGCCGCAGGTGCTGCATCACGCTCGTCTCGAGTTCCCCGGCGTGATCGCCCGGCGCGTCGAAGAACGGCTGGGGATCCACCACCTGCCACCAGTTCAGCGTGCACAGGAAGACCGGCGTGGCCGGCTGCAACTCGCGCAGCATCGCCTTGAAGTCGTTGCCGCCGTGCCCGTTGAAGAGCACGAACTTCCTGATGCCGGCGCGCTCCACCGAGGCGACGACGTCAGCCAGCACCCGGGCCTGCGTGCCGGGATGCATGTTGATGGCCAGCGGCAGGTCCAACTGTCCCGTCTGCACGCCGAACGGAATGGTCGGCAGCACCACGGCGCGCGCGCCCCGTGCCCACGCGCGACGCGCGGCCTCCGCCGCGAGACCGTCACATTCGTAGATGTCCGTGGCATAGGGCAGGTGCCGGTTGTGCGGTTCGGTGGCCCCCCACGGCAGCAGCGCCACGTCGTAGGACGCCCCGGCCACCGCGGGCCAGTGCGACTCGGCGAGCAGGATCGGCGGGTTCGTCATGGATGGTGCCTCACTTGGTGCACAGGTGCTTCAGGGCCACGTCGGCGAAGGTGCTGGTCAGCGCCGGCCCGAAGCCCGGCTGCGCGATCTTTCGGCGGCTGTATTCCAGCCCCTTCTTCTCGTCGAAGTACATCACGCTCTCCCGCGTGGCGGCCAGCCGGCGGGCGCAGTCGAACATCGCCACCGCGCGCGCGCTGGTGATCTTCCCCCGCGGAGTGTCGAGCGGGGTCGTATACGTCACGCGGAGGCTGGCGGTAATGATGCCGCCGGCCCCGGTCTTCACCGATCGGGGGTCGAGAAATACCGGGTTGCCGGTGGACGTAACGCCGATTTCTCGCCATTTTTCCTGTGGGAGTACGGCGGCAACCAGGAGAAGAGTTGGTGCCAGTCGGATCATCGCACACCTCGCGAGCAGTCGCGATGAAGCTACTCCGCGCGACGCACCCAGTCACGGGTGCGTCCACGGCGCGGTCCGGTGCGTGCGCGCCCGGGCCTGTCCCCCTGTTGCCGCCAGCGATGCGTGCGCGCGCCTCAACTCAACTAGCCAGGAGGATGTAAATGCCCGCTTCCCTTGCCCCAATCACCCCCGAGCTCCTCAAGGATCTCCAGGGCGGCAAGGAGCCCGCGCTCGAGCAGCTGTTCCGGCCAAACTTCGAAGCGCTCACCACGGAGGCCGCCGAACGACTCGAAGATGTCGGCGTGGCCCAGAAAGTGGTGGCCAGCGCATTTCTCGAAGTCTGGGAACACCGCAACGAGCCGCAGGCGCCCTCCCAACTCGAAGCCATGCTGCGCCAGTTCGTCAGCTCCGGCGTGGCCCACGAGCTGCGCCGCCGCACCGCCCTGCACCGCATGGCCGACACCGACGGCGACCACAAGTCGCACGCCGGCAGCAAGCACGTGATGGAACCGCAGACGACCGACGAGGTCTGGGGACGCATCATCGCCGAGCTGCACACGGTGAAGGTCGACGCCCGGGAGCGCGCCAAGAAGCTGGCCGACCACAGTCGCCACGAGGCCGCGGCGCACCTCGCTCAGGTCGCGAAGCCCGCTGTCTCGAAGGTCGGCATTGTCGTCGGCATCGTGCTGATGTGCCTGGTCGCCATTCCGCTCTACTATTTCAATCGGGGCGCCGAGATGACGAAGGCCGGCCAGGCGCTCGCCAAGGATGACGCCAAGGCCATGAAGAGCCAGGCCGGACAGCGTGGCAAGGTGGAGCTGGAGGACGGCACCGAGGTGCAGATCGGTTCCGTTTCGGAGGTCAAGCTTACGAAGTCCTTCCCCCGCGACTTCCGGGCGGTGCAGGTCACTGGCGCGGCGTTCTTCAAGACGCCGGTGGACGAGAAGCGCCCGTTGCTCATCAAGGTCGGCAGTGCATGGATTTCCGCCTCGGGGGCGGAGTTCCTCGTGCGCGGCTATCCCGACGACAGCGGCACTGCGCTGATCAAGGTGACGAACGGTTCGGTGACGGTGACGGCGGCCGACGTCGCGAAGCCGCTGGCGGCCGGCGAGATGGTCTTCGTCAGCAAGGGCGGCGCGATGGCCGACGTCACGGCAGACCAGGCGGCGGGCGCGTTCAGCTGGCCCGACGGCAACTTCGTCACGCAGAACCTTCCGCTCCGGAACGTGCTGAATGAGCTGAAGAAGTGGTATGCCCTCGAGATCATCCCGCGGGACACGACGATCCTGAACCGGCCTATCTCGATGACCGCGTCGCTCGAGTCGTCCAAGGACGCCATCACGGCGCTCGAGACGGCCGGCAACGTGAAGCTCGGGTTCGAAGGGCTCGCCATGGTGCTGCACGACGGCGACGCCAAGGTGGCGAAGCCCGTGACGAAGAAGCGGCGGTAGCCGACGGGCGGGGCGCGTCGGCGACGCGGGGCGGCAGGCCAGTTGGCCTGCCGCCCCGTGTCGTTGCGGATTGTTTGGCGCACGCCGCAGGCGGCACGTCTGCCGCCGTCGCCACGCCGAATCGGCTTCAGCTGTCGCGTTAGCTGACACCCAGGGAGTCTGAACTTAGGGCGAAACCTGACCTCCCGACTGACCGATGTCAGGGAAAACCGGCTATATTTCATGGTTGGACTTCTTTCTCAGGGATCCCGACCGCATGACGACTTGTGCCTCAGCCAACGAACCGACCACGACCGTCCCGCGCGACTGGCGCGCCATCGTGGCCCCCTACGCGCGCGCTGAGAGCGGCCGCTCGATCCTGCAGCTCGCCACCACGCTGGCGCTGCTGGTGATTGCGCTGGTGGCGCTGTACTGGTCGCAGAAGGTCTCGTACCTGCTGACCCTGGCGCTGTCGCTGCCGACCGCCGGCCTGCTGACCCGCACGTTCATCATCATGCACGACTGCGGGCACGGCTCGTACTTCTCGAGCCGCCGCGCCAACGACATCGTCGGCGTCATCACGGGCTTCCTCACGCTGATGCCGTACGCCAAGTGGCGCCGCGAGCACGCCCTGCACCACGCGTCGTCGGGCGACCTCGACCGCCGCGGCACGGGCGACATCTACACGCTGACGATGAAGGAGTACTTCTCCAAGGGCTGGATGGGGCGCCTCGGCTACCGCCTCGCGCGCACCCCGGCGTTCCTGCTCACCATCGGCCCCGTGTACTTCTTCCTGCACCAGCGCTGGCCGGCCCGCGGCAAGGACGCGGCCCGTGACGAGCTGTGGAGCGTGATCCTGACGAACGTCTCCATCATGGGCTTCATTGCCATCTTCGTGCTGCTGCTCGGCACCAAGACCGTGCTCCTCACGTACCTGCCGGCCTACTACCTGTCGGTCCTCGGCGGCATCTGGCTCTTCTTCGCGCAGCACCAGTTCGAAGACGCCTACTGGGCGGAGCACGAGGAGTGGGACTATGCCAATGCGGCCATCCGCGGCAGTTCGTACCTGAAGCTGCCGAAGGTGCTGCAGTGGTTCACGGGCAACATCGGCCTGCACCACGTGCATCACCTGTCGCCGAAGGTCCCGAACTACCGGCTCGAGGCAGCCCACGGGTCGCACCCGATGTTCGAGCTTGCGCCGGTGCTCAAGATGGCCGACGCCGTGAAGGTGCTGCGCCTCGCCCTGTACGACGAGGACCATCGCAAGCTCGTGAGCTTCGGCGAGGCCAAGCGCCGCTGGCGGGCGCGCCGCACCGGCTGAGCGGGCGCCGGCACCGACCGCACGCCGGCGCGGCTGATCAGCCGCTGATCAGCCGCTGATCAGCCGCGTGTGACGGCGGCGGCGACTTGCGCCTGCAGGGTGGGCCAGTCCGAGGCGGCCAGACCGAGGTCGCAGAGCAATCCGTCCGCGAGTCCGTAGACCCAGCCGTGCACCGTCAGCGGCTGGCCGCGCTGCCACGCGTCGCGCACGATGGACGTCGCGGAGACGTTGCGCACCTGCTCGATGATGTTCAGCTCGCACAGGCGGCGCATGCGCGCCTCGTCATCGGCCAGGCCGGCCAGTTGCGGCGCATGTGCGTCGCGCACGTCCTGCACATGCCGCAGCCAGTTGTCGCAGAGCCCCACGCGGGTGTCGGTGAGCGCCGCGCGCACGCCGCCGCACCCGTAGTGCCCGCAGACGATCACGTGCTTCACCTTGAGCACGTCCACCGCGAACTGCAGCACCGACAGGCAGTTGAGGTCGGTGTGCACCACCACGTTGGCCACGTTCCGGTGCACGAAGAGCTCGCCGGGCATCAGGCCGCAGATTTCGTTGGCCGGCACGCGGCTGTCGGAGCACCCGATCCACAGGTATTCCGGCGACTGCTGCGCGAGCAGCGCGTCGAAGAAGCCGGGATTCGTGGCGGCCATGTTCGCCGCCCAGCGCCGGTTGTTCTCGAAGAGATGGGGCAGGGCGTTCATGCGGCTAATCTACTCGCCCGTCAGCGTACGGTCATGCCGGCGCACGAGGCCGACTCGGCGTGATCATCGGCGCCGAAGCGCGCACGCACGAGGGTCACCGGACCGCTGGCCGGAATGCGCACGATGAACAGGTTGGCGTAGGCGGCGTCGCACAGGTCGGGCATCGTCGGCCCGCCGAGCGCGGCAATGATGGCCGGGACGGTGTTGCTGTGCCCGACCACGAGCACCGCGCCACCGCGCTGCTCGCGCACCGCCTTGGCCACGAGGCCGGCGTGTTCGGCCGTCGACGCGCCAAAGGGCACCACCTGCGCGGTGAGGTGCATGGCGACGGCGAGCGGCGCGGCGGTCTCCCGCGTGCGCACACGCGGCGTGACCAGCACGGCGGAGACGCCGGCGACGCGCAGGGCTGACGCCAGCGCGTCGGCCCGCTCGCGGCCCGCGTCGCTCAGCGAGGGATCCGGATCGGTGGCGTTTGCCTTTTCGGCGTGGCGCACGACGAAAACCAGCTTGTCGGCTGGGGCCGAGCCCTGCGCCGACGCCACGGACAGCGCACCGGCAAACGTGAGGACCAACAGGAGGGTGCGGCGCACCAGGGTCATCGTCACTCCGAAAGTGGGGGGCTGCGGACCGGTCGGCTATGGTAGAATAGCGCGGGCGCGCGCCGCTGTGCGAGCGGCCGCCCGTCGCGCCACCAGATAGACGGGCCAGCCGATCGCCGTCATCGCGCCGCCCCACGCGAGCGCCTCCCACCCCGAGCCGTAGAACGCCCACAGCACGAACACGAGCGCCACGGCGCTGCTGACCATCAAGCCGATGCTGCGGGGAACGCGGCCATCACGCATGAAGCGCACCACCGCGATGCTGCAGACCAGGTACATCAGCAGACAAGTGGCCGTCGCGATGAGGATGGCGAAGTTGTACGCGGCGATGCCGTTCTTGGTATACGCGGTAAGCGTCAGCACCGAACTGATGCCCGCCCCGAGCACCACCGCCCGCGCCGGCGCCCCGGCCGCGTTGCGCTGCGCGAACCACGCGGGCAGCGTCCCCGACTCCGCCATCGCCACGGGAAGCTCGCCGCCGAGCAGCAGCCAGCCGTTGAGGCAGCCGAACGCGCTCACCACGGCGCACACGGCGACGAAGCCCCCCGCGACGTCGCCCCACGAAACGGCGATGAAGTCCGAGATGGGCGCGGCCGACGCCGTGACCGCGGCGGCAGGCAACATCAGCGCGACGGCACAGGTGGCGAGTATGCTGAACACGGCACTCAGGCCCGTCCCGACCATCGTCGCGCGCGGGACGATGACCTCGGGGTGCTCGACCGCATCGGCCGGAACGGCCGCGCTCTCCAGGCCAAGCATCGCGAACAGCGTGAGCCCCACCGCGCCGGTGGTGCCGGCAAAGGTGAACGAGCCGGCATGGATGGGTGGCAGCATGGCGCCGCGGGCGGCCACCAGGCGCCAGAGCGCGAGCAGGATGACCGCGGCAAACGGCAGCAGCTTCACGATGGTCGTCACCAGCTGCACACCGCCGGCCGCGCGCAAGCCGCGCAGGTTCACCCCCGCCAGCAGCCAGATGACGCAGAGTGCCACGACTGGCGAGATCACGGGCCCCGCCAGGGCAGGCACCAGGCGCGTGAGATAGCTCACGCCGGCAATGGTGATGCCGGCGTTCGCGGCCCAGATGGAGACCAGGTATCCCCAGGCCCCGAGGAATGCGGTGCCCTCGCCGACGCCCAGCCGCATGAAGCCGTAGCTCCCGCCGGCCAGCGGCATGTGTCGCGACAACTGGGCGTAGACCCAGGCCAGGCAGAGTGCGCCGACGAACGTGATGCCCCAGGCCGACACCGCGTTCCAGCCGAAGGGCGCGAGCCCGGCCGGCAGCATGAAGATCGCGGAGCCAATGATGTTGCCAACGACCAGTGCCGTGGCCAGCCAGAAGCCGAACTTCCGGCGCGGTGGACTCACGCGCTGGCCATCGCTTCCGCCAGACTCGCGTCGAGAATCTCCATCGCTTCGTCCACGTCGGCCGTCGTGATCACGAGCGGTGGCATGAAGCGCACCGTGCTGACGCCGCAGGAGAGCAGCAGCAGACCGCGATGGAACGCCCGCGTGATCAGGTCGTCGCAGAGCGTCTTCGCCGGTGCGTTGCCCGGTCCCACGAGTTCCATGCCGATCATCAGGCCGCGGCCGCGCACCTCACCGATACATGTGTGCTTCGCCTGTAGCGCGTGCAACCGGCCCATGAAGTACGCGCCCACGCGCTCGGCGTTCGTCATGTACTCGCCCTCGACGAGGTCCAGCGTGGCGAGTGCCGCCGCGCAACTGATGGGATTGCCGCCGAAGGTGTTGCCGTGCGCCCCGCGCTTCCACTGCGACATCCACTTCTGCTTCGCCACCACCAGCCCGATCGGCAGGCCCGAGCCGAGCCCCTTGGCCAGCGTCATGATGTCGGGCACGACGCCCGTGTGCTGCGCCGCGAACATCTTCCCCGTGCGCCCGATGCCCGACTGCACCTCGTCGAAGATCAGCAGGATGCCGTGGCGGTCGCAGAGCGCGCGCAGGCCCTGCAGAAATCCGTCGGGCGCCACCAGGTAGCCGCCCTCACCCTGGATGGGCTCCACCAGAATGGCCGCCACTTCACCGGCCGGCACGTTGTGCGCAAACAGCACATGCTCGATGTAGTGCAGCACCGCCTGACCCTGGTCGGCGCCGGCGAAGAGGGGACGGAAGTTGTTGGGATACGGCACGTGCGTCACGCCCGGCATGGTCGGAAAGAAGCCGTCCTGCTGGGTGACCTTGCTCGACGTGAACGAAAGCGAGCCCATGGTGCGCCCGTGGAACCCGCCGAGGAAGCCGATGAACCGCGAGCGCCCGGTGACCGAGCGCGCGAGCTTGAGCGCGCCCTCGACCGCCTCGGTGCCGCTCTGGCACATGAAGCTCATTACCGGCTCGTCGCCCATTGGGCGCAGGTCGTTCATGCGCTCCCCGAGCTGCACCCACCGCTCGTGCCAGAAGTCGCTCGAGATGTGCAGGAACCCGTCTGCGGCGTCCTTGATGGCTTGCACCACCGTGGGGTGCGAGTGCCCCGTGGCACAGACGGCGATGCCGGCGGCAAAGTCGAGGAAACGGTTGCCGTCCACGTCCCAGACCTCGGCGCCCTCGCCGTGCGACATCACGAAGGGTTCGCCGCGCGGGTACGACGGGGACACGACCAGCCGGTCGCGAGCGATGATCGCGCGGGCCTTCGGGCCGGGAAGCTCGGTGCGAATGCGCGGGGAGGTGAGCGAAGCACTGGTCATGGGATCATCCGTTCGGCATGCGGCGCTGGGCCGCGTCTGTGGTGCCTATGTGGCAAACCTGTGTGCGTGGGCGCGGGGGACGGCGCTGCAGCCCGGGCAAGGTTCGCAGTTCGAGAGCTGCGGGCGAGGCGCCTGGGCGCCCCGCGGGGCCATCAACCGGCCCGCCGGAAATATACGGGTTTGGGGCCTCGCTGGCCCGCGGGGAGCATTCCTCGGGAACGCCTTCCCGGGTATCGTACACGGACGATGCCTCCGGTTCAGCCGCCCCTCGTTGCGCTCACCCGTGACGTCTCCCCGACGATCGCCCAGTGCGAACTCACGCACTTGGTACGCACGCCGATCGACCCGGCGGTCGCGCGCACGCAGCACGCCGCCTACGAGCGGCTGCTTCGGACGCTGGGCTGCGACGTTCGGCGCGGCGCGCCGGCTCCCGACCATCCCGATGCGGTCTTCATCGAGGACACGGCGGTGGTCGTCGACGAGCTGGCGGTGGTCACGCGGCCGGGGGCGGCATCACGGCGCCCGGAGACGGCGGCCGTCGAGTCGGCGCTCGGCGCGCTGCGGCCACTTGCCCGCATCGCCGCTCCTGGCACGCTGGATGGCGGCGACGTGCTGGTGGTGGGCCGTCGCGTTTTCGTTGGACGCACCGGACGCACCAACGACGCGGGCATCGCCCAGTTGCGCGTCTTGCTGGCGCCCTTCGGATATGACGTGCGGGGCGTGGACGTCACTGGCTGCCTGCACCTGAAAAGCGCCGTCACTGCGGTCGACGACGCCACGGTCCTGCTGAATCCGGTCTGGGTCGGCGCCGAACCCTTCGCCGGCCTCCGGGTGGTGGAGGTCGACGCGGCGGAACCGATGGGCGCCAACGTGATGCGCGTTGGTGGCCAACTCGTGCATGGCGCGTCGTATCCCCGCACCCGCGCGCGGCTGACGCAACTCGGCTTCACGGTGCACGCCGTGGATGTCTCGGAACTGGCCAAGGCCGAGGGCGCGGTGACGTGCTGCAGCCTGTTGGTGCAGTCGTAGCAGGGCCTCGCGCGCACCGGTCGGCGTGGCGCGGCGTCCGGTCGCGGCAGTCTCGCCCTACGCCTCCGTGCGCTGCTCGTGCGGCACGACGTCGCCTGTTTCGCAGAACTTCTTCAGCAGGCGCAGGTACAGGGCCCAGCAGAAGGCGGAGCGGCGATGATGTGCATTGGTCTCGGGCCAGCCCGTGTGCCAGAACCGCAGGCGCGTGCCGGCGTCGGTGGGAGTCAGCTCGATGCCGACGCACGTCCCCTGCCAGTCCGCGTCGCTCGTCGTCACGGTCCACTCGATGAGCCGGCCGAATTCGCATCGGCGCACCACGGCACGCCAGTCGTACGGTTCGCCGAAGAAGAGCGTCCAGACGGAACCCACGCGGGTTTCGCCCGCGGCGCGCAGCGTCCACCAGGCGTCGAGCCCGCGCGGCGTGGCGACGGCGTCGAACACCTGGTCGATTGGCGCCGTCACGGACACGTCGAGGAGAATGTCAGGCATGCGAGGGGGAGCCCGCCTTGCCGCGCTTGCCCCGCTTGGCGGTGACCTCGATCTCGATCTTCATCCGCGGGTCCGAGAGGCCCGCCACCAGCATCGTCGCCGCCGGGCGGATGTCGCCGAAATAGCGTTGCAACACCGGCCACGTTTTCGGGAAGTCGTCGCGATCGGGCAGGATGTACGTGACGCGCACCACGTCGCTGAGGCGGCACTTGGCGTCGGCCAGCGCGCGCTGGATGTTCTGCAGGCAGCGGTCGGCCTGCACCACCACATCGTCGCTGATGGCCATGGTGTTGTAGTCGAAGCCGGTCGTCCCTGACACGAAGACCCAGCGGCCGTCGACGACGGCCCGCGAGTACCCGACGGCCTTTTCGAAGGTCGAATCGGTCGAGATCAGTCGTCGTGTCACCAGCCCCTCCGTTCGGAGCGCACGTGGGATGCGCGGGCGCGACTGGGCGGTCCTGCCAAACGGGGCGACGCGAATCGGGGCATAGGCACATTCCGGCAGGAGGGCAAGCACAGAGAATCGGCAATGCCAGCACAATCCGCCAGACCGCCAGCGAAAGACGCGGGGAGCACGCATACTATGCGGTCGCGCTCCGTCCCCTTCTCCGATCTGTCGCCATGCTGATCTCCTGCCTCCTTTTGGCCGGTGCCGTCGTCACCGCCGACTCCTCACGCTGGATCGTGTCCAACCACGGTCGTGAAGCCGGCGACCTCGTGGTCAGGACGACCGCCGATTCGGCGATTGCCCGCTGGGTCTTTACCGACCGCAACCGCGGCACGCGCATGGAAGCGCGCTATCAGTTGGGCGCGGGCGGGCAGCCGGTGAGCGGTGAGCAGCGCCCCGTGCTCGCGGACGGCTCGGTCGGCGAGCCGACCGATGTGTTCGAGCTCTTCGGCGATTCCGTGGCGTTCGGCGTCAGCCGCGCGTCGCGCGTGAAGGTCGCGCGCGACGCGAACACCTGGGCCGGCCTTCGCGGGGGCACGCCGTGGGAGCAGGCAGCGCTGGCCGCCTGGCTGCTTCGTCAGCCGAACTTGTCGGGCAAGATCGCCGGGGGCGGCACGGCGCGCGCCGAGGTGATCGCCGACACCAAGGTGCAGGACGGCGCGGCGGCGGTGCGCGCCCGGCTGGTCATGGTCTACCGCGGCGCCTCGCCGGCCCCCAGCGGCGTCTGGCTCGACGACCGGGGCGGGCTGCTCGCGACGGATGTGCAGTGGTTCATCGTCGTCCGTCCCGATGCCGTGCCGCTGCTTCCGCAGTTCCGCGCCATCGAGCTCCGGTGGCGCAACGCGCAGGGCGAGGCCCTGGCGCAGAAGGCCGTGACCAAGGTGAACGGCGCGCTGGTGCTCAGGAACGGCGACCTGTTCGACAGCGAGCGCGGCGTCGTGGTGCCGCGGCAGACCGTCGTCGTGCGCGGTGACCGCATTGTCGCCGTGGGCCCGGCCGACTCCACCGAGGTTCCCGCGGGCGCGACGGTGATTGATGCCACGGGCAAGACGATCATGCCGGGCATGTGGGAGATGCACACGCACCTGCAGGTCAACAATCAGGGCGCGCTCGGCCTCATCCAGCTCGCGCAGGGCCTTACCACCGCGCGCGACCTCGCGTCGGACATCGACGTCGCCGTGTCGCAGCGCGACCGCGAGCGCGCGGGCGCGCTGGCCACGCCGCGCATCATCCTGGCCGGTTTCATGGAAGGCCCGCTCACGTGGGCGGGACCCACCGAGGTCGTGGTGAGCATCGAAGCGCAGGCACGCGCCTGGGTGGCGAGGTACGACTCGCTCGGGTACAAGCAGATCAAGCTGTACAACGTGGTGCACCCCGACCTGGTGCCTGTGATCGCGGCCGAGGCGCACAAGCGCGGCATGCTGCTGAGCGGGCACATTCCGCGCGGGCTGACAATGCAGGCCGCGGTCGGGCTGGGCTATGACGAGGTGCAGCACGCCGCCTTCTTCTTCTCGAACTTCTTCCAGGACTCGCTCTACCTGCCGCAGATGCGCGCCTACTCGCAGGTGGCCACCGCCGTGGCGCCGACCGTCGACGTGAACGCGCCGGAGATGACGGCGCTGCTCTTTTACCTGCGCGACCACCACACGGTGATCGACGGCACGTTCAACCTGTGGATCGGCGGCGGTGGCGCGCTCGTCGGGGCGGGTGGCTCGCGCGACCAGGAGCGCGCCGAC
>JBBQZD010000039.1:0-16222 GCA_038208045.1 Gemmatimonadales bacterium | reverse complement strand
GGCCGGGCAATTTCGGTCGCGGCGTCGCCAGCGGGCCGGCGCAGTGCGGTGCGCACGGCCGGCCGCCGCACGGGCAGTGCGTTGTGCGTCACCGCGCCCGCCGACTGACGAAGCGACCACCGCAGCGGCATCGGCGCGGCGTCGTACATCCGGGCAACCTCGGCGCCCGCCCGCGACCGCTCGACGCTGGCCATCAGCCACGCGAGGGCCCCGTCCCGCGAGCGATCGCGCACGAGGGCCATCCAGTCGCGCGTAGAAAGTTCGCCGCCGTCGAAGCCGTCCTCCTCGCCGCGCGCGAGCGTCGGGCGGATCAGCGCGTCGAGCCGCTCGGTGTCGGCGATCGCCCAGTCGATGTCAGCGGCCAGCGGCCATTGCGCCGCAAGCCAGCGGGCAATCGGGACGGGGTGCGCGTAGTGCGTGACACTGCCGGCCATGCCGGTGTCGTCGGCCAGCGCGCGCTGGCGAGGGGACAAGCGCCGCAGCGCCGGCTCGACGCGGTCGAGCGCCGCGCGCGCGAGGGCAACGACCGCGCCGGAGTCCGGAAAGGCGCACAGGAAGAGCAGGTCGTCGTGCAGCGCCGATAGCGCGGCGAAGGACCGCAGGCGTGCGCCGCGCGCGGCCAGCGCCTCCAGTACGCGCAACTTTGCCGCGGTATCGCTCGCGGCATACCGATGGCGCACGGCGTGCAGCGCTCGACAGCTCGCCGCAGTGACGGGCAGGCGGGTCGTTTTCACGATGCCATTCTAACCATCGGCATCGCGTTCGGCTCGTACATGCGCCCGCCGACTGCGGGCGTCGCAGCCGACGCTAAACGCCCAGCACCATCAACTCGGGTTCGAGCTGGATCGCATCGGCGGGCACGACCTCGAGGGCGAGGTCGATGTCACGCCAGAGGTCCGTGGCGTCTTCGAGGCCCACGCTCAGCCGCAGCAGGCCCATGCTGACGCCCGAACTTTCGCGATCGGCCGCGTTCACGACGCGATGCGTGAGCGTGGCCGGCGGCTGGATGAGCGTGTCGGTGGAGCCAAGGCTGACGGCGGGCGTGATGAGCGTGAGGGCGCGGATAAAGGCGCGGAGCACCGCCGGGTCGTCGCTCGCCAGCTCGAAGCTGAGGATGCTGCCCGGGCCGCGCATCTGGCGGCCGATCAGGCCGCGAGGGTCCTGGCCGGCAAGTCCCGGAAACCGAACGCCGCGAACGCGCGAATCGTCGGCGAGGCGCTGGGCGAGGGTGATCGCGCTCGCCTGCGCGCGCTCGACACGCAGCGGCAGGGTCGGCAGGCCGCGGTGCAGCAGATAGGACGACAACGGATGCAGCAGGCCACCGGTGGCGGCGCGTACGTGCTTGATGTCGCGCACCATGGCGTGCGACCCCGCGACGACGCCGGCCAGCACGTCGCCGTGCCCGCCCAGGAACTTCGTGGCGCTGTGCAGCACCAGCGCCGCGCCCTGTTCGAGCGGACGCTGCAGCACCGGCGTGGCGAAGGTCGAGTCCACGAGCACCGGCACGGTGCCGGCCTGGCGCACGACGGAGGCGATGTCGACGAGCGCGAGCGTCGGGTTGGCGGGCGTCTCGATGACCACGAGCGCGGTGTCGGGCCGGAGCGCCGACGCAATCTCGTCCTGCGTCGTCCACGTGACCTCGAGGCCCAGCAGGCCCGAGGTGAGCAGGTGGTCGGCGGTGCCGTACATCGGGCGCACGGCCACGACGTGGGCGCCGCGGGACTTGGCGGCGAGCAGCGCCGCCGTGAGGGCCGCCATGCCGGACGCGAAGGCCGCGGCGTCCTCAGCCCCCTCGAGGTCGGCGAGTCCGCGCTCGAACCGATCGGTCGTCGGGTTGAAGAGCCGCTGATAGATGAAGTTGCCCTTCGGCTCGTCGCCGGCAACGAGACTGTCGAACGAGCGGGCGGCCTCGTCGAGGTCGGGCGTCGGATACGTGGAGCTCAGGTCGAGCGGCGGTGCGTGCACTCCCAACTCCACGAAATCCTCGCGCCCGGCATGTACGGCACGCGTGGTGAAATCCCTGAACATCGACGGCTCCCGATTCTGTAGGCGAGCAGTATGTTAGTACTATCGGGAACCAACGAGGTAATATGCCGCAGAATATTCGGCCACGGCCTGATCCAGCGCTCATTGACCGAACGGATCGCCACCTTCTGGCCTATCTACAGCACGATGCACGGATTTCGAACAAGGATCTCGCGGCCAAGGTCGGACTCGCCCCGTCTTCGTGCCTGGCCCGCGTGAAACGGCTCGAGCGGTCGGGGGCCGTGCGCGGCTATCACGCCGACGTGGATCCGCGTGCCTACGGCGCCACGCTGGAGGCGTTCATCGCGATCCGGCTGGAGAAACACGCGCGCACGGCGATCGCGGCCTTCGAGCGGCACCTCGGCACGTTGCCCGAGGTGCGCGGCGTTTTCCACGTGGCCGGCGCCAACGACTACCTGGTGCACGTGGCCGTGCGCGACGCGGAGCACCTGCGCGAGTTCGCGCTGGCGGCGTTCTCCACACGCGCCGAGGTGGCACACATGGAGACATCGCTCATTTTTTCGCACCGGCACAATGCGGCGTTCGGGATGGTCCCGGCGGCCGCGAGTTGAGCGGCGCCGGACCGGTGCGCTACTTCTTCCGGAACGCCGCGATGGCGGCGCGCGTGTAGTCGCTCAGCACGAGGTCGCCGCTCATCGCCGCGCGGGCGTCGAGCAGGGCCGGCCAGTGCTCCGTGCCCTGCCACAGCACCTGCTTGATGGCGCGCGTCGCCGCCGGGTTGGCGGCGGCCAGCGACTGCGCCGTGACCGCGACGGCGGCGTCGAGCGCCTCGGCGTCCGCGACCACCTGCGCATACAGCCCATGCTGCTCGGCCCACGCCGCGTCGCGCCATTCCGTGTCGAGCGCCATCGCGCCGTACGGGCCGACGCCAATCTTGTGGGCGATGACCGGACCGACCACGAACGGCCCGATGCCGAGCGCCAGTTCGCTGAGCATGAGCGACGCCTTCTCGACGCCGATGCAATAGTCGGACGCGGCGACGATGCCCACCCCGCCCCCCGCGGCCCGGCCCTGCACGCCGGTGACGACGGGTACGGGGGCGCGGATCATGGCCAGGATGACGCGCGCGAACCCGAGAAAGAACTCCTTGCCGCGCGCCGGGGTGTCGATGGCCGCGAGTTCGTCGAATGAGGCGCCGGCGCAGAAGGCGCGGGTTCCCATGCTGCGCAGCACGATGACGCGCACGTCTGGGCGTGCCCCCGCCGCCTCGATGGTGCCGGCGAGCGCGCGCAGCAGCTCCCCGGGCAGGGCGTTGCTCTTGGGATGACCGAACAGGACCGTCGCGATGCCGTCAGCGACCTGGACGTCGACGGAACCGTCGGCGATGGCGAGTGTGTTGGTTGTCATGGGCACGACCTCGCGCTCGATACCGGAAGGAAGACCCGGACGTTAGAATTCGGGGGTCTGCCTCAACATACCGCATCGGTGCGGCGCGCGCCGCGTGCCACGCCCCCCGACCGCCTGCGAGGAGATCGCGCACATGACACCATCCCCGGCCGTGTCCGAAGATCCGCAACGCACCGCCGAGTTCGAGGCGCGCATTGCGCGTGGCGAGAGCATCGAGCCCAAGGACTGGATGCCGGAGCGCTATCGCAAGCAGCTCATCCGGATGATGTCGCAGCACGCGCACTCCGAGGTGGTCGGCATGCTGCCCGAGGGCAACTGGATCACGCGGGCTCCGTCGCTGCGGCGCAAGCTGACGCTGCTGGCGAAGGTGCAGGACGAGGCCGGCCACGGCCTGTACATCTACTGCGGCACCGAGACGCTCGGCGTGGACCGGCACGAGCTGGTCCAGGATCTGCTGGACGGCAAGGCCAAGTACTCGAGCATCTTCAACTATCCGACGCTGTCGTGGGCCGACATGGGCGCCATCGGCTGGCTGGTGGACGGCGCGGCCATCGTGAACCAGACAATGCTGGCCAAGGCGTCGTACGGCCCGTACGCGCGGGCCATGGTGCGCATCTGCAAGGAAGAGAACTTTCACAAGCGCCAGGGCTACGAAATCATGGTCACGCTGTCGGCCGGCACCCCGGCGCAGCGCGCCATGGCGCAGGAGTCGCTGAACCGCTTCTGGTGGCCGTCGCTGATGATGTTCGGCCCGCCCGACAAGGACTCGTCGAACAGCGACGAACTGATGAAGTGGGGCGTGAAAAAGAAGAGCAACGACGAGCTGCGCCAGCGCTTCATCAACTTGACGATGGGCCAGGTGAAGGCCATCGGCCTGACGGTGCCCGACCCCGACCTGACGTACGACGAGACCACCGGCGACTGGCAGTCCGGCCCGATCGACTGGGACGAGTTCTGGCGCGTGGTCAAGGGCAACGGGCCGTGCAACAAGGAGCGGCTGGCGGCGCGCAACGCGGCGCACGACGAGGGCGCGTGGGTGCGCGAGGCCGCACTGGCCTACGCCGACAAACAGGCCGGACGCGGAACGGAGGCGGCATAACATGAGCGCCGACGAACGGTCCTGGCCACTCTGGGAAGTCTTCACGCAGGCCAAGGACGGCGCGCCGCACGAGCACGCCGGCAGCGTGCACGCCACCGACGCCGAGCACGCGCTGCAGAACGCCCGCGACGTGTACGCCCGCCGCAACGAAGGGATCAGCCTGTGGGTGGTGCCGAGCACCGCAATCACGGCGTCCACGCCCGAGGACATGGGGCCGTTCTTCGATCCGGCGAATGACAAGGCGTACCGGCACCCGCAGTTCTACACGGTCCCGCGCGGCGTGAAGGTCTTCTGATGCCGAATCGCGCGCTGTTCAGCGCCCTGCTCCGACTCGGCGATGACCGGCTGGTGTTGGGCCACCGCACGTCCGAGTGGTGCGGCCACGGGCCCGTCCTCGAGGAGGACATCGCGCTCACGAACATGGCGCTCGATCTCGTCGGCCAGGCCACGCTGCTGCTGCAGTACGCGGGTGAGGTGGAAGGGGCCGGCCGCGACCAGGACGCGCTGGCGTACTTCCGCGACGCGCTCGAGTACCGGAACGCGCTGCTCTGCGAGCTGCCCAAGGGCGATTTCGGCGTCACCATCGTGCGCCAGTTCCTGTACGGCGTCTACAGCGTGCTCCAGTGGGAGGCGCTCTCGGCGTCGACCGACACGACCGTGGCGGGCATCGCGGCCAAGGCGCTGAAGGAGAGCAAGTATCACGTGCGCCATGCCGGCGAGTGGGTGATTCGCCTGGGCGACGGCACCGACGAGAGCCATCGGCGCGCACAGGCGGCGGTGGACCTGCTCTGGCCGTACTCCGGCGAGCTGTTCATGCAGCCCGCCGACGAGGCGGCGCTCGTGGCCTCGGGCGTCACCGCCGACGTCTCGGTGTTCGAGGCGCCGTGGACAGCGCAAGTGCAGGCCGTGCTGACGCGCGCCACGCTGGCGGCGCCCGACGTGGCGTGGATGCAGCGCGGCGGACGCTCCGGCGCGCACACCGAGCACCTGGGGCACATGCTCGCCGAGATGCAGATCGTCGCGCGTTCGCACCCGGGCGCCAAGTGGTAGCGACGGCCTTCGACCGCGCTCAGGTGCTGGCCTGGCTCGACGAGGTCAAGGACCCCGAGGTGCCCGTGCTGAGCGTGGTGGAGCTTGGCGTGGTGCGCGACGCCGTCATGGCCGAGGATGGCCACGTCACGGTGACCATCACGCCGACGTACAGCGGCTGCCCCGCGATGCGCGAGATCGAGAGCGGCATTCGCGACGGTCTGCTGGCGCACGGCGTGACGGCGGTGACCGTGCAGACGGTGTATGCGCCCGCGTGGACGACCGACTGGATGCCCGAGACGGCCAAGGCCAAGCTCGAGGCCTATGGCATCGCGCCGCCGGGGCGCGCCGAAACGAGCGATGAATTGGTGCCGCTGCGGCGCGCCGGCGTGCTGCCGCGCTGCCCGTGGTGCAAGTCATCGAAGACCGAGTTGCGCAGCGAGTTCGGCTCGACGGCGTGCAAGTCGCTCTGCTGGTGCAACGACTGCGGGCAGCCGTTCGAGATGTTCAAGGCGATCTGAGCGTCGCGCGCTGCGCTACTGCCCCAGCACGTGCTCCATGCGCTGCGCAATCCGCGCCACCGTCGGCACGATCGCGTTGAGCAGGTCGGTGTGGTACGCCACCGGGATGTCCGCGGGAGCCAGGCGCTCCACCGGCGCATCGAGGTGCCAGAAGCAGTCGCTGGCGAGCGTCGCCGCGATCTCGGCGCCGAACCCGGCCGTCAGGCTGTCCTCGTGCACCACGAGGCAGCGCCCCGTCTTCTCCACCGATGCGAGCACCGCCGCCTTGTCCCACGGCGCAATGGTGCGCAGGTCAATCAACTCTACCCGCTCGCCGAACGCCGCCGCCGCCTCGGCGCAGCGGTGCACCATCGCCCCCCACGTCACCACCGTCAGGTCGGAGCCCTCACGCAGCACGCGCGCACGGCCGAACGGCAGCACGTAGTCGTCGCCGGGATAGCGCGCGCTGCCGTCGCTGGTCATCAGCAGCGACCGGTGCTCGAAGAAGATCACCGGATCCACGCCGCGCATCGCCGCGCGCAGCAGGCCCACGGCGTCGGCGGCATTGGACGGCATGGCCACGTGCCAGCCGTACGCGTGCGCAAAGCGCACCTCGTCGCTCAGCGAATGCCACGGATCGCCGACGTCCTTGCCGAAGCCGCCCGGCATCCGCACCACGATGGGCGCCGCAAAGCGGTTCTTCGTGCGCCAGCGCATGGTGCCGCAGTTGTTGAGCTGCTCGGTGGCAGGGTCGGCGTACTTGCGGAACTGGATCTCCGCGACGGGCATCAGCCCCGCGATGGCCATGCCGACCGCGCGCCCGATGATGCCTTCCTCGGACAACGACGTGTCGAAGACGCGCGCCGCGCCGTGCGTCTTCTGCAGCCCCTCGGTGGCGAGGTGCACGCCGCCCTTGCGGCCGACGTCCTCGCCGAAGACGACGACGCGCGGGTTGCGCGCGAGTTCGGCGTCGAGGGTACGCCGCACCGCCTCCGCAAAACGAACCATCGGGCCGTCCGCGGACGGCGCGTCGCTGCCGCCGAGCGCGTCGAGCAGCGCCGCTGGCACGCCGCCCATGTCGGCGGGCACGTCGCGCTCGCCGTACACGAAGCGCCCGGCGTCCGCCGCCTGCGGCATGGGGCGCGCGCGTGCCGCATCCACGGCCGCCTGCACGTCGGCGCGCACCTCGCGTTCCATCGCGTCCCACGCCTTGGCGCTCACGAGGGCCGGCACCAGGTAGGACTTCAGTTTCGGAATTGGATCGCGGCCGGCGTCGGCGGAGATTTCGGCGTCGCTGCGGTATCCCTTCTGGTTGTCGGGCCCGGAGTGGCTGTTGAGGCGCGGCACCGTGAGGCGCACGAGCGCGGGCCCCTTCCCTGCCCGCACATGCGCCACGCTCTCTGCGAAGAGCTGCGCGCTCTGGTGCGGGTCGGTGCCGTCGCCGTCGCGGACCAACAGGTTGGCGAACGACGCGAGGTTGCGCGCGATGTCGCCGCCCGGCGTCTGCATGTCGCCGCGCACCGAGATGCCGAGGTCGTTGTCCTCGATGTAGAAAAGCAGCGGCAGCTTGAGCGTCGTCGCCATCGTGAGCGCCGACCAGAACCCGTTGGTCGCCACCGAGGCGTCGCCGCCAAGCACGACGCCGATGGCGTCCTGCCACGAGGTGTCATTCAGCACGTCGCGGTGGTACACCGCCGACTGCGCCCAGCCGGCCGCCGGCGTGTACTGCGACCCTACGTCGCCCGACATCGGGAGCACCGTGCAGCCCCCCGCGGCGCGCGGCAGGTTGCAGACCACGCCGATGTCGCGCCCATCGCTGAACCCGCCCGCGCGTCCCAGCGGACTGCCGTGCGCGTCCTCGATGCTGAGGCCAATGGAGAGCAGCAAGGGGCGCGAGCGGTAGTACGCGCTGGCCGCGTCGTGGGTACCGGTGAGCAGCGAACCCAGGATGACCTGCGCGACCTCGTGTCCCTTGGCCGAGAACTGGTACAGGACCAGGTGATCGCGCGGCGCGCTGGCCTTGTGGCGATTGACCTCCTCCTCGAGATCGTCGAGCATGCGCGAGGCCAGCGCCGTGCGGGCGATGCGGAGCCAGTCGAAGCGGGCGTCGGGAGCGGCAGTAGTCTTGGCGGCCATGTCGGCGGAATATGCCCGTCGGCGAGGGTGGCAGGGAGGGGGCGGCGGAGGACATACTTCAGCTGGCGACCAGCTGAAGCAGCGCTACGCGCTACGTCGTACGCTGTCCGCCGTACGCTCGTACGGCCGGTTTCGTAGGGCCTACTGCATACGGCATAGAGCATAGAGCTTCCTTATCCCCCCGAGATTCCCCGCCGTGTCCACCTTGCTCCAAAGCACCGAATCCGGCGTCACCACCCTGACGCTCAACCGCCCCGACGTCCTCAACAGCTTCACGCGCGAACTCTCGCGCCAGTTGCAGGACGCCCTGCGCGCCATTGCCGGCGATGACACGGTGCGCGCCGTACTCCTGACTGGCGCGGGCCGCGGCTTCTGCGCCGGCCAGGACCTGGCCGAGGCGATGCCGGTGGACGGAGTCATGCCCGACCTCGGCGACTTCGTGCACGACACGTGGAACCCGGTGATCAGCGCCATCCGGCACCTCGAGAAGCCGGTTGTCTGCGCGGTGAACGGCGTGGCGGCCGGCGCCGGCGCCAACCTCGCGTTTGCCTGCGACATCGTCTTCGCGGCGAGCGGTGCCACGTTCGTGCAGTCGTTCGCGAAGATCGGCGTGATCCCCGACAGCGGCGGCACCTTCATGCTGCCGCGCCTGGTCGGGCTGCACCGCGCGACCGTGATGACCATGCTCGCCGAAAAGATGACGGCCGAGCAGGCACGGGAGTGGGGCCTCGTGCACCAGGTGGTGGCTCCCGAGCAGCTCGTCGAGACGGCGCACCGGACGGCCGCGCACCTCGCAACGCAGCCGACGCGCGCGCTCGGCATGATCAAGCGCGCCTTCAACCGATCCATGGGCGTGGACCTCGACGAACAGCTGGCGTTCGAGGAGCAGTTGCAGCGCGAGGCCGGCCGCAGCGCCGACTACGCCGAGGGAGTGCACGCCTTCCTCGAGAAGCGAAAGCCAACCTTTACGGGCAAGTGACCGTGACGCCATCGTCGCAATTGCGCGTCGGGGTCGTCGGCGCAGGGGCCATGGGCCGCGGCATCGCCCAGGTGGCTGCGGCCGCGGGGCACCTCGTGGTGCTGGGCGACGCGCGGCCCGGCGCCGCCGCGACCGCCTTCCGCACCATGTCCGACACGCTGGCCGCACTGGTCGCGCGGGGCAAGATGGACGAGTCGGCGCGCACGACCACGCTCGCGCACCTCGAGGTCGTCGAGTCACCACTTGGCGACGACGTCGGCCACTTCGCCGAGTGCGGACTCGTCATCGAGGCCATCGTCGAGGACCTCGCCGCCAAGCAGTGGCTCTTCGAGCGCCTCGCCGGACTCGTCGCCCCCGAGGCGATACTCGCCTCCAACACCTCGTCGCTCGCCATCGCCGCGATCGCCAGCGGCTGCCCGAACCCCGAACGCGTCATCGGCCTGCATTTCTTCAACCCGGCGCCGGTGATGCCTCTTGTGGAGGTCATCCCGTGGATGGGAACGGACTCCGCGGTGCGCGATCGGTGCGCCGGCCTCATGCGCAACTGGGGCAAGACGGTGGTGGTGTGCGCCGACACGCCGGGCTTCATCGTCAATCGCCTCGCACGCCCGTTCTACGGCGAGGCCATTCGCATCGCCGAGGAGGGCATTGCCGACTACGCGACCATTGACTGGGCCATGAAGTTCATCGGCGGCTTCCGGATGGGCCCGTTCGAGCTGATGGACTTCATCGGCAACGACGTCAACTTCGCCGTCACGTCGGCGGTCTACGACGCCTTCTTCCAGGAACCGCGCTATCGCCCGTCGCTCACGCAACAGCGGCTGGTGCAGGCCGGCTTCCTCGGGCGCAAGACGAAACGCGGCTACTACGACTATCGCGACGGTGCCGCGGTGCCGGAGCCGACGACCGACCCGACGGTCGGCAGCGCCGTCGTGGACCGCATTCGCGGCATGCTCATCAACGAGGCGGTGGACGCGCTGAACTTGCGCGTGGCGAGCGCCGAGGACCTGGACCTCGCGATGATGAATGGCGTGAACTACCCCAGGGGCCTGCTTGCGTGGTGCGATGAACTGGGCGCCGCGTCGGTGCTCGCCACGCTCGAGTGGCTGCACGCGGAGTACGGCGAAGACCGCTACCGCCCCAGCCCCCTGCTCCGCCGCGCCGCGCGCGAGGGGCGGAAGTTCCGCGGATGAGTGACGAGACGACGCGCGCCCGGCGCGTGGTGACGCAGATGCTGGCGGCCGACGCGTTCAGCCACTGGCTCGGCGTCGAACTGGTGGACGCACGCCTGGGACACTGCACCGTGCGCATGACCGTCCGTGCCGAGATGGTCAACGGCCTCGGCGTCTGTCACGGCGGCATCGCCTACGCGCTGGCCGACAGCGCCTTTGCCTTCGCCTGCAACGCCCAGGGCCACGTCGCGGTCGCGGTGGAGAACACCATGCGCTACCCCGCCCCGGTGCATGTGGGAGACGTCCTGACGGCGGTGGCGGCGCCCGACGCCAGCTCTCGCCGCATCGGGTATTACCGCGTGGACGTTCGCAACCAGCGCGACGAGACCGTGGCGATGTTCACGGGCACGTCGTACACCACGTCGCGCCTTCACTTTCCGGACGACTCCGCATGACGCACGCCTTCATCGCCGGCGGCATCCGCACACCCATCGGCAACATCGGCGGCGCGCTGCGCGACGTGCGAGCCGACGACCTGGCCGCGCACGTCATCCGCGAACTCCTGCGGCGACATGCCGCGGTGGATCCGGCGGCGATCACCGACGTCATTCTCGGCTGTGCCAATCAGGCCGGCGAGGACAACCGCAACGTGGCCCGCATGGCGGGCCTGCTGGCGGGGCTCCCGGTGAGCGTGCCCGGCGAGACGGTCAACCGGCTCTGCGCGTCGGGCATGAGCGCCATCGCCAATGCGGCGCGCGCCGTGATGCTCGGCGACGGCGACCTCTACGTGGCCGGCGGCGTCGAGAGCATGACACGTGCACCGTTCGTGCTCTCCAAGTCGAGCACGCCCTTTGCCCGCGACGTCGAGCTGTTCGACACCTCGCTGGGCTGGCGCTTCGTGAACCCGAGAATGCAGGAGCAGTACGGCACGGACGGCATGGGACAGACGGCCGAGAACGTCGCCGAGTTGCACCGGGTGAGCCGCGACGACCAGGACGCGTTTGCGCTGTGGTCGCAGCAAAAGGCGGCGGCGGCGCGCGACGCGGGACGGTTGGCGCAAGAGATCGTGCCCGTGAGCATTCCGCAGCGGAAGGGCGAGCCGACGCTCGTGGACACGGACGAGTTCATTCGCGGCGATTCGTCGCTCGTGGCACTCGCGCGGCTCAAGCCCGTGTTCCGCGGCGACGGCACGGGCAGCGTCACCGCTGGCAACGCCTCAGGACTCAACGACGGCGCCGCCGCGATGTTCGTCTGCTCCGAGGCCGGCGCCAGGACGCACGGGCTCACACCCCTGGCCCGTGTCGTGTCCACGGCCGTCGCCGGCGTGGAACCCCGCACGATGGGCCTCGGTCCGATCCCGTCGTCGCAGCAGGCGCTGGCCAAGGCCGGGCTCACCATCGCCCAGATGGACGTGCTGGAACTGAACGAGGCGTTCGCCGTGCAGGTGCTCGCGTCGCTGCGCGCGCTGGGCGTGGCCGACGACGATCCGCGCGTGAACCCGAACGGCGGCGCCATCGCGCTGGGGCACCCGCTGGGCATGTCGGGGGCGCGGCTCGCGATCACCGCGGCGTATCAGCTGCAGCGGACAGGCGGCCGGTACGCGCTGTGCACCATGTGCGTCGGCGTCGGCCAGGGGATGGCTGCCGTACTGGAGCGGGTGTAGCCGTGGCCAACATCTTCTCGTTCGACGGCTTCGTGCCGGTGGTGCACGAAAGCGCGTTCGTGCACCCCAACGCGACGGTGGTCGGCAACGTGGTGATCGGGCGCGACGTCTACGTCGGGCCGGGAGCGGCGATCCGCGGCGACTGGGGCGGCATCGAGATCGCCGACGGCTGCAACGTGCAGGAAGGGTGCGTCATCCACATGTTTCCGGGCGTGACGGTGCGGCTGGACGAGTGTGCACACATCGGGCACGGCGCCGTGGTGCACGGCGCGCACATCGGACGCCATGTGCTGGTCGGCATGAACGCCGTGGTCATGGACCACGCCGACATCGGCGACGAGAGCATCGTCGGCGCGCTTTGCTTTGTGCCGGCCGACATGCAGGTGCCGCCGAGGTCGGTGGTGGTCGGCAATCCCGCGAAAATTGTCAAGCAAGTCAGTGACGAGATGCTGGCGTGGAAAACCGACGGCACCGCGCTCTACCAGAGACTCCCCGCGCTCCTGCGTGCGTCGCTGCAGCCGTGCGAACCGCTGCGCGCCGTGCCCGCCGACCGGCCGCAACAGATGGCCAACTACAAGACCTGGACCCGGACGAAAGCCGACCGATGATCGCCCCCGCTTCCATCCCGACTCCGCTCGACACGACCGGCGACGCGCCCCGGCAGCTCTTCAACTTCGCCGGCGGCCAGTGGGTGCGCGGCACGGGCGCCACCACGCCCCTGCATCACGCCGTCACCGGCGCGGTGATTGCCGAAGCCACCACCGGCGGCCTCGACTTCAAGGGCATGGTGGACTTCGCGCGGACGGTGGGCGGCCCGGCCTTGCGCGCCATGACCTTTCACCAGCGCGCGCGCATGCTCAAGGCGCTCGCGCAGCACCTGATGACGCAAACGGAGGCGTACTACGCCGTGTCGGCGGCCACGGGGGCGACGCAGCGCGACGGCTGGGTGGACATCGAGGGCGGCATCGGCACGCTGTTCGCCTATTCGTCGCGCGGGCGGCGCGAGTTCCCCGACGAGACCTTCCACGTGGAAGGCCCCACGGAGCCGCTGTCAAAGGGCGGGACGTTTGTCGGGCGCCACATCTGCGTGCCGCTCGAGGGTGTGGCCGTACACATCAACGCCTTCAACTTCCCCGTCTGGGGGATGCTCGAGAAGCTCGCGCCCACCCTGCTGGCCGGCATGCCGGCCATCGTGAAGCCCGCCACGATCACCAGCTTCCTCACCGAGGCCGTCTTCGCCGGTATCATCGAGAGCGGCCTGCTGCCGCCGGGGAGCGTGCAACTGCTCTGCGGCGGCGCGGGCGACCTGCTGGATCATCTCGACGAGCAGTGCGCCGTGGCGTTCACCGGCAGCGCCGTCACGGGCCGGATGCTGAAGCAGCGCCCGGCCATCGTGGACAACAATGTGCGCTTCAACGTCGAGGCCGACTCGCTCAACTTCTCGATGCTCGGGCCCGATGCGGCGCCCGGCACCGACGAGTTCGCGCTGTTCATCAAGGAAGTGGCGAACGAGATGACGTCGAAGGCCGGCCAGAAGTGCACCGCCATCCGACGCACCATCGTCCCCGAGGCGATGGTGGACGACGTGCGCGCCGCGTTGGCCAAGCGGCTTGGCGGCACGGTCATCGGCGACCCCGCGGTCGAAGGCGTGCGCATGGGGCCGCTGGCCGGCCGCGCGCAGGTGGGCGAGGTGCGCAAGAGCGTGGATGCCATCGCCGCCGACGCCGAGCTCGTCTTCGGGTCGCCCGACAGACTGGACGTGACCGGCGCCGACGCCGAGCGCGGCGCGTTCTTTCCGATCCTGCTGTTCGCGTCACGCAACTCGATGGCGCACCCGGCGGCGCACGACGTCGAAGCGTTCGGGCCCGTGAACACGCTGATGCCTTACCGCACGCTCGACGAGGCCATGATGCTCGCCAAGCGCGGACGCGGCTCGCTCGTGGGCTCGGTCTTCACCAACGACGACGCCGTGGCGCGCACCGTCGCACTCGGCACGGCGGCGCACCACGGGCGCCTGCTGCTCGCCAACCGGCACAGCGCCAAGGAGAGCACGGGGCACGGGTCGCCACTGCCCAACCTCGTGCATGGCGGCCCCGGACGCGCCGGCGGCGGCGAGGAAATGGGCGGCGCCCGCGGCGTGCTGCACTACATGCAGCGCACCGCACTGCAGGGCTCGCCGACCACGCTGTCGCACGTCGTGCGCGAGTACATGCCCGGCGCGGCGACGACGAGCGACGCCGTGCACCCGTTTCGCAAGTTCTTCGAGGAGCTCACGGTGGGCGAGACGCTGCAGACGGCGTCGCGCACCATCACGAGCGAGGACGTGGACCGGTTTTCCGACCTGTCGGGCGACCACTTCTACGCCCACAAGTCAGACGAGCTGGCGCGGCAGGGCGTCTTCGAGCGGAAGGTCGCCCACGGCTACTTCGTGCTGTCCGCCTCGGCGGGGCTGTTCGTCGATCCCGCGCCGGGCCCCGTCCTCGCCAACTACGGGCTCGAGGGGCTGCGGTTCGTGAAGCCCGTCTACCCGGGCGACGCCATTCACGTGCGGCTCACGTGCAAGCAGAAGACGGCCAAGGAGAATCCGGCGGACGGCATCCCGCAGGGTGTGGTGGCCTGGGATGTCGAGGTGCGCAACCAGAACGACGAAGCCGTGGCGATCTACACGATCCTGACGCTCGTTCGGCGCCGCGCGTAGGCGCGATCACCCGGCGTGCTGCCGGCGTGCTGCCGGCGTGCTGCCGCCGTGGTGCCGGCGCCCTCAGGCGCGCAGCACTAGGTCGGTTGCAACGCCGGCAGGTCCCGGAACAGGTCGAGCGACTCCGGGTTCGCCAACGCGTCGCGGTTCCGGACCGGACGTCCGTGCACGACGTCACGCACGGCCGACTCGGAGATCTTGCCGCTGATCGTGCGCGGAATCTCAGCCACGGGGACGATGACCTTCGGCACGTGATGCGGGCTCGTCTGCTCACGTATCCGGAGACGGATGCGGCTGGCAAACGCCTCATCGAAGGCGACGCCCGGACGCAGGCGCACGAAGAGCACGATCCGTTCGTCGGTGCCGCCGAGGTCGTCCGTCTGCTCCTGCCCGATCACCACGCTCTCCAGAATATCTGGCATCTGCTCCACCTGGCGATACAACTCGGCCGTGCCGATGCGCACGCCACCCGGATTCAGCGTCGAGTCGCTGCGCCCGTGGATGACCAGCCCGCCACGCCGCGTCTCCGACACCCAGTCGCCGTGGCCCCAGACGCCGGGATAGACGGTGAAGTACGCGTCGCGATACTTGAGCCCATCGGGGTCATTCCAGAACGCCACCGGCATGGACGGAAAGGGCGCGGTGCAGACGAGTTCGCCGGGCTCATCCACCACGCGGTGGCCGATGTCGTTCCACACCTCCACCGCCATGCCGAGCCCCAGGCACTGCAACTCGCCTCGATGCACGGGCAGCAACGGGTTGCCGAGCGCGAAGCACGAGATGATGTCCGTGCCACCCGAGATTGACGAGAGCATCACGCCCGGGCGGACATCGCGGGCCACGTAGTCGAACGAATGCCCGGCGAGCGGACTACCGGTGCTCAGGATCGTGCGCAGCGACGACAGGTCGTGCGTGCGGGTCGGGGCCAGCGTCTCCTTCTCGGACAGGGCAATGAACTTGGCGCTGACGCCGAAGACGGTGACCCGTTCCTCCGCGCAGAGCGTCCAGAGGACCTGCGTGTCCGGTGCCATGGGCGCGCCGTCGTACAGCACGATCGTCGCCTGCGAGGCGAGGGCCGACACCAGCCAGTTCCACATCATCCAGCCGCACGTCGTGAAGTAGAACACGACGTCTCCGGGCCGCACGTCCACGTGCAGCTGGTGCTCCTTGAGGTGCTGCAACAGCGTGCCGCCGGCGCCGTGCACCATGCACTTCGGCAGTCCCGTGGTGCCCGACGAATACATGATGTAGAGCGGATGGGCGAACGGAAGCCGCGTGCACTCGATCTCCCCGCCGCGCTCCGGACCCGTGAACGCCTCCCAGGTGACGGCGCGGGGCACCGTGGCGACCTCGGGAGCCGCCCGCAGCAGCGGCGCCACGACGACCCGCTCGATCGAGGGGATGGCATCGGCGATCTCGCGCACGCGCCGCAGGCAGTCGATCTCCCGGCCGGCGTACCGGTATCCGTCGGCGCAGAACAGCACCTTGGGTTCGATCTGGCCAAAGCGGTCGAGCACGCCCTTGGTGCCGAAATCGGGCGAGCACGATGACCA
>JBBQZD010000038.1:0-16312 GCA_038208045.1 Gemmatimonadales bacterium | reverse complement strand
GGTGTTCGCGCTCGCGCCGGACGGCGTCTTCCTGTCGAATGGGCCGGGAGATCCGGAAGCTGTCGCCTACGCGCCGGCGACCATCAAGGCCATCGCCGAGGCGCGGATCCCGATTTTCGGCATCTGCCTGGGACATCAGCTGCTCGGCCTGACGTTTGGCGGCCACACGACGAAGCTGCCGTACGGCCACCGTGGTGGAAATCACCCGGTCAAGGAGCTGGCGAGCGGCAAGGTGCTCATCACGTCGCAGAACCACGGCTTCGCGGTGGAGGGGAGCATCGAAGGCATTCCTGGCGCGCCGGACCTCGAAGTGACGCACATCAACCTCAACGACGGCACCGTCGAAGGGTTGAAGCACAAGTCGTTGCCAGTCTTCGCGGTGCAGTATCACCCCGAGGCGGCGCCTGGTCCGCACGACGCGCGTCCCATGTTCGACGAGTTCATGAAGGCCGTCGGCGCGTAACCGAAACGCACGAAGCAGGTTAGCCCGGACGCTCGGTTTCCCTCTGAAAAAGGGAACCGGGCGTCCTTCTGCTTGACACCATTGACGTAACATCCTACGTTATTTGCAGTTACGGGGTTTCTCGCGCCATATCCGAGGACGGACATGACCAAAGCAGACCTGGTCGAGCGTGTCACCGAGGCCATCGAGCAGACGTCGGGGCCGATGATTTCGAAGAAGGACTGCGCCCGCGTCGTCGATGCCTTTCTGGACGCCATCAAGGACGCGCTGAAGGACCAGAAGAACATCGAGGTGCGGGGCTTCGGCACGTTCAAGATCCGCCAGCGCAAGACCCGGATGGCGCGCAACCCGCGGACGGGTGCGCCCGTGGAAGTCTCTGCGCGCCCGGTGCCCGTCTTCAAGCCCTCCAAGGAGCTGCGGGCGATGGTGGCCGGCCTGGAAGAGCATGAGATGGACGACGACGACGACGATTGAGGCATGGGTGGGCTGGGGCAGGCGCTGCCCACGCGAATCATCACGACTGGCTCCGGGGCGCGACGCGCTGCCGGGGCCGACTTGTTAGCTTGAAGTCCTGATGACACTCGACGTCCTCCTTTTCGCTTCCTACGCCGACGCGCTCGGCGCGCGCTCGGTGCGCGTCGTCGTGGCCGACGACGCGCGCGTGGCCGACGTGGTGCGCGCGGTGCGCGCGCTGGCGCCCGAGGCGGCGCTGCCCGAGCGTCCGCTGGTGGCGGTGAACCACCGCTACGCCAAGGGCGACCAGTTGGTGCAGGGCACCGATGAAGTGGCGCTCATCCCGCCGGTGGCGGGGGGCTGATGCGGACGGCGATCGTTTCGGCGCCCATTGACGTGGCGGCGCTCACCGCCGAGGTGGCGGCCCCGGCCAACGGGGCGGTGTCGCTGTTCGTCGGCACGGTGCGCGACGTCAACGACGGCCGCGCCGTCACGGGCATCGAGTACAGCGCGTACAGCGCGATGGCCGAGCGGGAACTTGATGAGATCGCCCGCGAGGCGGGCGCGCGGTACGGCACCACGCACGTGGTCGTCGAGCATCGCACGGGCTACGTCGCGCTCGGCGCGGCGAGCGTCGCCATTGCGGTGGCACACGCGCATCGCGGGCCGGCGATGGACGCGACGCGCTGGATCATCGAGCAGATCAAGGAGCGGGTGCCCATCTGGAAGATGGAGCACTACGTGGATGGCGCGCGCGAATGGGTGGGGCAGCAGTCGTGAGGGACCAATACGGCCGCAGCATCGAGTACCTCCGCATCTCGGTCACGGACCGGTGCAACTTCCGGTGCGTCTACTGCATGCCCGAGCAGGGGCTCGACTGGCTGCCCAAGCCGCAAATCCTCTCGTATGAGGAGATTGCGGCAGTGGTGGGACAGCTGGCGCCGCTGGGGCTCCGGCGGCTGCGCATCACGGGGGGCGAACCGACCATCCGCCCGGAGCTCACGACACTCATCCGGATGCTGCGCGCCGTCCCGGGCGTCGAGGACATCGCACTCTCGACGAACGGCGTGAAGCTGCCGGCGATGGCGCGTGCGCTGCGCGCGGCGGGCCTCGACCGGATCAACATGAGCGCCGACTCGCTGCGCGCCGACCGCATTGCGGCAATTGCGCGCCGGTCCCTGCGCTTCGATCCCGAGGAGTCGGCGCAGGCCGCCACGGAGGCGGGCTTCGACCCGGTGAAGCTCAATGTGGTCATGATACGTGGCATCAACGACGACGAGGTCGAGGATTTCGCGGCGCTCACGGTGGCGCATCCGTGGCACGTGCGGTTCATCGAGCTGATGCCGGTGGGCGACATGGCGGACGCCGAGTTCGAGAAGGTGGTGCCGAGCGAGGAGGTGCTGGCCCGCATCACGGCGCGCTTCGGGGCGCTCGAGCCGTCCAGCGGCCCCGCGCGCGGCAACGGCCCGGCGCGGTACCAGCGCATTGCCGGCGCCGCCGGCACGATCGGCGTGATCACGCCGTTGACGCACACCTACTGCGATTCGTGCAACCGCGTGCGGCTGACGGCTGACGGCCGCCTGCGCACCTGCCTGTACGGCGACCATGAAGTGAACCTGCGCGACCCGCTGCGCGCCGGGGAGCCGCTGGAGCCCCTGTTCCGGCAGGCGCTGGCGGACAAGCCGAAGGAGCACGAACTGTTGCAGTTGCGGGTGGGCGGGCTCAAGGCCCTGAGCCAGGTCGGCGGGTAGCGTTTTGCGCCGGGCGATTCTCGCCCGGCGTTTCTCGCCCGGCGTTTCTCGCCCGGCGTTTCTCGTCGCCGCCGCGCGCCAGGCAGGCGCGCCGGACAGGCCGTGGTGGAAAGACCTACCGCGTGTCGGTGACTCTCACGTTTACACGACGCCGCGCGCCCCGTAACTTCTTGGAGTTCGCGAAGCATCGTCGTGTACTCTTTTTCCCTGCTACCCATATGGTCAACAAGATCACCGTGGTTGGGGCCGGCAACGTCGGCGCCACAACCGCCCAGCGCATCGCCGAGAAGGAACTCGCCCGCACCGTCGTGATGGTGGACGTCGCCGACGGCATTCCGCAGGGGAAGGGCCTCGACCAGTGGGAGTCGGCGCCGATCGAGCTGTTCGATTCGCGCATCATCGGCTCCACGGGATACGAAGAGACGGCCAACTCCGACATCGTCGTGATCACGGCCGGCATCGCCCGCAAGCCGGGCATGTCGCGCGACGACCTGCTCAACACCAACGCCGGCATCGTGAAGTCGGTGGCCGCCGAAGTGAAGCAGACCTCGCCCAACGCGATCGTCATCGTGGTGTCGAACCCGCTCGACGTGATGTGCTGGGTGGCCAAGGAAGTGACCGGCTTCCCGAAGGAGCGCGTCATCGGCATGGCGGGCATTCTCGACACCGCGCGCTACCGGTCGTTCCTCGCCCTGGCGCTCGACGTCTCGGTGCGCGACATCCAGGCGATGGTGCTGGGCGGGCATGGCGACACGATGGTGCCGCTCATCAACTACACGACCGTCAGCGGCATCCCGATTCGTCATTTCCTGACGGACGAGCAGTTGACGCCGATCATCGAGCGCACGCGCGGCGGCGGCGGCGAGATCGTGAAGTTCCTCAAGACCGGGTCGGCCTACTACGCGCCCTCCTCGGGCGCGGTGCAGATGGTCGAGGCGATCGTCAAGGACCAGAAGCGCATCCTGCCGTGCTCGGCCTGGCTGGACGGCGAGTACGGGGAGAAGGGCATCTTCCTCGGCGTGCCGGTGAAGATCGGCCGCAAGGGCATCGAGCAGATTCTCGAGATCCCGCTGACGGCCGACGAGAAGGCGGCGCTGGCGAAGAGCGCCGAGGCGGTGCGCGAGCCGATGTCGGTGGTGAAGCTGTAACTTCGTAACGGGCTGGGAAAGGAAGCTCTACGCTTTACGCCGTATGCTGTCGGCCGTACGGGCCTCGTATGGCCTATCACGTACAGCGTAAAGCGTAGCGCTTCGTTTCCCCAGCGAGTCGACCCTACCTGGCCTCCAATGCTCAACTTCTGGAATTCCACCGTCGGCAAGAAAGTCGTGATGGCCGCGACGGGGCTCATCCTCATCGGCTTCGTGATCGGCCACATGGCCGGCAACATGCAGGTGTTCATGGGCGCCGAGCGGTTCAACGCCTACGCGCGCCTGCTGCAGCACGACATCATTGAGCTCACGTGGGTGGTGCGCATCACGCTGGTCGTCTCGGTGGGGCTGCACGCCCTGGCCGCGTACCAGTTGACGATGCTGAACTGGTCGGCGCGCCCCGTGGACTACGCCAACCGGGTGCCGCAGGTCAGCACCTGGGCCTCGCGCCTCATGCGCTGGGGCGGCGTCTACCTGCTGCTCTTCATCATCCTGCACATCGGCCAGTTCACGCTGGGCTGGAAGTGGCTGCTGCCCGAGTACTCCCCGGACGGGGCGTACGGCAATGTGGTGCTGGCCTTCCATCGCCTGCAGTGGGTGGCCGTGTACCTGGTGGCGATGTTCTTCCTCGCGCTGCACCTGTACCACGGCGCCTGGGCGTCGCTGCGCACGCTGGGCCTCGCGCCGCCAGCCGCCCAGCCGCTGGAGCGCAAGCTGCCGCTCGTGATTGCCCTCCTCGTAGCCGTGGGCTTCAGTCTCGTGCCGCTGGGCGTCGCGCTCGGCGTCGTGCGCTGAGGCGGAGACGCATATGAAACTCGATTCCAAGATCCCGTCGGGGCCCATCGCTGAACAATGGGACAAGCACCGCTTCGAGATGAAGCTGGTGAACCCGGCCAACAAGCGGAAATACCACGTCATCGTGGTCGGCTCCGGGCTGGCCGGCGCCAGCGCCGCGGCGTCGCTGAGCGAGCTCGGCTACAACGTGAGCTGCTTCGCGTACCAGGACTCGCCGCGGCGCGCCCACTCCATCGCGGCGCAGGGCGGCATCAACGCGGCCAAGAACTACCGCAACGACGGCGACTCCATCCAGCGGCTGTTCTACGACACCGTGAAGGGCGGAGACTTCCGCTCGCGCGAGTCCAACGTGTACCGGCTGGCGCAGGTGTCGAACAACATCATTGACCAGTGCGTGGCGCAGGGCGTGCCGTTCGGGCGCGAGTACGGCGGCCTGCTGGGCAATCGGTCGTTCGGCGGCGCGCTGGTGAGCCGCACCTTCTACGCCCGCGGCCAGACGGGCCAGCAGCTGTTGCTGGGCGCGTACCAGGCGCTGGAGAAGGAGATCGCGAAGGGCGGCGTGACGATGTACAACCGCCACGAGATGCTCGACCTGGTGACCATCAACGGCGTGGCGCGCGGCATCGTGACGCGCGACATGCTGACGGGCAAGATCGAGGCGCACACCGCCGACGTCGTGATTCTCGGTACGGGCGGGTACGGCAACGTCTTCTACCTCAGCACGAACGCCAAAGGCTGCAACGTCACCGCGACGTACCGCGCGTACAAGAAGGGCGCGGCCTTCGCCAACCCCTGCTACACGCAGATCCACCCGACGTGCATCCCCGTGGCCGGCGATCACCAGAGCAAGCTGACGCTCATGTCGGAGTCGCTGCGCAACGACGGGCGCGTCTGGGTGCCCAAGCGCAAGGAAGACAGCGGCAAGAAGCCGTCGGAGATCGCCGAGGAAGACCGCGACTATTATCTCGAGCGCAAGTATCCGACCTACGGCAACCTGGCGCCGCGCGACATCTCGAGCCGCTCGGCCAAGGAAGTGTGCGACGAGGGGCGTGGCGTGGGCCCCGGCGGGCTCGGCGTCTACCTCGACTTCAGCGACGCCATCAAGCGGCTGGGCAAGTCGGTCATCGAAGAGCGCTACGGCAACCTGTTCGAGATGTACCAGCGCATCACCGATGAAGACCCGTACTCCGTGCCGATGCGCATCTACCCGGCCGTGCACTACACCATGGGCGGTCTCTGGGTGGACTACAACCTCGAGACGACCATCCCCGGGCTGCACTGCATCGGCGAGGCCAACTTCAGCGACCACGGCGCCAACCGGCTGGGCGCGAGCGCGCTGATGCAGGGGCTGGCCGACGGCTACTTCGTGGTGCCGTACACCATCGGGCACTACCTGGCGAGCAACAAGCTCGAGAAGGTGGGCCCCGACCACGCCGACTGCGTGGCGGCCATCGAGGGCGTGAAGGCGCGCCAGGCGAAGCTGCTGGCCATCAAGGGCACGCGGACGGTGGACTCGTTCCACAAGGAACTGGGCAAGATCCTGTGGGAGTACTGCGGCATGGCGCGCAACGAGGCGGGGCTCCGCAAGGCGCTGGAACTCATTCCGCCGCTGCGCGAGGAGTTCTGGAGGAACGTGACGGTGCCCGGGAGCGGCGACGAGCTCAATCAGTCGCTGGAGAAGGCCGGCCGTGTGGCGGACTTCCTGGAGTTTGGCGAGCTGATGGTGCTCGACGCGCTGGAGCGCCGGGAGTCGTGCGGCGGCCACTTCCGCGAGGAGTACCAGGAGGCGGGCGAGGCCAAGCGCAATGACGAGGACTTCGCCTACGTGGCGGCCTGGGAGTACACGGGCGACAACACGCGGCCCGCGCTCCACAAGGAGCCGCTCGAATTCGAGAACGTGCATCTCGCCACCCGCAGCTACAAGTGAGTGACTGACCCATGTCCGGACACCTGAACATCACGATCAAGGTCTGGCGGCAGGCAGGTCCCACGGCTCCCGGCAGGTTCGAGGAGCACGCGGTGGCCGACATCAGCCCCGACATGTCGTTCCTCGAGATGCTCGACGTGCTCAACGAGCGCCTCATCCTCGCGGGCAAGGACCCCATCGCGTTCGATCACGACTGCCGCGAGGGGATCTGCGGCATGTGCGGCATGATGATCAACGGGGTGGCCCACGGGCCGAGCAAGCTGACGACCACGTGCCAGCTGCACATGCGCTCGTTCACGAACGGCGACTCCATCACGATCGAGCCATGGCGGGCGGGGGCGTTTCCCGTGCTGCGCGACCTCGTGGTGGACCGCGCACCGCTGGACCGCATCATCCAGGCGGGCGGCTTCATCAGCATCGGCACGGGGGCGCCGCAGGACGCCAACGCGCTGCCGGTGCGCAAGCAGGACGCCGAGGACGCCATGGATGCGGCGGCATGCATCGGCTGCGGTGCCTGCGTGGCGGCGTGCCCCAACGCGTCGGCGTCGCTGTTCACCGCGGCCAAGATCAGCCACCTCGGGCTGCTGCCGCAGGGTCAGCCGGAGCGGTACCGCCGCGCGCTGAGCATGGTGGCGCAGATGGACTTGGAGGGGTTTGGCGGCTGCACGCTGTTTGGCGAGTGCATGGCGGCGTGCCCCAAGGGCATCAGCATCGATTTCATCAAGCGGATGAACGGCGACTACATCTACGCGTCGGCGACGCGGCGGGCGGAGAAGAAGGAAGTGGGCGGGTAGAGAACAGCTCGCGGGAATCCTCCAGCCAGGGCACCACCGGCGCGATGGATTCCGGATGAACCTCGGGGGGAACTGCGGCACGTCGCGGTTCCCCCCGGTCGCATTCGCCACGGGAACTACGCGGGACGACTGCGCAGTCGCCAGCGGCCGGCTACCTTATGCCCGACGAGAGAACCCTTTCCGGAGTTGGTCGCCATGCGCATGCCGCTTTCTTCCGCCGTCGCTGCCGCGCTCGCGCTGCTGCCCGCGTCGTCCGCCCACGCGCAGCAGCGCGAGATACCCATCGAGCAGCTGATGTCCGCACCGTTTCCCGCCGGCCTCACGGCGTCGCCGAGTGGCGGACTCGTCGCGTGGGTCCTGAATGACCGCGGCGTACGGAACATCTGGGTGGCGGCACCTCCGGAGTACCGCGGTCGGAAGCTGACCGGGTACACGCGGGCGGACGGGCAGGAGCTGAGCGGCATCGTCTGGTCGAAGGACGCGCGCACGCTCTACTACACACGCGGCCAGGGTCCCAATCGTGCCGGCGAGAATCCGAACCCCACGAGCGATCCCGCGGGCGCCGAGATGGCCGTCTGGAAGGTTGCCGTGGCCGGCGGCGTGCCCACCAAGTTCGGCGCCGCCAGCTCGCTCACCGTCTCGCCCGACGGCGCCACCCTGGCCTTTGTGCGCCGCGGAGCGGTCTGGACGAGTCCCGCCGACGACAGCAAGCCGGCCGAGCAGGTCGCAACGATCCGCGGCACCATCGGTTCGCTGGCCTGGTCACCCGACGGCGGACGTCTGCTCTTCGTGAGCAACCGCGGCACGCACGCCCTTGTCGGGGTGCTCGACCTCGGCGCCAAGTCCATCCGCTGGATGGCGCCAAGCGTGGACACCGACAACAGCCCCGTCTGGTCGCCCGACGGCAAGCGCATTGCATTCCTCCGGCTGGCGGCCTCTGCATCGAATGCCATGTTCGCCCCGGAGCGGAGTGGCCAGCCGTGGTCCATCTTCGTGGCCGACGTGGAGGCGGCGACTGCCCGCGCGGTCTTTCGTGCCGACACCGGGCGCGGCTCGGTCTGGCGCGACATCGTCGGGCCGCAGCTGACCTGGGCGGCGGGCGACAAGCTCGTCTTCGCATGGGAGAAGACCGGCTGGACGTCGCTGTACGCGGTGCCGGTCAGCGGCGGTGCGCCCACGCTGCTCACGCCGGGGGCGTTCGAGGTGGAGTTCGTCACCTTCACGCCGGACAAGAAGGACGTCGTCTACAACTCGAACCAGGACGACATCGATCGTCGCGACATCTGGCGCGTGAGCGTGGCCGGCGGTCCGCCGCGCGCGATGACGACTGGCGCCGACATCGAGTGGCAGCCGGCGGTCACGAGTGACGGCGGGGCCGTGGCCTTCCTGAAGTCGGGCACGCGGCATCCGGCGCACGCGGTTATCCAGGTCGGCAGCGCACCGCCGCGCGAACTCGCGCCCGGTACCATTCCCGCCGACTTTCCCGAGCGCGCGATGGTCGAGCCCGTGCCCGTGATGATCACCTCCACGGACGGTCGCCGCATCCACGCGCAGCTCTTCCTGCCTCCGGGGGCCAAGGCGGGTGACGCGCGCCCGGCGGCGATCTTCTTTCACGGTGGATCGCGCCGACAGATGCTCCTCGGCTGGAACTACTCCAGCTACTACAACAACGCGTACGCCTTCAACCAGCATCTCGCGAGCAAGGGCTACGTGGTGCTGGCCGTGAACTACCGCAGCGGCATCGGCTATGGCATGGAGTTCCGCGAGGCGCTCAACTACGGCGCCTCGGGTGGCAGCGAATACCAGGACGTGATGGCCGCCGGGCTGTACCTGGCCGGACGGCCCGATGTCGACCCCAAGAAGATCGCGTTGTGGGGCGGCTCGTATGGCGGCTACCTGACGGCCATGGGGCTCTCGCGCGCCTCCGACCTGTTCGCCGCCGGCGTGGACTTCCATGGCGTGCACGACTGGAACGTGGGCATCGCCACGTTCCAGCCCCAGTACAATCCGCTGGTGGATCCGGAACGCACGCGGCTCGCGTTCAACGCGTCACCAATGTCCAGCGTGAACGGCTGGCGGTCGCCGGTGCTGCTGATCCATGGCGACGACGATCGCAACGTGCGCTTCGTGGAGACCGTGTCGCTGGTGGAAGCGCTGCGCGCGCGGAACATCGAGCCCGAGCAGCTCGTCTTCCCGGACGAGATCCACGGCTTCCTGCGCTGGGACCGCTGGGTGGAGGCGTACAAGGCCTCGGCGGAGTTCCTCGACCGCACGCTGGGCGTCGGCAGGAAATAGCACGGTCGTCAGCGGCGGCCACGGCCGCCGCCGGGACCGGAGCGAATCAACACAACGATACGGGGGAACTGCCAGTTGGTGGCACTTCCCCCGCATTGTTTCCTGTCGCGCGCGTCGTCGTCGCTGCTAGATCTTCGGTAGCGTCACGCCCACTTGCCCCTGGTACTTCCCCTTCTTGTCCTTGTAGCTCACCATCGGCGGCTCATTGCCCTGGAAGAACAGCACCTGCGCGATGCCCTCGTTGGCGTAGATCTTCGCCGGCAGCGGCGTGGTGTTCGAGATTTCGAGCGTCACGTAGCCTTCCCATTCAGGCTCGAACGGCGTGACGTTCGTGATGACGCCACAACGGGCGTACGTGCTCTTGCCCACCGTGATGGTCATGACGTCGCGCGGAATCCGGAAGTACTCGACGCTGCGCGCCAGCGCGAAACTGTTCGGCGGCACGATGCACGTGTCGCCCTCGTACTCCACAAAGCTCTTCGGGTCGAAGTTTTTTGGATCCACCAGCGAGTTGAGCACGTTCGTGAAAATCTTGAACTCGCGCGCCACGCGCATGTCGTAGCCGTAGGCGCTGACGCCATACGAAATAACTCCCGTGCGCTGCTGCGAGTCCTCGAACGGCTCGATCATCCCGTGCTTCGTGGCCATCTCCGTGATCCAGCGGTCGTTCATGATCGACATGTGAGGGCGGCTGAGGGTTCGGGCGGAAAATACGCTGTTGACGGCGGGGAGGGCAGGGCGACGCTACGGCTCCACCCGGAACCCGCTCCGCAGCAGCCATCCGCGCACCGGAATGTCCACCGTCGCCGGCGGCTCGTGAAAGCCGCCGCGGACATAGTCCACGCCGGCCTCCCACAGCAGCGAACGAGTGAGTGACCACTCCACGCCGACCTGCGGCACGAGCATGCTCGCCGCCGTGATGCCCTGCGTGGTCCAGAGCTTCCACTCCACGCCAACGTCGATGCGCGCCGCGCCCACGTGTGTACGCGTGCTGCCAAACAGTGACGAGATGCTCGACCCGGGTCGTGCCTGCGTCACACCCGACCGCACCGACGCGGCGCGCAGGAGCCAGGCGCCGACCTGAAGATCCACGGCGCCGACGGGCCGGTCGAAGCTGGCCCGCACGAGCGTGCGCTCGCCGCCCTTGACCTGCAGCCCGGCGCGCTGGGTCGACGAGAGCGCCATGACCGCAGTGCCAACCGCGAGCCGCCCGCCGCCCACCGCACGCTCGGCATCGGCGCGCAGTCGCCAACGCAGACCCGGTGCCACGGCCACCGTATGCAGGGCCGGCGACTGCTCGCTGAAGTTCTCGGTCCACTCCCCGCCGGCCGCCGCCCCCCACGTCCACGCCCGCACGTTGCGCGTGAAGAAGACGCCCGTCGAGACCGACGGCGCGCTGCGCCGCCGATACATCGCCGTCGGCAGCAGGTCGGGCGGCAGCGGCACGCGCCGAATGTCGTCGTCCACACCGCCCACCGATCGCGTCGGCAGCGCCGCGCCAAGGCTGCCGGTCAGGCCGCTCCGCCAGAGCGGGTGGCTGTAGCGCACGTGCACATCGGTCCAGCCCGACGCGTGAAATACGTCATTGGCCGGCGTGTCGGCGCGGTTCGACGCCCAGATGGTGGCCACGTCGAGCCGCCCGCGCAGGAGCGCCATCGAGGTGCTCAAGGGCACCGCGAATTCGTACAGCGTGAGCTTCTTGTCGCCGCTCCCCTCAAACCAGGCCTCGCCGAATTCCGACTCGTTGCCTTCGGTGGCCAGCCCCTCGTCGGTGGGCGCGTCGCCCGCCGCGGAGGCCGACCCGGGCATGGGCACCACGGCGGCCAGCGCGGCGCTGACTCCGGATGCCGCCAGCACGCCGGCGTCGAACACGGCGTCAATGCCAGCATCCATCGACATGGCCTCGGCGAGCAGGCGCTCGGAGCGCGGCGCATCACCGTCCTCGACCGCCTGCATCGCGGCCGACCACGCCAGGAATGCGTCGACACGAGTGCTGGGCCGCTCCAGTATCGCACGGCGCTCGCCCGCCGTGGGTTCGACGCCGAGGGCGCGCACGACGGCGAGCGTCAGTCGGCGCTGCGTGCCGAAGAGATCGTCGAGCGATCCTTCCACCGACACCGTGGCATCGAGTTGGGCGCGCACCAGGCTGACGACGCGGGCGCGAATGGTCACCGCGCCCGCCACGACCGCCGCGTCGAGCTGCACGATGGACGCGGCGCCGAGCAGTTGCCCGGTGCGAGGCCGTGACGCGTCGTCGAGCCCGCCGCGGCCGAGTTCCGCCAGCAGGGCCTGCGCCTGCATCCGCTCGACCGTCCGGAGGCCGCGAAGGCGAGCGAGGTCGGAGAGGAGCAGGTCGGCGAGGCCGAGCGCGAGCCCTGGCGGGGCGTCGGCCGGCGCGACGTCGGCTGTCGCGGCCACCACCGAGACGGTGCCAGGCGTCGGGGCCGGCAGGCTGCCGCCCGCGGCCAGAAGCGCCGATTCGTCGGCGATGGTTCTCCTGACCAGGCGCTGCGCCGCCATTCGGCGTGCCTCGGCGCGGCGCACGAGGCGTGCGGCACTGCCGGTCTGGGCGCCCAATGGCAGGGCGGTGAGGACGGCCACCACGAGGACCGCGAACAGTGGCGTGCGGCGGAGCGTGCGGAGCGTGGACGGCATGGGCGGAGTTCTCGATGGCGGCGGTGGGGGGCAGCCAACACATGCAGATTAGCAGGTTGGCACGGCTTCAGGAACGCCGCGTCCGCAAAGCGCAAGCGCTTTTCCCCTACGCGAGTCCTCCAAAAGTCCTCGTTGACACCCCACTCGCCCGAAGAATAGTTTTCCCTCAGTAAATGCTCGTGAAATCTTTCACGAAGTCGGACACAAAGGCATGGACCGCAACTACATCCCCGTACTCTTCCTGCTCGGTTTCGTCTGCTTCAACGCGATGGCCATCATCGTGCTGTCGACGCTCGTCATGCGCTCGCGACCGACGCCGGTCAAGCAGGAGCCCTACGAATCCGGCATGCCGCCGCTGGGCGACGCCCGGGAGCGCTTCTCGATCAAGTTCTACATGGTCGCGATGCTGTTCATCGTGTTCGACATCGAAACCGTGTTCATGATTCCGTGGGGCGTCTACTACCGGCAGCTCTCGTGCCACGTGCCGCTGGTCGCCGGGGCCTGTCCCGCCGCCCAGATCTCGTTCTTCGGGCTCGGCGAGATGCTGGTCTTCATGACGATCCTTGCGGCCGGCTACATCTACGTCTGGAAGAAGGGAGCCCTGCAATGGGACTGACCGCGAAACCGCAGCCGACGGTGGTCTCTGTGGATCCGACGGGCGGTGAAGGGTGGATCACCACCCGCCTGGACTTCCTGGTCAACTGGGGCCGCGCCAACTCCCTGTGGCCGATGCCGTTCGGCACCGCCTGCTGCGCCATCGAGTTCATGGCCACGGCCGCCTCGAAGTTCGACCTCGCGCGCTTCGGCATGGAGCGCATGGGCTACTCGCCCCGGCAGGCCGACGTGCTGATCTGTGCCGGACGGGTGCCGTTCAAGCTGGCTCCCGTGCTGCGCCGCATCTGGCAGCAGATGCCGCAGCCCAAGTGGGCCATCTCGATGGGCGCCTGCGCCTCCACGGGCGGCATGTTCGACACCTACGCCGTGGTGCAGGGCATCGACACGATCATCCCGATTGACGTGTACGTGCCCGGCTGCCCGCCGCGCCCCGAGGCGCTCATCCACGGCATCATGATGCTGCAGAAGAAGGTCATGAAGGAGCGCATGAGCGACGCGGCGCTCCGCGACGAGTTCGAGGCCGACCCGACCAGCCAGCTCTACATCCCCGCCTCGCGCATCGACGAATTGTCGGAGCCGTTCGGCAACTCCGTGAACCAGACGCGGAGCGGCCTGTGAGCGGATTCGACATCATCCAGACGGGCACGGCGCCCGGGCTTCCCACGCCGGTCACCCCCAAGCGCGTGCCGAACCGCGGCGGTCCGGTGAACCCGTCGGCCGCGGCGCTGCAGGCCCAGTTCGGTGCCGCCGTCTCGCGCGTCGAGGTGGTGTGCGGCGACACCAACGTCTACATCGACGTGGCGCGCGCGCAGGACATCGTGCGCTGGCTGCACGACGACCCGACGCAGAGCTACGAGTACCTCGTGGACGTGACGGCCGTGGAGCACCGCGACCGCGACCTGCCGCTCGAGATGGTCTGGCACCTGCGGTCGCTCAAGTACCTGCGTTTCCTGCGCCTCAAGGCGCTGCTGCCCAAGGGCAAGCCGCTGTCCGTGCCGTCGGTCTGGCCGGTGTACATGGGCGCCGATTGGCTCGAGCGCGAGTGCTACGACATGTTCGGCATCGATTTCGTGGGGCACCCCGACCTGCGGCGCATCCTGCTCTGGGAGCAGTTCGCCGAGGGGTTCCCGCTGCGCAAGGACTTCCCGCTGCGCGGCCGCTTCAGTCGCGCCGAGCAGCTGCGTCAGGCGCTCTCCGCCAACCCCGAGGCCCGCTACTCGATGGAAGAGCTCTCCATCGCCGATGCCTTCGAGGAACTCCCCCTGGAAATGCGCGCCCGAATTCGGGGCGGCGAAAAGACGGGGGAATAACCGATGGCCACGACACGCACGATTGAAGTCGAACTCTCGACCACGGGCCTCGGGCCCGACGGCAAGCCGCGCCGGGTCCCGCTGGTGGTGGGTGAGGCCGGTGACCTGACCGTGGCCGCGCCGCCCTCGCTGGAGCCGGAGATCGAAGGTGAGCACATGCTCATCAACATCGGCCCGCAGCATCCGGCGACGCACGGCGTGCTGCGCCTGGTGCTCGAGCTCGACGGCGAGACGGTGGTGCGCTGCATCCCGCACATCGGCTACCTGCACTGCGGCTTCGAGAAGATCGGCGAGTACCGGCAGTACAACCAGATCATCCCGTGGACGGACCGCGAGGATTACCTGAACTGCATCGGCAACAACATCGGGTTCGTGATGGGCGCGGAGCGGCTGTTCGGCATCGAGATCACCGAGCGCTGCACCGTGCTGCGCGTGATTGCGATGGAGATGTCGCGCATCGCGTCGCACTTGGTCTGGATGGGCACGACCTGCATCGACATCGGGGCATTCACGCCGTTCCTCTGGTCGTTCCAGGAGCGCGAGAACATCTACAACCTGCTCGAGGGCTGGGTGGGGGCGCGCCTGACGACGACGGCGACGCGCGTCGGCGGCATGGCGGCCGACATTCCCGACGGCTGGCTCGACGGCCTGCGCGCCTTCACCAAGAGTCTGCCCAAGACGCTCGACGAGTGCGACCGCATGGTCACGCGCAACGGCATCTGGGTGGGACGCACCGTGGGCCTGGGCGTGATGTCGCCCGAGGAAGCGCTGAACTACGGCCTCTCGGGCCCGATGCTCCGCGCGTCGGGCGTGGCCTACGACATTCGCAAGGACTTCCCGTACCTCGACTACGAGACGTACGACTTCGACGTCGCCCTGGGCTCGACGGGTGACGTGTACGACCGCTACCTGGTGCGCATGGAGGAGATGCGGCAGTCGGTGCGCATCATCGAGCAGGCCATGGCGCGCCTGCCCGAGGGGCCGGTGAACGTGGACGATCCGCGCGTGATCCTGCCGCCCAAGCACAAGGCGACGAGCGAGATGGAATCGATGATCCATCATTTCAAGAACGTCATGGAGGGGCCGCGCCCTCCGATTGGCGAGTCGTATGTCGCGTTCGAGGCCCCGAAGGGCGAGAAGGGCTACTACATGGTGTCCGACGGCACCGCGAAACCCTCGCGCTGGCGCATCCGGCCGCCGTCGTACGTGAACCTCTCGGCCATCCCGAAGATGGTCGAGGGCCACCTGCTGTCCGACGTGATCGCGATCAATGCGTCGATCGACATCGTGATGGGGGAGATCGATCGATGAGCCACGACACATCCGCCCCGGGCGGCGCCCTGCAGGCCGCCCCGCACGGCCACCACGACGAACCGTACCTGCCCGTCTTCACCGCGGGCAGCGCGGCGCGCGCGCAGCTCGACGACATTCTCTCGCGCTATCCGACAAAGCAGGCCGGCCTGCTGCCGGCGCTCTGGCTGGCGCAAGGCGAGCGCGGCTGGATCAGCGAGCATGCGATGCAGGAAGTGGCCGACGTGCTCGGCCTCACCGCGGCGTACGTCAAGGGCGTGGTGACCTTCTACACGATGTACCACCAGCACCCGGTGGGGAAATGGTTCATCCAGGTCTGCACGACCTCGTGCTGCAACTGCATGGGGGCGGAGGACGTGGTGAAGGCCTTCCTGCAGCACACGGGATGCGGCGAGCTGGGCGTCACCTCGGCCGACGGCAAGTACACGGTGATCGAGGTGGAGTGCCTCGGCGCGTGCGGCTTTGCGACCCCGGTGATGATCAATGAAGAGTTTCTTGAAAGCGTGACGCCGGAGAAGGTGCCGGAGTTGCTCAAGAGATACGCGTAGAGAGAGCGACAGAATGCGACAGAGTGCGACAAAGTACGACAGATACCTATCGTCGACCGTCTACCGTCTACCGTCACCAGCCTGACCCATGGGTTTTCCCCACAAATCCCACCCGCGCGAAACGCCGATCCTGAGCAAGCACTTCGGAGACCCCGAAGCCCGCTCGCTTGAGGGGTTCAAGGCGCGCGGCGGCTACAAGGCGCTGCAGCAGGCGCTCGCCACGGATCCCGTGGCCATCCAGAACGTC
>JBBQZD010000037.1:0-16472 GCA_038208045.1 Gemmatimonadales bacterium | reverse complement strand
GGGCACGCCGACCTCACGGGCCTCTTGAAGTACGACCGTGACGACGCGCGCGACATCCTGGAGCGCGCGTCGGCGCGCGAGACGACGGCCCGCGTGGCCGCGGGTGCCATCGCGCGCGCCCTGCTCGCGGAGTGCGGCGTCACGCTGGGTTCGCACCTGGTCCACCTCGGCGGCATCGACGCGGCCCCCCCCGCCGAGTTGCCGGCCGACCTGAATGCCGCCGCGGACGCCTCACCCCTGCGCACGCTCGACGCGGACGCCGAGGCGCGCATGATCGCGCTCATTGACGAGACCAAGCGGGCGGGCAACACCCTCGGCGGCATCTGCGAGGTGGTGATGACCGGCCTGCCCGTGGGGCTGGGATCGCACGTGAGCTGGGATCGCAAGCTCGACGGCCGCTTGGCGCAGGCCATGCTCTCCATACCCGCCGTGAAGGGCGTGGAACTCGGCATGGGCTTCGAGGCGGCTCGCCGGACCGGCGCCGAGGTGCACGACGAGATCGAGATGGCGCCGGGACGCACGCGCACCGGCAACGTCCGACGCCGGACCAATCGGGCCGGCGGCCTGGAAGGCGGCATGACTACCGGCGAGCCATTGGTGATTCGCGTGGCGATGAAGCCGATCAGTACGCTCATGCGCCCGCTGGGGACGATTGACACGCAGTCCGGCGCAACGGCCGAGGCCGTCGCCGAGCGCAGCGACGTCACCGCGGTGCCGGCAATGGGCGTGATCGCCGAGGCCATGGCGGCCCTCGTGATGGCCGACGCGATGGTGGAGAAGTTCGGCGGCGACTCGATGGGCGAACTGCGCCGCAACCTCGACGCCTATCTCGCGCACGTCGCTGCACGACTCGGCTGACGCGTGGGCAAGGCAGCGCACTGGGTGCTCGTCGGCATTCCCGGCTCGGGCAAGACGAGCACGGGACGCGAGCTGGCGCGGCTGCTGCGGTGGCCGTTTCTCGACCTCGACGAGCAGATTGCCCAGCGCGCCGGCATGAGCGTGCGCGACATTTTCGCAACGCACGGCGAGGCGCATTTCCGGACGCTCGAGCGGGACGTCACGGCACAGCTGGCGGCGGCCGCCGCGCCGATGGTGGTGGCGCCGGGCGGCGGCTGGGTCACCGTCCCGGGGCTGGCGGACCTGCTGCGTCCACCCGCGCGGCTGGTCTGGCTCCGCGTCACCCCGCAACGGGCAATTGAACGGATGGGGACGGGCGTTTCGAGGCGTCCGATGCTCGCGGGGCCGGCACCGCTGGGCGCCCTGGCCAGTTTGGCGGCGGCGCGAGAACCGTTCTATGCGCAATCAGATCATACACTTAGCGTCGAAACGATGACGCCTGTCCAGGCGGCGCAGGCCATCCTGGCGCTTGCCCCCCCTTGACCAGGGGACTAGGATTGTGTCCCTGGAAGCCGATGTCGGGTTACCCTCAATACTATAGTTGTCTCAGCATATGACTTTTCGCGTCCTTGGGCCGCATGAACGCGGCCGCTTTGCACCCGAAGCATGGGGGCACCTGCTCGCCTTGAACGGGGCAGGTATCCTGACTGCGGTGGAGCTCGAGCAGGTGATCGAGCGTGCCATGGTGCAGCTGGAAGGACGCATCGCGCTCGATGACCTCCGCGTGCTGATGGAAGGGGCGGGCATCGACGATACAGGAACGCTTCCGGAACCAGGGGCTCTGCACTAGACCGATGGCAGCCAAGAAGAAGACCACCGCGCCCAGGAAGACGGCGACCAAGACGACGGCGATCAAGACGCCGGCGAAAAAGAAGGCCGCGACCAAGAAGGCCGCGACCAAGAAGGCCGCGACCAAGAAGGCCGCGACCCGGAAGCCGGCGGCGCGCAAGAGCGCGCCCGTCGAGGTCTTCGACGCCGAGGCGGCGGCCCACGCCGCCGGCAAGGCGCTGGTCATCGTCGAGTCGCCGGCCAAGGCGAAGACGATCGGCAAGTACCTGGGCGGATCGTTTGCCGTCAAGGCGACCGTCGGCCATGTCCGCGACCTGCCGGAACGCACGCTCGGCATCGATGTCGAGCATGGCTTCGAGCCCGAGTACGTCACGATCCCGGGCAAGGAGAAGACGCTGTCCGAACTCAAGAGCGCGGCGCGCAACGCGCGCAGCGTGTTCATCGCGACCGACCCCGACCGTGAGGGCGAGGCCATCGCCTGGCACGTCCGCGAACAGGTGGCGCGCAAGAATGGGCCGCCCATCCGCCGCGTGCTCTTTCACGAGATCACCAAGGACGCGGTGATCAAGGCGATTGACGCCGCGGGCGACATCGACCAGAAGAAGGTGGATGCGCAGCAGGCGCGCCGCGTGCTCGACCGCCTGGTGGGCTACAAGGCCAGCCCGCTGCTCTGGAAGACGGTCAAGAAGGGCCTGTCGGCCGGACGGGTGCAGACGGTGGCGCTGCGCATGCTGGTGGAGCGCGAGCGCGAGATCCGCGCGTTCACGCCGGTCGAGTACTGGACCATCGCCGCGATGCTCCAGCACGAGGAACAGTCCTTCACCGCCAAGCTGCACTGGGTGGACGGCAAGAAGCCGGAGATCCACAACGAGGCCGCGGCGCAGGCCATACTCGCCGATCTCGCGGGGCGCGACGCGTTCGACGTCACCGACATCAAGCGGCGCGAGCGCCGCAAGAATCCGTCGGCGCCGTTCACGACCTCCACGCTCCAGCAGGAGGCCGCCAAGAAGCTTGGCTTCGGCTCCAAGCGCACCATGCGTATGGCGCAGAACCTCTATGAGGGCATCGAGCTCGGAAAGGTCGAGGGCGCCGTCGGCCTCATCACGTACATGCGCACCGATTCCAGCCGCGTGGCCGAGAGCGCGGCGGCGGCGGCGCGCGAATACCTGCTGCAGCACTTCCCCGCGGAGTTCCTCGCCAAGGGCCCGCAGCTGTACGGCGCCGGCAAGGACAGCAACGCGCAGGACGCACACGAGGGCGTGCGGCCCACGGACCCGTCGCGCACGCCCGACAGCGTCGCCAAGTTCCTGTCGCCCGACCAGAACAAGCTGTATGAACTCGTCTGGAAGCGCTTCATGGCGTCGCAGATGGCCCCCGCGGTGTTCGACACGACCACCGTGGACTTCGACCTCGGCCGCTACCTGTTCCGGGCCACCGGGTCGGTGACCAAGTTCAGCGGCTTCCTGTCGCTGTACAAGGAGGCGCGCGAGGAGGGGGAGAGCAAGGCGCTCGAGGACGAGCAGGCGCTGCCGGCCATCGAGCCGGGCGAGCACGTGCCCGTGCGCGAGATCGTGCCGAGCCAGCACTTCACCGAACCACCGCCGCGGTTCTCCGAGGCCTCGCTCGTGAAGGAACTGGAGCGGCTCGGCATCGGCCGGCCGTCCACCTACGCCAGCATCATCAGTACGCTCACCGACCGGCACTACGCCGAGCTCGAGCAGCGCCGCTTCTTCCCGACCTCGCTCGGCGAGAGCGTGGAGAAGGTGATGGTGCGGCAGTTCCCGGCCGTCTTCAACGTCGGGTTCACGTCGGAGATGGAAAACGAGCTCGACAAGGTCGAGGCCGGCGGGCTACCGTGGCAGGATGTGCTCAAGGACTTCTGGGGGCCCTTCGAAACGTCGCTGAACGACGTGAACGTCGAGGCGCTCATTCGCGAGGCCCACGATCTGGGCGCGCTCGACAGCGAGCGGTGCCCGCAGTGCGGCGGCAAGCTGCTGCCCAAGGGCGGGTTCTTCGGGCCGTTCGTCGCGTGCGAGAACCATCCCAAGACGTGCAAGTACACGCGTCCGCTGAAGGGCGAGCGGGTGCCGCCGGTGATGACGGAATTCCCGTGCCCGGTCTGCACCAAGCCGATGGTAATTCGCCGCGGTCGGTCGGGCGAGTTCCTGGGCTGTTCCACCTTCCCGAAGTGCCGCGGCACGCGGTCCATGCCGACGGGCGTGAAGTGCCCCAAGGACGGCGGCGACATTGCGGCCCGGCGTTCGAAGAAGCGGGGCAAGGCCTTCTACGGCTGCGAGAACTATCCCACGTGCGACTTTGTCTGCTGGGACAAGCCGGTGCTGGAGACCTGTCCCGAGTGCGGGTTCGTGGGCGCCGAGGCCAAGAGCAACAAGACGCGCGGACACTTCCGAAAGTGCCTCAAGTGCGCCAATGAGTGGGCCGTCGAGGCGCCGGCTGAGGCGGACGCCGAGCCCACGGGCGCCGCGTGACGGCGCCCGCCGCCGTGCATGTGGTGGGAGGCGGCCTCGCGGGGAGCGAGGCCGCTTTTCAGTTGGCCGAGCGCGGGCACCAGGTCGTGCTCCACGAGATGCGCGGCGTGCGCGGGACGGCTGCCCACAAGACGGACCGGCTGGCCGAGCTGGTGTGCAGCAACACCTTCAAGAGCACCGAGGTCACCAACGCCCACGGCCTGCTCAAGGCCGAGATGCGCCTGCTCGGGTCGGTGGTGCTGCAGGCCGCCGACGCGGCGCGCGTGCCGGCCGGCAGCGCGCTGGCCGTGGATCGCGACGTCTTCTCGGCGCACGTGCACGACCGCATCGAGGCCCACCCGCGCATCGCGATTGCGCGCGAGGAAGTCACGGAGATCCCGCCATCGCCGACGATCATCGCCACCGGCCCGCTGACCAGCGACGCGCTGGCCGAGAACGTGCGGGCGCGGCTCGGCGTGCAGTCCCTGGCGTTCTACGACGCCATCGCGCCGATCATCGCCGTTGAGTCCATTGACCACGACGTGGCGTTTCGCGCGGCGCGGTGGGACAAGGAAACCATGCCGTCCGATGCGGAGGCAGGCGCGGAACAGGAGGCAGGAGCCTACCTGAATTGCGCGATGGACCGGGACCAGTACGAGGCCTTCATTGACGCGCTGACGACGGCCGACCAGTTCACGGCGCACGAATTCGACAAGGTGCCGTACTTCGAGGGCTGCATGCCCGTGGAAGAAATGGCACGCCGCGGGCGCGAGTCACTGCGGTTCGGCCCCCTCAAGCCGATCGGCCTGCGCGACCCGCGCACGGGCAAGCGTCCCTGGGCGGTGGTGCAGTTGCGGCGCGAGGATCGCGCCGGGCGGATGTGGAACCTCGTCGGCTTCCAGACGCGCCTGCGCATTCCCGAGCAGCAGCGCGTGCTGCGGTCGATTCCCGGGCTCGCCGGGGCCGAGTTCCTGCGATATGGGTCCATCCATCGCAACGCCTACGTGAACTCGCCGGCGGCGCTGCTGCCACACCTCGCGCTGCGCGACGACCCGCACGTGCTTTTCGCGGGGCAGCTCACCGGTGTCGAGGGCTACACCGAGAGCACGGCGACCGGGCTGCTCGCCGCCATCAACCTCTCGCGGATGATCGCCGGGCAGGAGCCCGTGCTCCCTCCGCCGACGACGATGATGGGGGCGCTCTACCGTTACCTGCGTGAGGCCGACCCGCAGCACTTCCAGCCGATGAACGCCAATTTCGGGCTGCTCGAGGAACTGCCGGACGTGCCGCGCGACAAGGCGAAGAAGCGCGAGATGTACGCCGAGCGGTCGCTGGCGGCGATGGCGGCGTGGATCGCGGAGCACGCCCTCCTCGGCTCGCCGCACGAGACCTAGCCGAGCAGCGTGGCTTCCTTGCGGCGCTTGAGCGCCGGCCACAGCTCCGTCTGCGGAATCTCCTTCTCGAGTTCCAGGCGCACACGGGTGGCGATGTCGTCAATGGCGGCCGGATCGTTGAGCAGGTCGTACTCGCGAATGTCGAGGTGCAGCACCGGGCAGCGCTTGAATCCGCCGATCCAGCGCGCGTAGCGGGCGTGGAGCGAGGCGAAGTACTCCGGGTCGGTGTCGCGTTCCTTGGGGCGGCCGCGCGTGTGGATGCGGTTCAGGACGGTCTCGAAGGGTCCGTGCAGGTAGACCAGCAGGCGCGGTGGCCGGGCGGCGGGGGCGTGCAGCAGTTCTGCGTACAGCCGCTGGTACAGGTCCCACTCGTTCGTGAGCATGTACCCCTGCTCGAACAGGCCGCGCGCGAAGATCTCGGCGTCCTCGTACCAGGTCCGGTCGAGAATCCAGCTGCCGCCCATGGCACGCATCCGGCGCAGGCTCTGGAAGCGCGTGGCGAGAAAGTGCAGTTGCAGGTGCAGACCGTACGCCCGCATGCCCGCGTCGCCGTCGTAGAACAGTTCGAGCCACGGGTTTTCGGCGTCAACGCTCTCCAGCGCGAGCTGGAGACCGAAGCGACTTGCGAGTGCGGTGGACAGCGTGGACTTGCCGCACCCGATCATTCCTGCGACGCCGAGGAGCATCTTGGCAAATTAGCGTGTCCCCGGCGGCGGGCCAGCGTGGGGGCAAGCAAGCATTTGCGCACGACCGTCTGGACAGCGGAGGGCGGGCGTGCTATGCGCCCGGGGCTCGCCTGAGGCGTGTTCGCCGGCGGTGCGGGCGGTGCCGGCGGTGCCGGCCCACGACGGCGGGGTCGGGACGCGATGCGAAGCCGCGGCCCGTCGGACCAGCTCGACCGCCCACTGCGCGTCCGTCACCGCGGTGACTCCGGTCGCTCGCTGGAGCGCGAGGCCACCCAGTCGAGCAGCAGCAGCGTGGGGATGATGAACGGGTACACGCTGTACAGCGTGTCCGTCACGGAGTGGGACTGCCGGTCGACGGCCAGGAAGACCTGCACGCAGAAGGCGAGCGCGCCGAGCGTGACCATGGCGCCTGGGACGGAGACGGGCAGGTGAAACCAGCCAAAGCGACGAAACCAGGGCATGGGAGCGCGGGTTGAGGGGAGCGGCGGCGATACAGGTACTTTATGATGCAAAGTACTTGGCGCACGCGCAAGGGGGGCAGTGCCCGCCGGGGGCGTCCTTACGTGTTGCCGCGCCCACTCGTCTATAGTTCGCCATGCCCGACCATCTCGCCGATTTCCTCACGCATCTCGCGAAGGAGCGCGACGTCTCCCCCAACACGGTCGCCGCCTATGCGCGCGACCTGGGCGAGCTGCGTGACTTCCTGGGGCGGCACCTCGGCACGGACGCGTGGGGTTGGGAGACGGTGGACCGCCTGGCCATGCGGGCCTGGATGGCGCATCTCTCGCGGCGCGGCCTCGGCAAGCGGTCCATTGCGCGGGCGCTGAGCGCCGCGCGCACGTTCTATCGGTTCCTGCACCGGAACGACCTCGTGACGACCAACCCGGCGCGCGCCGTCGGGTCGCCGAAGCTCGACAAACACCTGCCGGGCCACCTGGACCGGACGCAAATGGCCACGCTGCTGCAGGCCCTCGAGACGCGCGCAAGCGAGGGGCGGTTCACCGACGTGCGCGCGCTGGCGCTGATCGAACTGCTCTACTCGTGCGGCCTGCGGCTCAGTGAGTTGCGCGGCATCAATCGGGGCGATCTCGACCTGCTGGCCGGCCATGTGAAGGTGCGCGGCAAGGGACGCAAGGAACGCATTCTCCCGGTCGGATCGCACGCGCAGCACGCGCTCCGCGCCTACGAACGGGCGCGCGACGAGTTGCTGGCCCGTGCCGGCTCTTCCGGCTCTGCCGGCTCTGCCGGCGACCGCTCGGCCTTCTTCCTCTCCACCCGGGCCAAGCGCCTGAGCGCCTCGGCCACCCAGCGCGCGGTGACCGGCTGGCTCTCGGAGGTGGATGAGGGCGCGGGGCTGAGCACGCACTCCCTGCGCCACACCTTTGCCACGCACCTGCTCGATGCCGGCGCCGACCTGCGCGCCGTGCAGGAACTGCTCGGGCACGCCTCCATCACGACGACGCAGATCTACACGCACACCAGTGTCGAGCGGCTGAAGCAGGTCTACAAGCAGGCGCACCCCCGCGCGTAGTCAGCCGGCCGCACGACGCGGCACGCCACTGCGCGCCGCGCCAGCTGACGACCGAATTCCGCGGATGCAACGCGTGTTTTCCCTCTGGGAACCGATGGTTGCCGCGTCCGTGCGCGCGTCGTCCTTGGGGCGTGATCAAATACCTCGGATCCAAGCGCACGCTCCTGCCGCTGATCGTGGACGCCGTGCGCGCCGACGCCCGCGCCCGCTCGGTGCTCGACCTCTTCAGCGGCACGTCGCGCGTGGGGCACGCCCTCAAGCACGCGGGGTTCCGCGTGGTGGCCAACGACCACAACGCCTACGCGCACGTGCTGTCGCGGTGCTACGTCGAGGCCGACTACGACGACGTGGTCCGTGACGCCGAGGTGCTGATCGGCGAGTGCAACGCGATGGCCGGTCGTCCGGGCTACTTCACGCAGACCTTCTGCGAGCAGTCGCGCTTCTTCCATCCAAAGAACGGCGCGCGCGTCGATGCCATTCGCGAGCACCTGGTGCGGCTCGCCCTGCCGCCGGAGCTCGAGGCGGTGATGCTGGTGTCGCTGATGGAAGCGGCCGACCGCGTGGACAGCACCACCGGTGTGCAGATGGCGTACCTCAAGCAGTGGGCGGCGCGCGCCCACAACGACCTTGAGCTGCGCCTGCCCGCCGTTCTGCCGCGCGCGCGCGCGGGCAAGGGACGCGCCCTGGCGCTCGACGCGCTCGATGCGGCCAAGGCGGTGGAGACCGACGTCGCGTACCTCGACCCGCCGTACAACCAGCATTCGTACCTCGGCAACTACCACATCTGGGAGTCGCTGGTGCGCTGGGACAAGCCCGCCGTCTACGGCATCGCGTGCAAGCGCGAGGACGTGCGCGCGCGCACGAGCCGGTTCAACAGCAAGCCGCGGTTCGAGGAATCGTTCGCCGAGGTGCTGCGGTCGGTGCGCGCCCGCACGCTCGTCGTCTCGTTCAGCGACGAGGGCTTCGTGCCCCGCGCGTGGCTGGAGTCACGGCTGGCCGAGCGTGGCGCGGTCGCGACCATCGAACGTCCGTACAAGCGGTACGTCGGGGCGCAGATCGGCATCTACAACCCGCGCGGCGAGCGCGTCGGCGCGGTGAGCCACGTGCGGAACACGGAGTACGTGTTCGTGTGCGGCTCCGAGGCCACGGTGGCGCGGGTGCAGCAGCGGGTGCGGAAGGCAGGGTAGCTGGAATCGGAATTCGGATTCCGGAATTGGAATGCGAGAGCGGAAGGCGAAACGGATGCTGAACCTTCAGCATCCGTTTCACATTCCGCCTCAACGCTCACCGTCCGGAATCCGAAGTCCGATTCAGAAGCACGCGTCCGAGCGCTTCCACGCTGATGTTTCCGCCGCACATGACGATGCCGACCTTCCGGCCCGCGTACTGCGCGGCGACCTTGCGGAGGCCGGCCAGACCGCCGGCGGCGGCGCCTTCGGGCAGGTTGTGCGTCGTCCGGATGAGCTCGACGAGAGCGTCGGCGAGCTCGGTCTCCGAGACGAGCAGGAAGTCGGCCAGTCCGGCGTGCAGCGCCGGAAAGGTGCCCTCGTACGCCTGGCCCGTCGCGATGCCCTCGGCGAACGTGCGCACCGGCTGGTTCTTCAGGATCGTCCCGCGCTTCCAGCTGTCGTACTGGGCGGACGCCCCCTCGCTCTGCACCGCGACCACCTTCAGCTGCGGCCGCAGCGTGCCGGCCACGATCAGCGCGCCCACCGACTGCGACCCGCCGCCCAGCGCGATGAACAGGGCGTCCAGGTCGGGCTGCTGTTCGAGGATCTCCAGCGTCATGGTGGCTGCCCCGGCGATGACGCCGAGGTTGTTCGTGGAGTGCACCAGGGTCATGCCGCGCGCGGCGGCCAGTTCCGCGCAATGCGCCGCCGCGGCGTCGTAGGCCGCGCCGAACTCCACGAGCTCCGCGCCCATGGAGCGGATGGCGGCGTTCTTGTCCGGGTTGTTCCCCTCGGGAACGACGATCGTGGTCGGCACGCCGAGTTGCTGGCCCGCGTAGGCCATGCCCTGCCCGTGATTGCCGGTGGTGGCCCCGATGATGCCGCGCGCGCGCTCCGCGGCGCTGAGCGCCGTCACCGCCGAGAGGGCGTTGCGGACCTTGAAGGTCTGCACCGGCAGGTGGTTCTCGTGCTTGACGTAAACCTCGATGCCGTGCCCGACCAGACTGTCGAGGAGCGGATAGCGGCGTAGTGGGGACGGTGTGAGGTACGGGCGCAGGCGCTCGCGGGCGGCGAGCACATCGTCGAAGCTGATTGGCCAGGGTGCGGTCATGGCGCCAATCTACCGCCGATTGGCAGCGCGCGCCGCTCGGTGCACATTAGGGAACCCCCAACGGAAGGGAGTGCGGCATGCGATTCATCTGGCGAGCGATTCTTGGTCTGGTCGTCCTGGTGTGTGTGGCGTATGTCGCCGGGCTGATGATGCCCCGCGACCACGTGGTGGCGAGCCGCATCAACCTGGTGGCGCCGCCGGATTCCGTCTGGAGCGTCCTGCGCGACTTCAAGGACTACCCGAGCTGGGACAAGGACTTCAAGTCGTCGGTGCGCGGTCCGTCGCGGGGCGGGGAAGTCTGGGTGCAGGACGTCGGCGGCATGACCATGAGCATCGCGGTCAAGGAAGTGCGGGCGCCCAACCGACTGGTCACGGAGGTCGTGACGGACGAGAAATCGTCGTGGGGCGGCGTCTGGACGTACGAGATCAAGTCCACCGGGGCCGGCACCGAGGTGACGATCACCGAGGAGGGCTGGATCAAGTCGCCGCCACTGCGGGTGATGATGAAGGTGATGGGTGCGCACAGCACCGAGGATGGCGTCTTGAAGAACCTCGGGGCGCGCTTCGGCGAGATGGTGACGCCGGAGCATGTGAAGTAGACGGTAGACGGTAGACGGTAGACGGTAGACAGTAGACAGTAGACGGTAGACGGTGGACGGTAGATGGTGGACGGTAGATGGTGGATGGCTGGCGGCGGGTGGGCGCCGGTGCGATCCAGCATCCAGCATTCAGCATCGAGCATCCAGCATTCAGCATTCAGCATTCAACACCCACTATCTTTCCCTCATGACTCTCCCTGTGTTTCACGCCACCACCATCCTTGCCGTCCGGCGCGACGGCCGCGTCGCCATTGGCGGCGACGGCCAGGTGTCGGTGGGCGACACCGTCATGAAGTCGCAGGCGGTGAAAGTGCGCGCCCTCAAGGGCGGGCGCGTGCTCTCCGGTTTTGCCGGTGCGGCGGCCGACGCATTCACGCTTTTCGAGAAGTTCGAGGAAAAGCTCGAGCGGCATCCGGGCAACCTGCGCAAGGCGGCCGTGGAACTCGCCAAGGAATGGCGCAGCGACCGGGTGTTGCGGCGCCTCGAGGCGCTGCTGATTGTCTGCGATCGCGACCACGGGTTCGTGCTCTCCGGCAACGGCGAGCTGATCGAGCCGGACGACGGCATTCTGGCCATCGGTTCGGGCGGGTCCTACGCCCTCGCCGCGGCCCGCGCGATGATGGCGGAGACGCCACTCCCGGCCGGCGAGATCGTCCGCAAGGCGCTGATGATCGCGGGCGACATCTGCATCTACACGAACCAGCACATCACGGTGATAGAGCAGGACAGCGAACAGGACAGGAAGCTCTAGGCGCTACGCTCGACGCAATCCGCCGTACGAAACGTCCGCCGTACGAAACGTCCGTCGTACGTACGGCCTATTGCGTACGGCCTACAGCGTAGAGCTTCCATTCCCCGCCCATCACATCCGGAACGTCTTCTCACTCGCTCGCGTGTACCCCTTCGGGATCGCCAGCGCCGCTTCGTCCACCGCGCCGGGCGAGAATCGCGTGACCTCGTAGCGCAGCCGCGTGTCGTCGTCGCCGCCCATCGAAAAGGCGATGTCGGCCTTCAGCGGCGAGCCGCGGAAGAGCTTGGCTCGGGCCGCCTCGGATTGCTCGAGGAAATCATCGTCCGACGCGGCGAGCGCGAGCAGTGAGGTGCTGATGATGTCGAGCAGCGGATTGCGCATGAGCGGCAGCGAGGGATCGGCCCAGTACTCGCCGTCCGTGGCCCCGCGCAGGTCCTCCTTCACGAAGCCCATCACGCGTATGCTGGTGCGCCAGCGCTGGCTGAGTCGGACGTGCTGGGTCTGGCGTCCGGCCACGCTGGCGCCGGGGCCGAGGCGCGCGGTGTCGAGCCGGGCGTCGCTGACCGTGACGTTGAGCACCGGACCGACCGAGCGCATCGCCAGGCCGACGACGCGGGCGAAGTCGTCGGCGTCGTGCTGCTCGTACGTGCGCTGGTCGTCGTGGATCACGTACACGGTGCGGCCGCCGTCGGCGACGAGCAGGTAGCTGTGGTCGCGCTGGTACTCGCCGTCGCGCTCCTGCGTGTCGACGCGGGCCCGTCCGCCCGCCACCCGCACGGTGCCGTGGAGGACCTCCGACGCCTTCTTGCCGCCCGGGTCGAGCCGGAAGTCGTAGGAGTACGATCGGGGGACCTGGGCGCCCGCGGCGGAGCCGGCCAGGAGGAGTGCGGCGGCGAGGTGGCGCATGGCGAGCTCCGGATTCTGGCGCATGCCATCCGTACGCCCGCGGCCGGGCGCTGGTTTCGCCCCCGGACCCGCTACAATTAGGGATGCCTCCGAACCGCACCGAGCAGGTCCTCGCCCGCCTCGCCGATCTGACCCCTCGCAAGATCGTCGCCGAACTCGACCGCTACATCGTGGGTCAGGACGACGCCAAGAAGGCCGTGGCCATCGCCCTGCGCAATCGCTGGCGCCGCCAGCGCGCGCCCGAGGGGATCCGCGAGGAGATCGCCCCCAACAACATCATCCTCATCGGCCCCACGGGCGTGGGGAAGACCGAGATCGCGCGCCGCCTCGCCAAGCTCACCGGCGCGCCGTTCATCAAGGTGGAGGCCTCGAAGTTCACCGAGGTCGGCTATGTGGGGCGCGACGTCGAGGGCATGGTGCGCGACCTCGCCGACAGCGCCATCGACATGGTGCGGCACGAGCGCGAGCACGACGTCGAGGACCTGGCGCACGACAAGGTGGACGAGCGCATCCTCGACCTGCTGCTGCCGGCGCCCGCCGAGTCGTCTCCGGCAGCGGCGGCGGCCGACACGCCGCAGAACGTCTTCGTGGTGTCGCCGTCGGGCGGCGTGACGCAGGAGCAGGAGCAGGCGCGCGAGCGGCACAAGCGCACGCGCGACAAGCTGAAGCAGCTGATGCTCGACGGCCAGCTCGAGCAACGCGAGATCGAGATCGAGGTGACGGCGTCGTCGCCCGCCGCATTCGACTTCGCGCAGCAGGGTGGGACGCCCGAGGGGATGGGCAACATCGGTGAGATGCTCGAACAGTTCCTGCCGAAGCGGAAGAAGAAGCGCACGGTCACGGTGGCCGATGCCCGGCGCATCCTGCTCGACGAGGAGTTCGACAAGCTCATCAACCACGACGACGTGGTGGGCGACGCGCTCGACCGCGTGGAGAAGCTGGGCATCATCTTTCTCGACGAAATCGACAAGATTGCGGGCGGCAAGAGCGAGATGGGCGGGCCCGACGTGTCGCGCGAGGGGGTGCAGCGCGACCTGCTGCCGATTGTCGAGGGCTCGAACGTCCAGACGAAGTACGGCATGGTGAAGACCGACCACGTGCTGTTCATCGCGGCCGGCGCCTTTCACGTGAGCAAGCCCAGCGACCTGATTCCCGAGTTGCAGGGGCGGTTCCCGATCCGCGTGGAGCTGAAGCCGCTCACCGAGGCCGACTTCGTGCGCATCAGGACGGAACCGGAGAACGCGCTCACCAAGCAGTACGCCGCGCTGGTGGCCGCCGAGAGCACCGACCTGAGTTTCACCGAGGACGGCATCGCCGAGATCGCGCGCACCGCCGCCATGGTGAACACGCGCATGGAAAACATCGGCGCGCGCCGGCTGCACACGGTCATGACGACCCTGCTCGAAGACGTGCTGTACGACCTGCCCGAGCGCGGCACCGAGGCGGTGAAGGTCGACGCCAAGGTGGTGCGTGACCGGCTGAAGGCGATTTCGGAGGATGAGGACTTGAGGAAGTACATCCTCTGAGGAAGGGGAAGGGGCAGGGCTTGGGAAGGGGAAGGGGAGGGGGGAGTGAGCCCAGTACCCCGTGCCCCCGTACCCCAAAGCGTCGCGGGCTTCCGGGGCTGGCCTCCTCCCCCGCTGTCCGCCGCCCTGGCATGTTAGCTTAGAGTCCCACCATCCGGATGCCAGCCGTGACCCACCGCGACTTTCTCTCCATCCTCGACTTCTCGACCGCCGAACTCGAGGCGTTGTTCGTGCTGGCGGAGCGCATCCGCAACAAGCGGTACGCGCGCAAGCCGCTGAAGGGAAAGGCGCTGGCGATGATCTTCATGAAGTCGTCCACGCGCACGCGCGTCTCGTTTGAAGTGGGGGCGTACGACCTCGGCGGGCACGCGCTGTTTCTGTCGCCGCGCGACATCCAGCTCGGGCGCGGCGAGCCCATCAAGGACATGGCGCGCGTGCTGACGCGCATGTGCGACGGCATCATGATTCGTGCGTACGCGCACGCCGACGTCGAGGAAATGGCGCGCTATGCCGATGTGCCGGTCATCAACGGGCTCACCGACCTGTCGCACCCGTGCCAGATCCTGGCCGACCTGCTGACCGTGCGGCAATTCCTCGGCACGTACCGGGGCAAGCGCATTGCCTGGATCGGCGACGGCAACAACATGGCGCACTCGTGGATCGAAGCCGCGCAGCGGCTCAAGTTCTCGCTGCGACTCGCTTGCCCCGTGGGCTACGAACCGGATCCCGCGACGCTCGCGGCCGCGCGCGCCGAGGGGGCCGACATCACGCTCGTGCGCGACCCGCGCGAGGCGGTGCGCGACGCCGACGTCGTGAACACCGATGTCTGGGCGTCGATGGGGCAGGAGGACGAGAGCAACGCGCGCGTGAAGGTGTTCGACGGCTACATGGTGGACGACGCGCTCATGTCCTTTGCCGCGCCGAACGCGATCTTCCTGCACTGCCTGCCCGCGCACCGCGGCGAGGAAGTGGCCGAGTCGGTGCTCGAGGGTCCGCAGAGCCGCGTCTGGGCGGAGGCGGAGAACCGCCTGCACATCCAGAAGGCCATCATGGCGGTGCTGATGGGCGGCGAGGTGCTGCTGCCGGCGAAGAAGCGGGTGGCGAAAAAGCGGGTGGTGAAAAAGCGGGTGGCGAAGCAGCGGGTGGCAAAGAAGCAGGTGGCAAAGAAGCAGACGGCGAAGAAACGGCCGGTCCCGAAGCGCGCACCGCGGCGCTAGGCACGACAACTCATGTCCACTGACCCCATGCCTTCCATTGATTTCGAGTTGCTCACGGATACCGGCGCGCCCCTGGCGCTTTCGTCACTGCGGGGGCGCCGCGTGGTCCTGTACTTCTACCCGAAGGACGACACGTCCGGGTGCACGCTGGAGTCCTGCGACTTCCGCGACCAGTTCCCGCGCTTCCAGACGGCAGATGCCGTGATCCTCGGCATCTCACCCGACTCGGTGGCGTCGCACCAGAAGTTCAAGGCGAAGTTCTCGCTCCCCTTCACGTTGCTGGTCGACGAGGAGCACGCGCTCGCCGAGCGACTGGGCATCTGGGTCGAGAAGACGTTCTACGGCCGCAAGTACATGGGTGTGCAGCGCACGACGTACGTCATCGGCGCCGACGGGCGTGTGGAACATGTCTTCGAGAAGGTGAACCCGGCCGGGCATGCGGGCGAGGTGGTGGCCTTCCTCAAGGGCGGCATCACGGCCGCGCAGCGGGTGCGGGCGGAGTTCGACACGGCCGCGGCGGCGGCGGTAAAGTCACCCGCGGCAAAGAAAGCGTCCAAGCTTTCCAAACGGGCCAGCACGAAGACCGCGGTGCAGGACCGGAAGAAGGCCGCGAAAAAGAAGGCCGCAAAGAAGGCCGCCAGGAAGAAGTAGCCTGCCGCAACGTCAGAGGGGCCTCCATCTGGAGGCCCCTCAGTCGTGTCGGGTCGCCGTGACTCGAACTGCGCCGCTAGGGCGCCATCGAGCCGATCATCATGATGTGTGCCTTCGGTGTGCCGGGGAACATCAGCCACGGTCCCTTGTCGGTCGGCTGCGCCGTGATGCCGAGGCTTGCCGTCGTGGCGCCGGGAATGTACACCACCGCCAGCGGGCGATAGTCCTTCACCGTGTTGGTCGCGGCGTCGTAGTTCTCCCGCTTGGTGGTGATCGTGTAGAGCGATCCCTGCACCGGCATCTTCAGCCTGCCGCGCTTGATCTCCCTGAAGCGCACGCTGTCCACCTGGTCGCCCTTCACGCCCTCGGCGCGCAGCGAGCGGCCGCGCGCCATGAACGGCTCGAGCGACATGTGGTAGCAGGCGACGTGGAAGTCGGGACGCGTGACGTAGAGCGCCAGGCAGTGCATGCCGTTCTTGCCCTCGCGCAGCACGACGAGCTTGCCGGCCTCGCGGTAGCCCATTACCGTCGCGCCGTCGCGCATTTCGGCGGGCAGGGCAAGTACGGCCGCGGCAATCTGCTGCTCGGCGGGAGGGATGGCGGCGGGGGCCTGCGCACGGAGCGCAACGGCGACGATGGGGAGCAGAAGTAGCGAGCGCATGCGAGCAGATCCTGTGGTGGGGGGACGCGTACAGCTTACAACGTACGGCGTAGAGCGTAAAGCGGGGGTACGGAAGCTCTACGCTCTACGCCGTACGTTCTATGCCATACGAAGGG
>JBBQZD010000036.1:0-16860 GCA_038208045.1 Gemmatimonadales bacterium | reverse complement strand
GGGCCTGGGGGCGGGGCGCCGGCCCGGGCCCCCCCCCGGCCACCCCCCCGCCTTTGGCCCATCCCTACCCCCAATTCCGTAATCCGAATTCCTATTTCTTCTCATCCTCCCCCGGCGGCAGCACCAGCACCGAGATCTTGGCCTTGCGCAACAGCGACGTCGCCACGCTGCCGAGCACGGCGTGCGAGATGGCGCTCCGCCGGTGGCGGCCGACCGCGACGAAGTCGGCCTGGTCGGCAAGGGCGAATTCGAACAGGGACTCGGCGGTGTCGCCGTCACGGCGCTCCACGCGCACGGTGATACCCGGGTGGGCGGCGGCGACGGCCTCGCAGAGGCCGTCCAGCGCGGCGGTGACGCCGCGCGCGTACGGCAGCTCAATGCCGTCCTCGGCCGCGACGGCGACGTCCAGGCTGGGCCGGACATGCAGCAGTGTCAGCGTGCCGCCCTCGGCGACGATGCTGGCCGCCGTGTGCGCGGCACGCAGCGAGGCCTTGGAGAAGTCGATGCCCGCCACGCCGCGCCGCGGCACGTCCGTGACGGCGGGCGCCACGGCGAAGACCGGACACGCGGTGGCCCGGGTCACGCGCAAGGCCGTCTCATCGCCCACCAGGCGGTCGATGAGTCCGTGGAGGCGCAGTCCGGTGATGACAAGGTCGGCCCGGACGCGGCTGGCCGTGTCGACGATCATCCGGACAGGCGATCCCTCGGTCTTCTCGAGTTCGAGGGCTGGCGGGTTCGGGATGCACCGCGCCACCTGCCGGGTGACGCGCGCGAAGAACTCGGCGCGCAATCCCTCATCACCCGCCATGGAACTCATCGCCGCGAGCGATGGATCAACGGACGGCACCGGGAGCGGGGCGGGCTCGAACACGGCGAGCAGGTGGACGCGGCGCGCGTGCTGACGGCGCAGGGCGCACACCAAGGCGAGGGCGCCGTCGGCGCTCGCGGTGCCGTCGGTGGCCACCAGCAATTGTCCGTCAAACAGCCGATCCGGATGGGGATGGCGGACGGCAGGATCGGTGTCGTGCATGACGGCGGTCCCGGGCGTTGTGAGCGGGTTCGGTCCTCTTGATGGAGGGTAGGAAGCTCCGGGGGTGCCAGCAGTCAGGTAACGTTCCCATCCCGCGTGGGGGAATTGCCCTGTCGACCTGCTCCCCGAGGTGGCACGAGGGCGGTGGGAAGAAGTACATTATGTGAGGAGAGCGCCCGATGACCCTCGACCCCACCCCCCGACCCCCCGGAAGCGACGATGCCTCCGATGCCGTGGCGATGCTCGCCGCGCCGGAGGCGCTGTTCGCGAGCATTCTCGACATCGCCGCGGACGCGATCATCGTGGTGTCGGAGTCCCAGCACATCCTGCACTTCAACCAGGGTGCGGCGGAGATCTTCGGGTACGCGCCGGAGGAGGCCGTCGGCCGGCCGCTGACGGACCTGCTGCCGGAGCGGTTTCGGAAGGCGCACGGGTCGCATGTGGACGAGTTTGGTCGTAGCGAGCAACGCGCCCGCAAGATGGCGGAGCGCCGCGAGATCTACGGACGGCGCAAGGACGGCGTCGAATTTCCGGCCGAGGCGTCCATCTCCCGGCTCGAAACCCGCACGGGCGTTGTCTACTCCGTGGTGCTGCGGGACATCACGGAACGTACCCTGCTGGCCCGCAACGAACGATTCCTCGCCGAGGCGGGCGGCCGCCTTGGCACGTCCCTCGAGCTGGCCCCGACGCTGCAGGCCCTCGTGAGTGTCCCGGTGCCGTACCTCGCCGAGGCGTGCATCGTGGACCTGGCCGGCGACGACGATACCTGGCTGCGCGCCGTGAGCACGAGTGCCAATCCGGAGCTGCACGCCCTTCTGGAGGCCATCGGCCGCGATGAGCTGACGTGGGACAGCCCGTGGCGCGCCATCGACGTGCTGCGGTCGGGCAAGGCCGAGATCGTGCCGGTGGTTTCGGACGACTGGCTCGAGGCGCATAGCGACAGCGCCGAGAGCCTGGCGCACCTCCGCGCGCTGAACATCCGTTCCTTGCTCTTCGTGCCGCTCATCGCCCGGGATCGTCCGCTGGGCGCGATGACGTTCCTGCGCCTTGCCGACGCGCAGTACACGCCGGCGCAGCTCGCGCTGGCGCAGGCGCTCGGCACGCGGGCGGCCTACGCGCTGGACAACGCGCGCTTGTACGCGCTGGCGCAGCGCGCAACCCGCGCGCGCGAGGATGTGCTGAGCGTCGTGTCGCACGACCTCGGCAATCCGCTGGCCGCCATCCGGCTCTGTGCGGCCGCGCTGCTCGAGTCCCCGCCGAGCCAGCTCGACGAGCAGCGCGACCTGCTGCAGGCCATCGGCAACTCCGCCGACTGGATGTCGCGGCTCATCCAGGACCTGCTGGACGTGTCGACGATCGAAGTGGGTCGGATGTCCATCGAGCGGCGCACCGAGTCGCTGGTGCCCATCCTCAGTCAGGTGCTGGCGATGTTGAAGGCGCAGGCCGATGAGCGCGGGGTGCAGCTGGAGATGCGGACGGAGCCGGACGTGGCGCCCGTGCATGGCGACGCGGGGCGGCTGGTGCAGGTGCTGGCCAACCTGGTGGGCAACAGCCTGAAGTTCACGGAGCGCGGCGGGGCCGTGACGGTGCACGCGGCGATGCGCGACGACGAGGTGCTGCTGACCGTGAAGGACACCGGGAGCGGCATTCCGGCGGAGCAGCTGCCCCACATTTTCAAGCGCTATTACACACGCCGGCGCGGGGCGAGCAAGAGCGGGTCGGGCCTTGGGTTGTCGATTGCCCGCGGCATCGTCGAGGCGCACGGCGGCCGCATTTGGGTCGAGAGCCGGATCGGCAAGGGCACGACGTTCTTCATCTCGCTGCCGGCCTCGAGCGGCGGCTGAGCCGCGATCAGCGGCCGGTCAGCGGCCCGTCACGGCCTGCCAGGCGTCGCGTGAGATGTCGGCCATGAGCTGCTGTGCGACCTTGCGCTGCGGAATGGCGCGCGTGAGCACCACCAGCACGTAGGGGGCGCGTCCAGGCGGGTAGATGATGGCCGCGTCGTGCGTGGTGGCCGTGATCCAGCCCGTCTTGTGCGCCACCGGCGTTCCCGGAGGCAGGCCGGCGGGAATCTCCTCGTTGAACTCCTGCTGCAGCAGGATCTCGCGCATGGCCGTGCACGACGCCGGGGACGCCGCCTTGTCCTGCGCGAGCGCGGCCATGAGGACCCCGAGGTCGTGCGCCGAGGTGGTGTTGTTGAGCCCGGCGTTGAAGGCCTTGGTGTCCTCGACGCCGCGGCGCACCTGCATGGTGGTGGCGCCGAGCGCCCGCGCGGTGGCGTTGACCCGCGTCGGGTCGAGGACGGCGATGACCACGTTGGTGGCGAGGTTGCTCGACCGCGTGATCATCCGCTGATTCAGCTCGCGAAGCGTCACGGGCTGTCCGACCTTGGCGTAGAGCGACGAGTCCGAGTCGGAGCCCGCATCGAGCGTGAAGGGCGAGCCGTCGACGATGGATGGGAACTCATTGCGCAGCACCACGGCGCTGTCGAGCCGCAGCGCGCCGGCGTCGTGCCGACGGAACAACTCGATCATCACGGGCACCTTCATGGTGCTGGCGGCGTGGAACGAGGTCTCGGCGTTGAGGGCGAGCGTCCGGTGCGTGGCGAGGTCCTCGAGCCAGACGGCCACCTCCGCGTTCGGCACCGCGGCCACGCGGCGCTCGATGGACTGCCGCAGAGCGGCAAACGCGGCTGGAACTGGGGCGGGGGCGGCAATCGGCCGTGCGCAGGCGGCACAGACGAGCAAGGCGGGGATCAGGTAACGGCGCATGTGGCGAGTATACCAGCTGGCGGGGCAGGGGGGTAGGTTATGCCGATGCCTCGGATTTTCCTCTTGCGGCCAACTGCCCTGGTGCTGGCGCTCAGCGCGTCGGCGTGCGTGGCGGCGTGCGTGGCGGCGCCGGTGACGACGGTGCCGGCGCCGGTCGGTCCAGCGTCGGGGCCCGCACGGGCCGACGGCGGGGCGATGGTGATCGTCCGCGCCGACACGGGGGCGGACCGCCCGGCGCCGCCGCGGCTCGCCCGGGATTCTACCGTCTCGACCACGGACGTGTCGCTCGAGACGATGCGAGTCTTCGGCGACAGCGTGGCGCCGCCGCCGATCGCCGGTGCCACGGAGCCCGGTGTGCCCGTGTGGGACATTGACGTGCGCTCGTATGAGACGAAGGAGCGGGTGGAGGACTACGTGCGCATCTTCAGCGGGCGCGCGAAGGGCGTCTTCGCGACGGCGCTGCAGCGCCAGACGCGGTACGGGCCGATGATGCGTGAGCGGCTGAAAGCCCGGGGCCTGCCCGAGAACCTCACGTACCTCGCGCTCGTCGAGAGCTGGTTCAATCCGCACGCCTACTCGAAGGCGGCGGCGGTCGGGATCTGGCAGTTCATGGCGGGCACCGCGCGCGGCATGGGCCTGCGCGTGGACTGGTGGGTGGACGAGCGGCGCGACCCGGTGCGCTCCACCGAGGCGGCGGCGCGCATGCTGCTTGGCCTGCGCGGCCAGTTCGGCTCGTTGTACCTGGCCGCCGCCGCGTACAACGGCGGCGGGGGGCGCGTGTCGCGGGGGCTCGCGCGCTATGCCGATGCGCTCGACGGCGTGGAAGGCGAGGACCGGTTCTTCGCGCTGGCCGAGCAGAGCTACCTCCGCCCCGAGACGCGCGATTACGTGCCCAAGATCATCGCCGCCGCCCTTGTTGGTGAACAGCCGGAACGGTACGGGGTGGTGGTGGAATCGCTGCCGCCGTACTCGTACGACTCCGTGCGCGTGGGTGGCGGCGTGCCGCTGGCCGCGGTGGCGAACGCCGCCGGGCGCTTGGCGAATGAGGTGGACGAGTTGAATCCGCACATCCTGCGCGGGATGACGCCGCCGTCGGATGCGATGTGGGTGCGCGTGCCAACCGGCAGCGCGGAGGGCTTTGCCGACCGCTATGCCGCGCTCGAACCGGCGGAGCGGCGTGCGCTGGCGCGTGTGGAGAGCACGAAGGGCCAGTCGATGGCCTCGATTGCGAAGGCGCACGGCCTCACGACGCACCAACTGACGCTGTTCAACGCCAAGGTCGTCCGGCTCAAGAGCGGGAACCTGCGGGCAGGCCAGTTGCTGCTCGTGCCGCGCGCCGACGTCGCGCGGATGGCGCGTGACGTGCCGAACCCGTCGATCGAGAAGTACCCGAAGCGCCGTGCGAAGAGCCCGGTGAAACGGGGCACGACGAAGGCGGCAGTGAAGAAGTCCGCGGCGAAGAAGCCAGTGGCGGGCAAGACCACGGTGAAGAAGCCCGCGGGGAGGTCCGCCGTCGCCAAGAAGCCCACGACGAAGACTTCCGTCGCGACGAAGCCGGCGGCGAAGACTCCCGCCGCGAAAAAGCCGGCGGCTGCGAAGGCGCCGGCTTCAAAGACCTCCGCGAAACCCGCCGCGAAGAAGCCTTAGGGCGCCGGATTCCCGTTGGCGCGCCACGTCCCGGACTTGCCGCCGGTCTTCTCGAGCAGCCGCACGCCGTCAATGCGCATGCCCTTGTCGATGCTCTTGGCCATGTCGTAGATCGTGACGAGCGCAATGGTGACGGCCGTAATGGCCTCCATCTCGACGCCGGTGCCGGCCACCGTCCGCGCCTCGGCCTCGCAGCGCACACCGGGAAGCTCTGCGTCGAGCGTGAACCGCACCTGCACGTCGGTGAGCGGCAGCGGATGGCACAGCGGAATGAGGTCGGCCGTGCGCTTGGCGGCCTGGATGCCGGCGATGCGGGCCACCGCGAGCACGTCGCCCTTGGCGATGGCGTTGTCGCGAATGGCGTGCAGGGCGCCCGGTGACATGCGGATCTGCCCCGCCGCGCGTGCGGAGCGGGCGGTGGCGGACTTGCCCGAGACGTCAACCATCGACGCCTCGCCCGCGTGGTTGACGTGCGACAGGTCGCTCACGCGCCGAGCTCCGCGATCTCGCGCAGCAGGCGCGCGCTGATCAGTTGAGGGGATACGTTGGTTTGCGTGGCCAGCTTGGCCTCCTCGACGGCGCGCACGGCCCGCGCGGCCGCCACGGCCGCCTGATCCTGGCCGGCGACGGCGGCGTCGCGTGCGCGCTGGTGGAGCAGGACGCTGACCGCGTCGAGGACGTCGGAGAAGGCGCCGCGGGCGCCCTTGCCGCCCGTGCCGAACGCGGCGCGCAGCCAGCGTTCGCGCCCTCCTCGCGCGGCGTCGAGGAACGCCTGCGCCCGCTTGAGCGCCGCGTCCTGTTCGTCGCCGCCGAGCAACCGCCCGGGCGCCCCCGCCGCAAGGCGCACGCGCGCGTCGTCCGAACCCTCGGCTCCTAACCGCGCGCGAACGCAGGGCTCGGCGAGGAACAGGCGCACGTCGTCGTCGGCGAGCCGAGAGACGCGGAAGGAAATGACGCGCGACCGGATGGTCGGCAGCAGCGACGCCGGCTCGCTGGACGTGAGGATGAACGTCGTGTTGGCCGGCGGTTCCTCGAGCAGCTTGAGGAAGGCGTTGGCCGCATCGGGGCTCGACGCCTGAGGCACCATGCGCTCGGCGTCACCGACAATGAAGACCTTTCGGCGCGCGAGCGCCGGTGACAGGGCGACCTGCTGCGTGAGCAGGCGAGCGACGTACCGATAGATGCCCTCGCTGCCGCCGGGTCGCTTGTACAGGCCGTGGTCCTTGACGCGGTCGGCGATGGCCTGCTCGTAGTCCAGCTTCACGTCCTCGACGGCCGGGTCGGTGTCCTTGAGCTTCGGACGCGGAAAGAGCCAGTGCAAGTCGGGGTGCTGCCCCGCGAGCACGAACTGGCATCCCTGGCAAGTGCCGCACGGCGCCTGTTCGTCCGCGCAGAGCAGCAGTTGGGCGACCCACAGCGCCAGCCGCTGCTTGCCGACCCCTTCCGGCCCATGCAACAGCATCGACGCCGGCAACCGCCCGGCGCGCCACTGGGTGGCGAAGCGGTCGCGGAGTGCGTGATGGCCGACGAGCGGGAGCAGGGGCACGGGAGAGTAGACGGTAGACGGTAGACGGTAGACGGTAGACCTTGGACGATAGACGGTGGGCGGGTCTTGCACCAGTTTCAGGCGTGGCTTTCTGGCGGGCCTGCAGGACCAGTCACTGCGCCGCCGCCGAGTTGCCGACCTTAACTGCAGTGACCATGCGCCCCTTCCTGTTCGCCCTCGCCCTCGCCGCCATGTCGACCTCGCTCGAAGCCCAGCGCGCACGCGCGCGCGACCTCGGTGTTGCCCCCGGCGTCTTTGCGCCGGGGGCGAACAACGCCATCACCGACGTGGCCGGCGTGCGGGTCGGGCACGCGACCGTCACGGAGGGGGCCGGCGTGCGCACTGGCGTCACGGCGATCTTGCCGCACGAGGGCAACGCCTATCTTGACCGCGTGCCGGCGGCCATCTGGGTGGGCAACGGCTTCGGCAAGCTGCTTGGTTCGACCCAGGCCAACGAGCTCGGCGAACTGGAGACCCCGATCCTGCTCACCTGCACGCTGTGCGTGTGGAAGGCCGCGGACGCCCTGGTGGAGTGGATGCTCGCGTTGCCCGGCATGGAGCGCGTGCGGTCCATCAATCCGGTGGTGGGCGAGACCAACGATGCGCAGCTCAACGACATCCGCTCCCGTCCGGTCACCGCCGCGCACGTGCGCCAGGCGCTCGAGGGGGCCACAAGCGGTCCCGTGGCGGAGGGCAGCGTCGGCGCCGGCCACGGAACGGTCGCCTTCGGCTGGAAGGGTGGCATTGGCACCTCGTCGCGCATGCTGCCGGCCTCGCTCGGCGGCTACACGGTCGGCGTGCTGGTGCAGAGCAACTTCGGGGGAGTCCTGCAGGTGATGGGCGCGCCGGTGGGACGGGAGCTGGGCCAGTACGCGTTCAAGGACGCCGTCTCGCGGGATGGCGGCGACGGATCCATCATGATGGTGGTGGCCACCGATGCGCCGCTCAGTGACCGCAACATCAAGCGCGTGGCGTCCCGCGCGATGCTGGGGCTGGGCCGCACGGGGTCGTCGGCGTCGAATGGCAGCGGCGACTACGTGATTGCCTTCTCGACGGCCAAGGAGGTGCGGCGCGCGTTCAACGCCACGCGGCACCAGACGACGGAACTCGCCAACGAGGAAGTGTCGGCCGTCTTCGAAGCGGTGGTGGAGGCGACCGAGGAGGCGATCTACAACTCGCTCTTCCAGGCGACGACGGTCACCGGGAATGGCCGCACGGTGCAGGCCATTCCGCTCGACCAGGTGCGCGCCGTGCTCAAGAAGTACGGGCGTCCGGAGCGATAGGCCGCGGGCGGGGCCGGCCTACGGGGACGCCGCGCGTCCCGTGACTCGGTCGGCGTGGATGCGGAAGATGACGGACCGGTCGGGCGTCGGGTCGTCGCTGGTGAAGACCTCGGGCAGAAAGCGGCGGAGCAGCTCGACGGCGTGGACGTATGCCGCCTGCACCGGCGCGTCGCCGTCGGACTCGAGCAGGTAGAGCGCGCCCTTCACCACGACGCTGCGCCAGTCGAACAGCGCACTGACCTCGTCCACCTCGAAGGCGACCCATCGGTTGTGGGCGAGTGCGCGCAACTTGCTGCCCTCGCCCGTGCGGCCGTAGATCCAGCCCTGCGACCAGATGTAGTGGATCGGCTCGATGTCCACCGTGTCGCGATAACTGAAGGCAATGCGCCCGACGTGGTGCGCGACGAGCAGTGCCTCGCACTCGGCGATGTCGAGATCGTGAAAGCGCGGCGTCTGCCCGGGCATGCTATGCGACGGTGCCGCCGGGCGAGAGCCGCCCGTACGCGGCCACGACGCGGGCGAGCGCGGTCTCGGCGTCCGGTCCGCACGCCGACAGGTGGCCCATCTTCCGGCCGGCGCGGGCCTCCGCCTTGCCGTACAGATGCACGCGGACGCCCGGCAGCGCGAGCACTTCCGCGAAGGCGGGCGCGCGAGCGCCCTCCCACAGGCCGCCGAGCAGATTGTAGATGGCGGCGGGCCGCACGACGTCGGTGTCGCCGAGGGGCAGCCCGCAGACGGCGCGCACGAGCTGCTCGAACTGGCTGGTGACGCAGGCGCGTTCGCTGTGGTGGTAGGTGTTGTGCGGGCGCGGCGCGAGTTCATTGACGCACAGCGTGCCGTCGGCGAGCAGAAAGAGCTCGACGGCGAGCAGGCCGACCACGCCGATCTGCTCGGCGATGCCGAGCGCGATGTCCGTTGCCTGCTGCTCGACGATCGGGTCGTAGCCGCTGGGAATCACCGACCAGGTGAGCACGCCGTCGGTGTGGTGATTGCGCGACGGGGGATACGCGCGCATCTCGCCGCTGGGCGAACGCGCGACCAGCACGCTCAGTTCACCCGCGAGGTCCAGGAAGCGTTCGGCCACGCAGAGCGGCGCGCCGATGCTCGTCCACGCGGCGGCCACTTCGTCCTCGTGGTGCACGCGCGCCTGTCCGCGGCCGTCGTAGCCGCCCGTGGAGGCCTTCACGATGCAGGCGCCGAACTCGCGCTGCGCGGCGGCCGTCTCGTCGGCGCTGCGCACCACGCGGAATGGACCCACGGGAAAGCGCTGGTTGCTGAGCCACTCCTTCTGCCGGGCCCGGTCCTGCACGATGAACAGCACGCCCGGCGACGGCCGCAGCGGCGCGTGATGCTCGGCGGCCTCGAGGGCGGGCACGGGAATCTGCTCGATCTCCATGGTGACCACGTCCACGCCCTTCGCCAGCGCGGCCGCCGCGTCCTCGTCGCCCCAGGGAGCGGTGATGGTCTTCGAGGCGAGGGCCCGCGCGGGGCACTGCGCGTCGGGGTCGAGCACGTGCACGTCGTAGCCCATGGTGCGCGCGGCCATGGCGGCCATGCGACCCAGCTGGCCGCCGCCGAGGAAGCCAATGGTGGATCCCGGCAGCAGGATGGTCACGGCAGCGTCTGGTCGCGGACCGCCGCGGCGCGTGCGGCGCGCCACGCCCGGATGCGCTCACGCACTTCCGGGTGGTGCGTGCCGACGATTTCAGCCGCGAGGAGCCCGGCGTTGGCCGCACCCGGCTTGCCGATGGCGAGCGTGCCCACGGCCACACCGGCCGGCATCTGCACGATGGAGAGGAAGGCGTCAACGCCGCCCAGCGCGGTGGCGGGCACGGGCACGCCGAGCACCGGCACGAGCGTCTTGGCCGCGACCATGCCCGGGAGGTGCGCGGCGCCGCCGGCGGCCGCAATGATCACCACGAGCCCGCGCGCCTCGGCGCCCGCGGCGTACTCGAACATCCAGTCCGGCGTGCGGTGCGCCGAGACGACGGCTTTTTCGTAGGGGACGCCGAACGCATCGAGCATCTCGCAGGCCGGCGCGAGGTGCTCGTGGTCGGACGTGCTGCCCATGATGACGCCTACCAACGGAGGCTGTGGCATGCTCCAAAGATGCACGGAACGACGCGGAACCGGAAATTGGAACGCCGGTGCGCTCCGAGCACATGCGGCGATTGCCGCGTATGGTGGGCATCTGGTAGTTTCAGACCGACCCTCTCCGGTGTCCCCTATGTACCGTCGCCTCCTCGCCGCCCTCGTGGCCTCCGCCGCCACGCTGGGCGCCCAGCAACCGATCGACGCCGCGTATACGGCGAAGATCCGGGAGCTGACCCCCACCGACCCGAACTACAAGTTCACGACGGAACTGGTGGACCACCTGCCGGCGTCGAAGACGGTGCCGACGCCGCTGGCGGTGCTGGGCTACGTGCCGGGGACGATCGGACGGCTGGGGAACTCGGCCGAGATCTACCGGTACTTTCGCACGGTGGCCGACAAGTCGCCGCGCGTGAAGATCTACTCGATGGGGCGGACCGAGCTGGGGCGGGAGATGATCGTCGCCGCCATCTCCGACGAGGCGACCATCGGGCGGCTCGACGAGTACAAGCGGATGACCAACCGGATGGCCGATCCCCGCGGGCTGCAGGCCGCCGAGCGCGCACAGCTCGTCCGCGACGCCAAGCCCATCTACTACATCAGCGCGTCCATCCACTCCCCCGAGACGGGGAGCCCGGACATGACGATGGAGCTGCTGTACCGGCTGGCGGTGGACGAGAGCGACTACTACAAGGCCATCCGCAAGAACGTGATCGTGATGATCAACCCCGTTTTCGAAGCCGATGGCCGCGACCATCAGGTGGACTGGTACAACCAGCAGAAGGCGCTGAAGATCACGGCGCAGCAGAGCGGCGGCCTGCCGTACTGGGGCAAGTATGTGGCGCACGACAACAACCGCGACGGCATGGTTGTGTCGCTCAACCTCACGCGCAACTGGCTGAAGACCTTCCTCGAGTGGCGCCCGACGATCACGCACGACCTGCACGAGTCGGTGCCGTTCCTGTACACGAGCACGGGCAGCGGACCGTACAACGAGGAGTTCGATCCGCTGACGATCGACGAGTGGCACACGCTCGCGTACCAGGAGATCACGGAACTGACGCGCCGCGGCCTGCCGGGGGTGTGGACGCACAACTTCTACGACGGCTGGGCAGCCAACTACCAGAACGCGATCGCCAACCTGCACAACGCGGCCGGCCGCTTCTACGAGACGTACACCGCCAGCGGCGCCGACTGCATCGACAACGTGCGGCTGCCGGCCACGGCGACGTCGCGCACGTGGGACCGGTCGAGCCCTCCCGTGAACGGCATCAAGTGGTGCATCCGATCCAACCAGAACTACCAGCAGTCCGGGTTGCTCATTGCGCTCAAGTACGTGGCCGACCATCGCGAGACGTTCGTGGCCAACAACATCGCGAAGAACGAGAACACCGTGCAGCGCGGCCGGCGCGGCCCGCTGTACGCGTTCGTCGTGCCCCGCGGCCAGCGGCATGCGGGCGAGGCGGCGGATCTCGTGAACCTGTTCCGCCTGCAGGGGGCGGAAGTGCACGCCGCGAGCGCCGACTTCACGGTCAAGGACGGCAGCAAGGACGTCGCGGTGAAGACGGGCGACTGGATCGTCCGCCTCGACCAGCCCAACGCCTTGTTCCCACGCACGGTGCTCGCCATCCAGCGGTTCAAGCCCGAAGACCCCAATCCGTACGACGACACTGGCTGGACGCTCGATGAACTGCGCCACGTCACCACGCTCAAGGTGCAGGACTCGACGATCTTCGCCAAGCCGATGACGATGCTGACCACCGACGCGACGGTCGCGGGCAGCGTCGCCGGCAACGGCGCGACGCTGGTCGTGCGGCATCTCGGCGACTGGCGCTCGGCGATTGTGCCCTTCAAGGTCGCCCCGGCCGCGGTGTCGGTGGCCGATTCGGCCTTCGTCGTGGACCGCGTGACGTACCCGGCGGGGACGTGGCTCGTGAGCGACGCGCCGGCGGCGCGCGCGGCCATCAGGGCGCTCGGCGGCACGGCCGTCGCGACCGCGGCCGTGGGCGTGAAGCAGCACGCGGTGCAGCTGCCGCGCATTGCGCTCGCACACGCGTGGAGCAGCACGCAGGACGAGGGCTGGGTGCGCATCACGTTCGACAAGCTGGGCATTCCGTACACGTATTTGGCCGACCAGAAGTTCAAGCAGCCCGGCCTGCTGGAACAGTTCGACGTGGTGGTGTACCCGAACGCGGGCAACGTCGGCACCTTGGTGAACGGCCGCCCGAAGATCGGGCCCGCCGTGCCGTGGAAAAAGACCGCCGCGACGCCGAGCCTCGGCGAGATCGACGAGACGGACGACGTGCGCGACGGCATCGGCCTGGACGGCGTGCTCGCCCTGCGGCGGTTCGTCGATCGCGGCGGGATGCTGCTGGTCGAGGGTGGAAGCGTCAACCTCCCCATCAGCCTGCAGTTCACCACCGGCGTGAGCGTCGTCGAGTCGCGCGCGCTGCAGGCCCGCGGCGGCGTCTTCCGGGCGCAGGCCGTGACCACCGCAAGCCCGATCCTGTACGGGTACGACGACAAGCAGTTCCCGCTCTTCTTCAGCAACTCGCCGCTGCTCCAGGTGGCGGGCGCGGGCGGGCCCGGAGGCGGCGCGGCAGGTGGCGGCGCCGATCAGGACACGGCGTACGCCGCGGCGCTGCGGCAACGCCAGGCCAAGGTGATCGTGCGCTTCCACTCGGTAGCCGATTCCCTTCTTGTTTCCGGCCAGCTCAACGGCGGTGGCGAACTGGCGGGCAAGGCGGCCGTGGTCGACGCGCCGGTGGGCGCCGGACACGTGGTGCTGTTCGCGACGCGCCCGTTCTGGCGGTGGCAGACGCAGGGTGCGTGGGCGCTCGCGTTCAATGCCATGGTGCACTGGAATGCGCTGGCGGGCAGCAGCGCCACGCCGGCCGCCGGCGCGCGGCGGCCGTAGCCGTGTCCTTCACGGCCATCCTGTACGCAGACCTGAACTGCCCGTTCAGCTACGCGCTGACGGTGCGCCTCGCCGCGCTGGACCTCGAGGCGCGCGTCGAATGGCGCGGGGTGCAGCACGATCCCTCACTGCCGACGCCGCCACGGCTGGGCGACCGCCGGATGCTGCGTGCCATGGAAGACGATGTAGACACCGTACGGCTGCAGGCGCCTGAAGTGGAAATCGTCCCGCCGCCCATGAAGCCGAACACGCGCCGGGCGATCGCATCGGTGGCCGCCGTGCACCGGCAACATCCGCCGCGCGCGGCCGCCTTCCGCCAGGCGCTCGGCGAGGCGCTCTGGGTGCGCGGCGACGACATCTCCAGCGGCGCCGTGATCAACGCCATGGCGGCGTCGGTGCAGGTGCCTGGCTGGGTGGATCTGGACGGACCGGCCGGAGGCCGCGTGGCCGACGAATGGGACATGGACTGGGTGATGCGACGGCTCGGCGGCGTGCCGCGGCTGGTCCGGCCCGATGGGCGCGTGCTGTGGGGACTCGCCTCGGTTGACAGCATCACGGAGTTCTTCGCGACGCCGCTGCGCCTCTCGGGCGAGTTCTTCCTGCCGTAGCCACGCCGCCGAGTTGTTCCTGCCGTCGCCGCGTCGCGGCTGGCGATGGGGCTACGCGGAGCGCGCCTCGACGTACACCGCCAGTGTCTCGCGATGCTGCCGCTCGATGGTCAGCCAGTCGAGGTTCGCGCGGGCGGCGGCGCGCCACCGGTCGCGTTCCGCGGGATCGTCGAGCAGGCGCGTGATGGCGGCCGCAAGGGCCGGCACGTCCTGCGCGGGCACCAGCAGGCCGGCCCGCCCTCCGTCGAGGAGTTCCGGCGACCCGTCCACCGCCGTCGCCACGATGGCGCAGCCGCAGTCGCGCGCCTCGGGCAGCACCAGGCCACCGGGCTCGGCGCGCGACGCGAGCACGAAGACCGCCGCGTCACGCAGGTACGGGCGCGGTGACGGCTGGAATCCCAGGAAGTGGATACGGTCCGCGGCGGCGGTGGCCGCGGCCTGCGCCTCGAAGCGTGCGCGGTCCGGACCCTCGCCGATGAGGTAGAGCTGGGCCGCGGGGTGCAGGCCGGCGAGCGACTCGAAGGCGCTGATGAGTTCGCCGATCCCCTTTCGCTCGTACAACCCGGCGACCGTCACGATGGCCGGCTGGAGCAGGCCGGCACCAACCTCTGCCTCGTCGAGCAGGCGCGGGCTGCCGACGGTGCCGTTGCGCACCGGGCGCAACGTGGCGCGCGGCATGCCCCGCGCGGCCAGGCGGCCGACGGCGTCTTCGCTCATGACGATGACGCGGTCGGCGAGCTTCATCAGGGTGGAACTCGACTGCCACTCGTTGTGCACGCTGGCCACCAGGCGCCACCGCGCGAACGGCCGCAGCATGCGCGCGAGCAGGAGACCCGTGACCATGTGCGCGTGCACGATGTCGGGCGCCGCATTGGCCAGCAGCCGGCGAAGTGCAAACAGGGCCCGGAGCAGCGTGAGGGGGCGGCGCCCCTGATCCAGCTGCACGTGCCGCACGCCGTAACGCGCGAGCAGCGCCTCGTACGCGCCGCCCTTGGAGGCGACCCACACCTCGTGCCCGTCGCGCGCCTGCACGCACGCCAAGTCCACCGCGACGTGCACGATGCCATTGCCCACGCGGTCGACGTGATTCAGGAGGTGCAGAATCTTCACCGCGTAAAGGTGGCAGACTACGACGGAGTACGACAGAGTACGACAGAAGACGACAGAAAACGACAGAAAACGACAGAAAACGACAGAGGGGCGTCGCCGAGACCCCCCTCTGTCGTACTCTGTCGCACTCTGTCGTCTTCTGTCGTACTCCGCCCCTACGGCACCAACACGCCGTCCACCACAAAGACCATGCCGTTCGAGCCCTTCACCGCGCCGAGGACCTTCGCTTCGTTGACGAACGTGTCGGCGCCCTGCTTGTGGATGGTCACGTTGGTGCCGTCCGCCATGCCCACCACCTGCCCGTCGCTGAACTGGTCGAGGTCGAACGCCGACGTCGTCACGTGGTGCTGGAGGACGAGGCGAAGCTTCTCCTTGTTCGCCGGCTTCAGCAGGTCGTCGACCGTGCCCTTCGGCAGTTTGTCGAAGGCCGCATTGGTCGGGGCGAATACGGTGAAGGGGCCGGCGTTGGCCAGCGAGTTCACGAGGTCGGCGGCCTTGAGTGCGGCGACGAGCGTGGTGTGGTCGGGCGAGCCGACCGCGATCTTCACGATATCCTTGGCGGATTCGTTGTCCTGGACGGCGGCCTGGCCGGCCGCCGTGGCGTCAATCGTGGCCTCGGCGGCCTGGTCGGCGGGCTTGGAGCAGGCGGAGAACGCAAGGATGGCGACGAGCGCCGACAGCGTGCGGCGTGGAGCGACCATGGGGATCACCTCGATGGGGGTTCGGTTGAGCGAGTGGCCGGACGTCGAATAGTCCCCCCGAATGCCGCACGGCGACTCGGGGTGGGGAACGCGACGGACGGGCCGTAGGCCGGCCGCCGGGACCAGAGCGGACAGTAGGGCCGGGCGGAGACGTGCGCAGTCAGGGTGATGCTGGACACGACGTCAGCGAAAAGAGGACTATTAGATACCTTATTGGGCCGCGCGACTAGAACAGCCGGGCGAGCGCTGCGCTGAACGCCGCCGGCCATTGCGCGAGCCCGGCCACCGCGGCACGGCGCAGCGCCGGGCGCTCGGCGACGGCGAGCACTGCCCGGGCCAGGCGGTCGTAGCGCCGAAAGGCGGTCCGGTGTGCTCGTGCGTACTCTGACATCACTCCCCGGCGACGATCCCCAAGTTCGCGCGCCAGCACTGCCGCCGTGCGGAGCGCGAGCGAAATGCCCTCGCCGGTGATGGCATCCACATAGCCCGCCGCGTCGCCGACCAGGGCGACGTCGTCGGCCACGACCCCGAGCACGCGCTGGCGCAGTGGGCCGAGCCCGCGCGTCCGTGACGTGACCGCCGCGCCGGCCACGCGCTCGCCGAGGCGTGGAAAGCGGGCCAGGAGCGCATCAAACGACGCGTCGGCGGCAAAGCGGTATGCATTCCACAGGAAAGCGATGCCGACCTCGCGGGCGCCCACCGGCGTCACGTAGGCCTCGACACCCTCGGCGAAGTGCACCTCGACGTGATCGGTCCACGGTGCCACGCCGACGTGGCGGCGTACGCCGAATCGACGCGCCGCGACCGGCGGCCGCGACAGCCCGAAGCGCTCGCGGAGCGGCGAGTGGAGTCCATCGGCGGCCACCAGGAAATGGGCGTGCACGGTCTCGCCGCCGACGTCGAGCCGGTGATGGCGCGCACCGTGCGCGGCCGTCTCGTCGCGACCCAGCCACCGGGCCGCCGCGCCCTCGCGCACGTCCGCACCCACCGCGCGGGCACGCGCGAAGAGTGCCGCCGAGAGCGCCACACGCCGGATGCCGAGGCCACCACCACGCGGCAGTGTGCCCGACACCGATGTGCCATCCTCGTTGACGTATCGAATGCCGCGAATTGCCGCGGTGCGGGCATGGTCGAGGTCAGCGAGCACGCCGAGGTC
>JBBQZD010000035.1:0-16890 GCA_038208045.1 Gemmatimonadales bacterium | reverse complement strand
GCCCTTCGCCTCCGGGGCGACGAGCCGCTCGAGCGCGGCGTCGAGGTGCGACAGATCGGACTCCAGGATTTTCCAGCCGAGGAGCGGCGGTAGACAGCGCGCGAGCTGCTCGGCGCCGAGGGCGAGCTGGTGCGCCTGCTCGAGCGGCTGATGGCCAAGCTCGAGCCGCACCACCAGGTGTCGGACGCCTCGGTGACAATGCGCAACGGGCGCTACGTCATTCCCGTGCGGCGCGAAGGCGCGAAGAGCACCGGTGGCATCGTGCACGACACCAGCGGCAGCGGCGCGACGGTCTTCGTCGAGCCGCCGGCCGCGGTGGAGGCGGGCAACCGCATCCGCGAGCTGGCCATCGAGGAGCAGCGCGAGATCGACCGGATCCTGCGCGAGCTCACGGACGCGCTGCGCCCGCATCATGCGGCGCTCGCGGCCTCGCTCGAGGCGCTCGTGGCGCTCGACGCGCTGTTCGCGCGGGCACGCTACGCGGTGGCCGCGCGCTGCGCTCCCGCCGCGCTGGTGCCGTCGCGCGAGGGGTGCACCATCTGGAACGGCCGCCATCCACTGCTGCTCGCGCGTGGCGACGCGGTGGTGCCGTTCGACCTGGAGATGCTGCCGGGCGAGCGCACGCTGCTGGTGTCGGGGCCCAACACGGGGGGCAAGACGGTGCTGCTGAAGGCGCTGGCCCTGCTCTCGCTGCTGCAGCAGAGCGGCATTCCGGCGCCGGTGGGCGCCGAGAGCCGCATCGCGATGTTTGACGGCGTCTTTGCCGACATCGGCGACGAGCAGAGCATCGAGGCGTCGCTCTCCACCTTCAGCGCACACCTCAAGAACCTCACCGAGATCGTGATCGACGCAACGGGCGACTCGCTGGTGCTGGTGGACGAGCTGGGCTCGGGCACCGATCCGCTGGAAGGCGCAGCGCTCGGCGGCGCAATTCTCGAGACGCTCACGCACCGCGGCACGATGACGATTGCCACCACGCACCTGGGCGCGTTGAAGGAGCTGGCGCAGGAAGTGCCGGGCGTGGTGAACGCGTCGCTGCAGTTCGACGCCGTCGCCCTGGCGCCGACTTATCGGCTGATCAAGGGCATTCCGGGCCAGTCGTACGGGCTGAGCATCGCGCGGCGGCTGCAGATGCCCGAGGCCGTGATTGCGCGCGCCGAGGCGCGCGTGCCGCAGGCCGAGCGCGACGTGCAACGGCTGGTGGAAGTGCTGGAGACGCAGGAGCGCGAGCGCGCGCGACTGCTGGCGCAACTGACGGCCGACGCGGCCGACGTGGCGGAGCGCGGGCATCGGCTGGCGGAGCGCGAGGGGGAAGTGCGCCGCAAGGAGCGCGAGTTCGAGAAGTCGTCGCGGCATGACGCACGCCGTTTTCTGCTGGATGCGCGGGCCGACCTGGAGCGCACCATCGGGGCGCTGAAGGAAGCGGGGGCGATCGGTGTGGAAGAGGCCGCGGTGGCGGCGCGGCGGGAGCTCGAGGCGCGCGCGGCGCTGGAGAAGGTGGCGATTGAGGAGTTGGAGGCGAGGGAGAGGGCGGAGTTGGAGGCGGAACGGGGGGCGGAACTTCGGGAAGGGGAAGGGGCAGGGCTTGGGAAGGGGAAGGGGAAGGGGGGTGGCGCGCCGCTGGCGGTGGGTGACGCGGTGGCGGTGTCCACGTTGGGCGGAAAGGCGGGGCGGCTGCTCGAGCTGCGGGACCGCGAGGCCGTGGTGGTGGTGGGCGCGCTCAAGCTGACGGTGCCGGTGGCGAGTCTCACGCGCATTGCGCAGCGCCACCTGCGCGACAAGGAGCCGGCGGGCGCGTACATTGGCGACATGCCCGAGGTGGAAGCAAAGCACGAGGTGGATGTGCGCGGCATGCGAATCAGCGAGGTCGAGGACGCGGTGCTGCAGGCGATCGACAGCGCGCTGCGCGCCGACCTGAAGGAGCTGCGCATCATCCATGGCAAGGGAACCGGGGCGCTGCGCGAGCGCGTCGGCGCCATGGTGAAGCACGACCCGCGCATCACCGGCCATCGGCTGGGCGCCTGGAACGAAGGCGGCGCGGGCGTCACCGTGGTGCAGCTGACGTGATTCCCGACGAGGATGTGGAGCGGGTGCGCGAGGCCGCGGACATCGTGGCCATCATCGGCGAGCAGGTGCGCCTCAAGCGCGTGGGCTCGGTGTACCGCGGGCCGTGCCCGTTCCACCAGGGGACCAACAACAACTTCTCCGTGCTGCCGAAGGGCGGCTACACCTGCTTCGTGTGCGGCGAGAAGGGCAACGTCTTCACCTTCCTGCAGAAGCGGCTCGGCATGACCTTCGTGGAGGCGGTGAAGTACGTCGGCGAGAAGTCGGGCATCGAGGTGCGCGAAATCACCAAGGCGCGCGAGGGCCCCGACCCGCGCGAGCCATTCTGGGAGATGAACGCCACCGCCGCGGCCTGGTTCACCGAGCAGCTCTGGAACGACCCACGCGGCAAGGAGGCGCGCGCCTACCTGGAGTCGCGCGGCATCGCGCGGGACGTGGCCGACCGGTTCGGGTTGGGCTTCGCCCCGCACGAAATGGGGCTGATGCGCGCCTACCTGAACAACCTCGGCTGGGACGACGACCGCTTGTTGCAGGCCGGGCTGCTGGTGAAGCGCGAGGAGGAGGACGAGCCGCGGCCGCGGTTCCGCAACCGGCTGATTTTTCCGATCCTCGACGTGAAGTCGCGCCACGTGGCTTTCGGCGGCCGCCTGCTGGGCCCCGGCGAACCGAAGTACCTGAACAGCAGCGAAACGGAGGTCTTCCACAAGGGGCAAACGCTCTACAACCTGCACGCGGCGCGTGGCGCGATGCGGCGCGAAGAGCGCGCGATCCTCGTGGAGGGATACTTCGACGTCGTGCGCCTCGTGGCCGGCGGCATCGAGCCGGTGGTGGCGCCCATGGGCACGTCGCTCGCCGAGGGACAGGCCGAGCTGCTGCGCCGCAACGCGAAGACGGTGTTCATTGCGTACGACAGCGACGGCCCCGGGCAGAAGGCGTCATTTCGCGCGGCCGACGCGCTGCTGGCGCAGGGCATGACCGTGCGCGTGGTGACGATGCCCGACGGCGACGACCCCGACACCTTCGTGCGCGAGCGGGGCGGCGAGGCGATGGAGGCGCTGGTCACGGGCGCGCTGGACGTCTTCGACCGCAAGGTGCAACTGCTCGAGCGCGGGGGCTGGTTCAGCGACCTGCAGCGCAAGCGCCGCGCGCTCGACGCGCTGCTGCCGACCATCCGCGCCTGCAGCGACCCGTTGACGCGCGCGATGTACCTGGCGCGCGCGGCCGAAGCGGCGGGGCTGGACGCGGCCGTGCTGGCGCGGGAGCTCGAGGCAGGAAGCGCCCGCCGACCGCGCACGGGCGCCGCCGGACCGGCGCCGGCCACGCGTGTGGCGTCCGCGGGTCCGGACGAGGACGCGCCGGCCCCGCCGCCGCGCCGCCTCGTCGGGCCGTACAAGAGCGTGGTGGAAGCCGCCTCGTCGGAGCGCGACCTCGTGCGGATCATGCTGTTGCATCGCGAGCTGGCCGACGTGGTGATCGAGGGGGTGGGCCGGCTGAGCGAAGATGAGACGGAACGTCCCGACTGGGCGCCCGAGGACGATGCGCCGGGCTCGGCCCCCGCGGGCCTGCGCGACCCGGCGTACCGCGCCATCTACGACGCGCTGCTCGACGCGGATCCCGACGCGCAGGGGCCGGCCCTGGTGACGTGGCTTGCCGACCTGCTGGAACCGTGGGTGGTGCAGGTGGCCGGGGCGATGCTCGACGTGCCCGAGTCGCTGAGCGACCCGCAGGCGATGCTGACCGGGGCGCTGCGACGCCTGCGCCAGCGATCGATGACCGAACGCATGGAGGAGATGGACCGGCTGGCGTCCATTGCGCCGCCGGAGCAGAAGGACCGCTGGATCGAGGAGAAGTCGCGGCTTGCCGAAGAGCTGCGGGCGATGGGCACGACGCGGTGGAAAGGGTTCCGGCGCCCCTGAGCGCCGATCTTGAATTGGCTTGCATCATTAGGAGGATGGCGTGGCAAACGATTTGGACGTGCTGTTGGCAGTGCAGGCGGATGACCTGGAGATCCACGAGTGCGAGGAGCGGCTGGCGGCGCTGATGCCGCGACTGCGCGAACTGGACCAGAAGAAGGCGCGCATTGCGGCCGAGATTGAGCGGTCGGGCGTCATCGTGGCCGCCGAGGAGAAGAAGCAGGCGTACCTGCGCGACAAGATCGTCGAGCACAAGGCGCTCATCGAGCACAACCAGACGGCGATGGACGCCGTCAAGACGATGCGGCAGGCCACCGCCGCGGTGGCGCAGATGGACGAGGCCAAGCGTATCGTCGCCAACGAGGAAGCCGAGCTCGTGACGATCAACCGGCGGCTCGAAGAGGCACGTGCGACGCTGCACGGGCACACGAGCGCGCGCGAGGCGTGCGAAGTGGAGCAGGTGGAGGCCCGGGCCGAGGTGGCCACGGAGCAGGCGTCGCTGGACGGCGAGCTGGCCGCCGCGCGCGCCAAGCGGGCCGAGAAGGCGGCGCACGTGCCGGCCGACCTGCTCGACAAGTACGACCGGATTCGCCTGCGCAAGAAGAAGGCGGCGGCGTGGGCCATGAAGGGCATGGCGTGCGGCGCGTGCGACACGGCCATCCCGATGCAGCGCCGGCTCGCGATGTCGCAGGGCGGGGCACTGCAGGTCTGCGAGGGATGCGGCGTGTTGATGTACTACGTGCGGGAGATTGAGGCGGGGGCGGGAGTCGGGTGAGGGAAGGGGAAGGGGCAGGGCGGGGGAAGGGGAAGAGGATGGGGCTGACGTGACCGCCCCCTTGTCCACCCGCCGCCGGGCGCCGGCCCGGTGGGTGCGCGCGCCGCTGCCCGATGCGGGAACGGTGGACGCGCTCGAGCAGTCGCTCACGCTGCCGCGCGCGTTGTGCGCGCTGCTGGCGGTGCGCGGACTGACGGACCCCGACGAGGCGCGGCGCTACCTGCGGCCGCAGCTCGACCAGCTGCATCCGCCGGAACTGCTCAAGGACATGGATCGCGCGGTGGAACGGCTGGCTCGAGCCATCCGCTCGAACGAGACGATCGTCGTGCACGGCGACTACGACGTGGACGGCATGTGTTCGACGGCGCTGATGACGCGCGCGCTGCGCGCGCTGGGCGGCACCGTGACACCGTTCATTCCCGACCGCGTGGCGGACGGGTACGACCTCGGCCCCGCGGGCGTGCAGGCCGCGCGCGACGCTGGGGCGGGCGTGGTGCTCACGTGCGACTGCGGCACCAGCGCCGTGACCAGCGTGCAGGCGCTGCAGGACGCGGGCATTGACGTGATCATCAGCGATCACCATCTGCCGGGCGGACCGCTGCCGCCCGCGTTCGCCGTGCTGAACCCGCGGCGCGCGGACGACACGTCGCCCGACAAGGACCTCGCGGCGGTGGGGGTGGCGTTCAAGCTGGCGCTGGCGCTCACGCGCGCGATGGGCGGCAACGAGAACGTCGTGCTGAACATGCTCGACCTCGTCGCGCTCGCCACCGTGGCCGACGTGGCGCCGCTGCGCGGCGAGAACCGCGTCTTCGTGCGGCGCGGCCTGCCGCTGATCGCCGACTCGAAGAGCGTGGGCCTGCGCGCCCTGGTGCGCGCCGCGGGCCTCGACGGCAAGGAGATCACTGCGGGACGCGTGGGATTCATCCTTGGTCCGCGGTTGAATGCCCTCGGCCGCATCGGCCGCGCCATTGATGGCGTGCGCCTGCTGCTCGGCGAGCGCGAAGACGAATGCAACCAGCTGGCCCGACGGTGCGAAGAGCTGAACCGCGAGCGGCAGGAGCTCGACCGGGTCATCCTCGACGAGGCGCTGCGCCTGGTGGCGCGAGTGGACCTCGACGTCACGTGGGGGCTGGTGCTGCATGGCGAGGGGTGGCACCCGGGCGTCATCGGCATCGTGGCGTCGCGCGTCGTCGAGCAGACGGGGCGTCCGGCGATGCTCATTGCCGTGCACGACGGAATCGGCAAGGGGTCCGGGCGCTCCATCCCCGCGTTCGACCTGCACGCCGCGCTGCAGTCGTGCGACGACCTGCTGCTGCGACACGGCGGGCACAAGGCGGCGGCTGGCCTCACCATCGAGGCGGGGCAGCTGAGTGCCTTTGCCGAGCGGTTCAATGCCGTGGCCCGCGCGCAACTCACCGAGGCCGACCTCGTGCCCGTCATCAAGGTGGACCTTGCCCTGCCGCTCGATGAGGCCAACGCCGAACTCGAAGCGCTGCTGCGCCACGTGGAGCCGTGCGGCATCGGCAACCCGGGGGCGGTCTTTTCGGCGCGTGGCGTGGAGATGGTCGCCGGGCCGCACAAAATCGGGACGGATGGCGTGAAGCTGATGCTGCGCACGGCACGCGGCACGCTCGAGGCGGTGGGGTGGGGGCTCGCGCATCGCGCGGGGGAGCTGGTGGCGGCGCGTGGCAAGACGATGGAGATCGCCTTCAAGCTGGATCGCAACGAGTACAAGGGCACGCGCACGCTGCAGGCGGTGCTCGTGGACTTTCGCGTCGAGCCGGCGGAGCAGGCGGAGCCCGCGCCGTGAGGATCATTGCCGGCGCGTGGCGCGGGCGCCCGCTGACGGCGCCGGCCGGCCGCACGACGCGGCCGACGACCGACCGCGCGCGCGAGGCGTGGATGAGCATCGTGCAGCCGTCGCTGGACGGCGCGCGGGTGCTCGACCTGTTCGCCGGGTCCGGCGCGCTGGGGCTGGAGGCGCTGTCGCGGGGGGCGGCGACGGCGACGTTCGTGGAGAGCGACCCGCGCGCGCTCGCGGCGCTGCACCAAAACGTCGCGACGCTGGGGGCCGAGGGGCGCGCCACGGTCGTGCGCGCCGACGCCGTGCGCCACGTCCGCGAGCTCGACCCGCTGGCGTACGACCTCGCCTTTGCCGACCCGCCGTACGAGCAGGGCCTGGCCACGGCGGTGGCCGACCGCTGGCTAGAGGTCGCGTTCGCGCGCATTCTTGGCATAGAACATTCGCCGCGGGAACCGTTGCCCGGCGCCGGGGAGCCGCGGCGGTACGGCGACACGGCGATCACTTTCTTTCGAGCCTGACGATGCCCAAGGTGGCCCTGTACGCCGGCAGCTTCGACCCGATCACCAACGGCCACACCGACCTCATCAAGCGGTCGCTGAAGTTCGTGGACCGGCTGGTGGTGGCGGTGGCGGAGAACACGCAGAAGCAGTCGCTGTTCACCACCGAGGAGCGCGTGGCGCTCATCGGCGCGGCGCTCGACCAGAACGCGAGCGTGGACGTGCGGGCCTTTCACGGACTGCTGGTGGAGTTCGCGCTCAAGAACGACGTGCCGATGGTGATCCGCGGCCTGCGCGCGGTGAGTGACTTCGAGTACGAGTACCAGATGGCGCTGATGAACCGCCATCTCGCGCCGATGCTCGAGACGGTGTTCATGGTTCCGTCGCTCGACACGACGTACATCAGCTCGAGCATGGTGCGCGAAGTGGCGAAGTTCGGCGGCGACGTGTCGTCGCTGGTGCACCCGGTGGTGGCGGCGGCGCTCAAGCAGAAGTTCGGCACCTAGCCCGCGCAGGTCGCGCCGTGACTTTTCTCGCCGATCTTACCCGCCGCGCGTCCGAGTCGCCGCGCCGCCTCGCGTTTGCCGAGGCGGCGGACGCGCGCGTGCTGGACGCCGTCCGGCGCCTCCGGCGCGAGGGCGTGGCCATTCCGGTGCTGGTGCTCGACCCGGCGGCGCCGGCGACGCACGCGGCGGCGCACGCGACGGGGTGCGAGTGCGTGGACCCGGCGCACGATCCGCACGCCGATCGCCTGGTGGAGGCGCTGATGAGCGCCCGGGCGCGCAAGGGGCTGTCGCTCGAGGGCGCCGAGCGGCTGGCGCTCGATCCGCTGGTCTTCGCCATCTGGCTGCTGCACGAGCGCGGCGTGCACGGGGCCGTGGCGGGCGCGGTGCGCACCACCGCCGACGTCATTCGCTACGCGCTCTGGCTCATTGGGCCCGACGCCGGCGTGCAGACGGTGTCGAGCAGCTTCTACATGGCCCTGTCGGGCCGGGCTGCCGACGCCGGGCAGGTGCTCACCTTCACCGACTGTGCCGTGATCCCCGATCCCTCGGCGGCCCAGCTCGCGGACATCGCCACGGCCGCGGCGACGGCGCGGCGGCTGATTGTCGGCGACGAGCCGCGCGTTGCGCTGCTCTCGTTCAGCAGCAAGGGGAGTGCGGAGTCGCCGTCCGTGACGCGGGTGCGCGAGGCGCTCGCGATCCTGCGCGCGCGCGATCCGGCCCTTGCCGTGGACGGCGAGCTGCAGGGCGACGCTGCGCTGGTGGCGGAGGTCGCGGCGCGCAAGGCGCCGGGCAGTGCCGTGGCCGGCCGGGCCAACGTGCTGGTCTTCCCCAGCCTCGACGCGGCGAACATCGCCTACAAGCTGACGGAGCGCCTGGCCGGGGCCCGCGCCATCGGGCCGATCCTGCAGGGACTGGCACTTCCGGTGTCCGATCTCTCGCGCGGGGCGAGTCCGGATGACATTTTCCATGTGGCGGCCGTGACCGCCGTGCAGTCGCGGGCGCCGGACATCGAGCGGCCCGGCTGATGAGCCCTTTCCTCCTGAGGATGCATCCGACATGAGCTTCACCGTCAAGAAGCACGGCGACGTCACCATTCTCGAAGTCGAAGGCACGCTGATCGTCGGCAATCGCCAGGAACTGAAGCAGAAGGTGATCGAGGAGCTCGAGACCGGCACGCGCAAGGTGCTCGTGGACTTCGACAAGACCACCTACATCGACAGCTCCGGGCTGGGCGTCCTCGTGTCGCTCGCCAAGAAGATCCGCGAGATGGGCGGCGACCTGCGGCTGGCCAATCTCAACGAGGACCTGCAGACGCTGTTCGAGCTCACCAAGCTCGACACGCTGTTCCAGATCTCCGAGAGCCGCGACCGCGCCCTCGAGAGTTTCTGAATGGGGCACACCGCCGCACGGCTCGAGCTCGAGATTCCCAGCGAGATCGAGCAGATCGAGGGCGTGGTGCTGCAGGTGATCCGGCGATGTGAGGAGGCGGCCTTCTCGGCCCGCCACCTGTCGTTCACGGTGCCGGTGGCGCTCACGGAGGCGCTGTCGAACGCCATTCTCCGCGGCAATGGCGAGGACGCATCGAAGTCGGTGCGCATTCGCGTGCTCGTGGACGCGCAGTTGCTGGTGCTGGAGGTCGAGGACGACGGCACGGGGTTCGACCTCGATGCCTGCACGAGCGACCCGACCACGCCCGGCAACCTGGAGCGCGAGGACGGGCGCGGGTTGTTCCTCATGCGGCGCCTGATGGACCGCGTCGAGCAGTTTCGCGGCAGCGGCAACGTCGTCCGGCTCACCCTGCGCCACCGGTCGAGTGATGGCCGCGCCGCGTGAGTGAGCTCGACGCCGTCCTCTCGGCCTTTCACGAGGCCACCGGCTGCCCGGCTTCGGTCTGGACGCAACGCGCGCCCGACGAGCCGCTCCGGGCCGAAGGCGGCGATGCCCGCGACGCCGAGGCGCCCCCCGCCGATCTCCGCCCGGAGGAAGGGCACGAGTCGCGCGTGACGCCGCGCGGGCTGCAGTGCGTGGCGCGCGTGCCGGGCACGCGCGCGTGGCTCTCGGTCGGGCCGCACGCGGATGGCCAGACCGTGGACCTTGGCGTGCGCCTGCTCGTGCCCGTCGTCACGCAGGTGCTGCGGTCGCAGCTCGAGGTGAGCCACGCCGCCTCGGAGATGATCGAGCGCTACGAGGAGATCAACCTGCTGTATTCCATCGGCGAGATCCTCGGGCGCACCGTGTCGCTCGAGGACGCCGCCGCGACGATCCTCAACGAACTCACCGAAACCGTGGGGGCGAGCAGTGGCGCCATCTACGTGTTCGACCGCACCGCGGACGTGCTGCGGCCGGTGGCGGTGCTCGGCGCGCAGGGCGCGGTCCCCGGCATTCCGGTGGAGGATGCGACGGCGGTGACGGCCCGCGTCTTTCGCACCCAGCACCCGCTGATCGTGGCCGACGGCGCCATGCCCAGCCCGGCCGAGACCGGCATTCGCCGCGGCGCGATGCTCAGCGTGCCCATCATGTGGGCCACGCCCTCCGGCGGGGTGCCGCTCGGCGTCGTGAACCTGTCGGGGCGCCGCGGGGCACAGCCGTTCACGGCGAGCGACAAGAAGCTGCTCTCGGCCATCGCCACGCAGGTCGGCACGACCATCCAGAACACCCGCCTGGTGCGGGCGTCGCTCGAACAGGAGCGCCTGACGCACGAGATGCTGCTGGCGCACGACCTGCAGATGAAACTGCTGCCGCCGCCCGACGCGCTCGCCCCCGACGCGCAGTGCGCCGCGCGCGTGGCGCCCGCCGAGAGCGTCGGCGGCGACTTCTACAACCTGTTCAAGCTCGGCGACGGCCGCGTGGGCGTGATGATCGGCGACGTCTCGAGTCACGGCTACCGGTCGGCGCTCATCATGGCGCTGGTGATGAGCGCCACGGCCATCCACGCCCGCAGCTCGTCGGATCCGGCCGCCACGGTGGGCGCCCTGCTGACGTCACTGGCCGACGAGCTGCGCGAGACCGAGATGTTCCTGACCGTGTGCTACGCGGTGGTGGACCCGGCGGCCGGCACCGTGACGTGGTGCAACACCGGGCATCCGCACGCCTTCGTGGTGCGCGCCGACGGCAGCACGATGCGGCTCGCGGCCACCGACCCGCCGCTCGGCCTGGTCGATGAATTGCCGCACGCGACGTCGGCCCCGTGGAAGGGCGACGACTTGCTCGTGCTGTTCACCGACGGCATTCCCGATGCGCGCGACGCGCAGCGGCAGCGCCTGAACGAGGCGCCCGTGCTCGAGGTGGTGCGGGCGCGGCGTGCCGACGCGCCGTGGCGCATCGTGGACGGCGTTTTCGCGCTGGTCGAGGGGCACATGGGCGCGGTGCCGCCGCGGGACGACCAGGCGCTCGTCGTGCTGCGGACGACGTAGGTCTCGTGTCCGCCGATTTCCCGCCGCCCCGCAAGCGCTTCGGTCAGCACTTCCTCAACGACCCGCGCATCCTCGCGCGCATCGTCGACGTGCTGGCACCGACGGCGGACGAGACCGTCATCGAGATCGGCCCGGGGCGGGGCACCCTCACCGCGCTGCTGATGGCGCGTGCGCGACGCGTCATCGCCGTCGAAATCGATCGCGACCTGGCGCCGCGCCTGCGGGCCCAGTATGCCGACGATCCCCGACTGACGGTGGTCGAAGCCGACGTGCTGACGGTGGATTTCGGCGCGCTCGCGGACGGGCCGTTCCTCGTGGCCGGCAACGTGCCGTACAACATCACGACGCCCATTCTGTTCCATGCGCTCAAGCGCCCGCGCCCGTTGCGCGCCGTCTACCTGGTGCAGAAGGAAGTGGCCGAGCGCGTGGCGGCACCGCCGGGCAGCGAGCACTACGGGGCGCTGTCGGTGAACGTGCAGTCGGTGGCGCACGCCGAGGTCTGTTTCAAGGTGGCGGCCGGGGCCTTCACACCGCCGCCGAAGGTGGAGAGCGCCGTGCTGCGCATTACGCCGCGCGCCGATCCGGCTATCGCCGAGGCGGACGAGGCGCGGTATCGCACGATGGTGCAGGCGGCGTTCGGCCTGCGGCGCAAACAGCTGCGGCGCGTGGTGCGCACCATCTTCTCACTGGACGCGGCGGCGGCCGATCGCGTGGTGGCCGCCGCCGGTCTCGACCCTGCACTGCGCCCCGAGGTGCTGACGCCCGCTGACTTCGCGCGGTTGCTGACCGCCTGTCGTCAGTTCACGAGTTCGTGAACGTAGCTGGCGCCGTACAGCTCGCGGGCGCAATCGGGGCAGAGGCCGTGCTCATTCGAGTGCTGATCGCCCACTGAGAGCGGCAGGTCGAGCGGTCGCCACTGGCCGCCGACGCCATGCACCCGCCGGCAGCTGACGCAGAGCGGAAGCGCCTGCTCGAGCGCGCGCACGAGATCGAGCGCCTCCTGCGTTTCCTGCCGGCTCTGCTGCAGGTTCGATTCCATCTGGCGGAGCGGCGTGAGGTCCTGATGCGTGCCCACCATGCGGGTCGGCGATCCTTCGTCGGTGCGCGCGACGACCTTGCCCCGGTTGAGGATCCAGCGCCAGCTGCCATCCTTGTGGCGCATGCGATGCTCACATTCGAACAGCGCCGTCTCCCCACGGAAATGGGCGTCCAGCTGGTCGCGGCAGGTCATGAGGTCGTCGGGATGCACCCGTGCCGACCACTCGCTGCGCGTGGCGCCGATGTCGCTGCTGCCGTATCCGAGCATCGTGCGCCAGCGCTCGGAGTAGTAGGCGTGTCCGGAGTCGACGTCCCATTCCCAGACCCCAGTCTCGCTGGTCTCGAGCGCCACGGACCACCGCTCCTCGGACATGCGCAACGCCCGTTCAACCGTGGCCAGGCCGGTGCGGTCATGCACGATCGAGAACAGCTTGGCGTGCTGTCCGAGCATGATGAGTGACGAGTGCACCGCGACGTCGAGCTCGCGCCCGTTTGCCAGGCGATGCTTGAACTTGAAGAAGGTCCGCGCCTGCGCCGCCGCGAGCCGTCGTTCCGCCGCGACTTCGTCGGGATGCAGGATGTTGATGTCCTGAATGGACATCTCGCACAGCCGTCCGGCGGGGAAGCCGTAGAACTTCTCGGCGGCGCTGTTGGCCGACTCGATGCGACCCGTGGAGGGGTCAATCAGCAGCATGACGGCGGAATGATCGCGAAAAAGACCCGCGGCAAGCTCCTGCGGGTCAAATCGATCGGGCACGGCGGGGTACTCCGGTCTCAGTGCGTGGGAGGCACACTGAGCGTCGCGTGCCATGGGGAGAACGGTATCGTCGCCGCGGCCCGCGCGCTGTCACCGGAAGCCGTACACGGCGCGGGTGGTTTTGCTGACACGACGGTGGCTGATGCCAGGTGCCGCATCGCCCGCCGCCGTGGAGTTCCGGCGGCGGACTAGCGGTTGGTGAGCGCGAAGCTGAGGATCTCGAGTTCCACGGCCACGTTCATGGTGCGCAGCGTCACGGTGGGCGGGACGGCGATGGAGGCGGTGGAGAAGTCGAGGATGGCGTGAATGCCGGCCATGACGACGCGATCGACGACGGACTGGGCGGCGTCGGCCGGCACCGCGATGACGGCCATCTCCGCTTGGAGCTGACGGACATCGGCCTCGAGCGTCGCCGCGTCGGCCACCGTCAGGCCGTCGAGCGCGAGCCCGATCCGGCGGGGGTCGCTGTCGAAGACGCCGACGACGTGGAAGCCGCGATCGCGGAAGCCCGCGTACTGGGCGAGGGCAGCGCCGATTTTTCCCGCGCCGACGATGACGACGCGCCAGTCGTGCGCCAAGCCGAGAATCTCGCGGATGGCAACGGTGAGTTCACGAATGGAGTATCCCATGCCGCGCTTGCCGAACGACCCGAAGGACGAGAGATCCTTGCGCACCTGCGCCGACGTCGTGCCGCCGGAGGTGGCGAGTTCACCGCTGGAGATGGTCGCGCGCCCCTCGCGCTCGAACGCTTCGAGAAAGCGGAGGTAGAGTGACAGTCGGCGGACGGTGGAGTCGGCGATTCTCTTCACGGGAGGGGTGCTTGTGAAATCATTCACAATCTATGAGCGCGTACCGCGCGGTGGAAGCGGTGGGCTGCGCGCGGCCATCGCGCTCTCTACTCCGATCGGCACGAGCGGCGACCGCGCTCCCTATTCCGATCGGCACGAGCGGTGTACCCTTCAGCCGTGACCGCTTTTCAGGATTGCCGCTTCGTCGTTGTCGACGTCGAGACCACGGGGGTGAGTGCGCTCGGGGGCGACCGCGTTACCGAAGTGGCGGCGGTGGTGGTCGAGGCGGGGCGCATGGACGATGCCTTCCAGTCGCTCGTGAATCCGGGGCGCCCCATTTCCTCGCGCATCACGGCGCTCACGGGGATCTCCAACGCCATGGTGGCGGACGCGCCGTCGTTCGCGCAGGTCGCGGACGCGTTTGCGCTGACGCTGACGGGGCGGACGTTCGTGGCGCACAACGCGGGGTTCGACTGGGGCTTCCTGTCCATGGAGTTCGGTCGCGTGGCGCAGCCGGACGCGCTCGCGGGTCCGCTCGCAAGCCCGCTCGCGGGCCCGCCGCTGTGTACGGTGCGGCTGGCGCGACGGCTGCTGGCGCACCTGCCGCGCCGCAACCTCGACGCGGTGGCCTGGCACTACGGCGTCGCCATTGACGGACGCCATCGCGCGCTGGGGGATGCGCGCGCGACGGCGCAGGTGCTGCTGGGTCTGCTGCGCGACGCCGAGCGCCGCGACATCCACACGCTCGAGGCGCTGCACGACTGGCTGGCGAGCCGGACCGGCGCGGCCAGGAAGCGCCGCAGTGCGCTGCCGCGCTGGGTGGACGATTCGGGACTGGGCCCCGGCGCATGACCTGCGCTAAATTGTCGGCATGACTCCTCCGCAACCCTTGGTCCAGACGCGGCGCGTCGGGCGCTTCACGGTGCACGCGCTGCAGGCCGGCGGGCAGATGCTCGACGGCGGCGCGATGTTCGGCGTGGTGCCCAAGCCGCTCTGGGAAAAGCGCATCCCGGCCGACGCGCGCAACCGCATCCCGATGGGCATGCGCTGCCTGCTGGTGGAGCACGACATCGGGCTGGTGCTCATCGACACCGGGGCGGGGAACAAGGAGACGCCGAAATTCCTCGACATCTACGGCATCGAGAACGACGGCGGGGCGCACCGCACGATGCTCGAAGCGGCGTTGGCATCGCTGGGCCACCGTGCCGACGAGGTGCAGTTGGTCATCAATACGCATTTGCACTTCGATCACGCGGGCGGCAACACGGCGATGGAAGCCGACGCGCGCGTGGTGTCGGCCTTTCCGAACGCGCGGTTCGTGGTGCAGGCGGGGGAGCACGCGTACGCGACGGGGACCAACGAGCGCACCGCGGCGTCATATTTCCCGCGCAACTGGGAGCCGATCCGCGAACAGGGCGCCTTTGACCTGATCTCCGGCTCGCAGGAGATCGTGGCGGGCATCCGGTCGCTGCCGACGCCGGGGCACACCCCGCACCATCAGAGCGTGCTCATTGACGGCGGCGGCGAGGTGGCGTGCTTTTTGGGTGACGTGATCCCGACGCACCTGCACATGCCGCTGCCGTGGATCATGGGCTACGACGTGGAGCCGTTGCGCACGCTGGAGAGCAAGCGCGCGCTGTTGTCGCAGGCGCTGGCTGACCGCTGGCTGCTGGTGTTCGAGCACGACCATGCGCAGGCCTGGGGGTACGCGGCGCACGACGGCAAGAACTATTACCTGGAGCCGGCCGGCGACTGATCGGGCTGGAGAGCGGCCCTGGTGAGCGCCCCGGTGAGCGCCTTGGTGAGCGCCCCGGTGAGCGCGCCTGACAGCGGCCAAGTGGCTGCCCGATCGCGAGATAGACCGGTTGACACCGGCCCGGAACATGAGTAGACTTGCAGGATAACTAGAAAGTGGGTGAGCGGTCGCTCGCCCCACCCGTCAGCCGTCGGCGTTCGCGCTGGACGTGCTACCGGAGTCCCTGCAGAGGCGGCGCCCACGGAGACGTGGGTGCTTGTCGTTGACGCGCGGACCCGGATGTCGGGTTCGCGTTTCCTGTTTCTCCCTCTTGAGGTATCAACTCATTCAGGACACCACCAAACGACCCCCGCGCGTCAACCGGCAGATTCGCATCAGTCCCGTGCGCGTGATCGGGGCCGATGGCTCCCAACTTGGCATCATGGAAGTTGACGTGGCGCTGTCGGCCGCGGTGGAGCAGGGGTTTGACCTGGTTGAGGTGGCGCCGCTCGCGCGCCCGCCGGTGGTCCGCATCATGGACTTCGGCAAGTACAAGTTCGAGATGGCGAAGCAGGCGCGGCAGGCCAAGAAGAAGCAGCACATCATCCTGCTGAAGGAAGTGAAGTACCGTCCGGGCATTGAAGACCACGATTTCGACACGAAGACGCGCCATGCCCGGCGCTTCCTCGGTGAAGGCAACAAGGTGAAGGTGACGTTGATGTTCCGCGGCCGGCAAATCGCCCACCCCGAGCTTGGCAAGGCGGTGGTGGACCGGGTCGCGGCAGAACTTGCCGACGTGGCGAAGGTCGAGGTCGACCCCAAGCTCGAAGGCAAGTCGTTGACCATGATTCTCACGCCCAAGTAATCGAGGCCGGCATATGCCAAAGATGAAGCGTCACTCAGGCGCCAAGAAGCGCTTCTCCATCACGGGGACGGGCAAGGTGCGCCGCCTGAAGGCCTACAAGAGCCATATCCTGACGAAGAAGACCCCCAAGCGGAAGCGCAATCTCCGCCGCGCGGCGATCGTCAAGACCAATGGTGAAGCCAAGAACATCAAGCGCCTGCTGTCGGCCTAAGGAGGATACATGCCCCGCGTAAAGAGCAACGTCACGCGCCTCAAGCGCAAAAAGCAGGTCATGAAGGCCGCCAAGGGCTACTACGGCGCACGCAGCAAGCTGTGGAAGCCGGCCAAGGAGTCGGTGGAGCGCGCCTGGCGATATGCCTACCGCGACCGGAAGAACAAGAAGCGCGAGTTCCGCCGCCTGTGGGTCATCCGCATCAACGCGGGCGCCCGCCTGAACGGCATGAACTACTCGACGTTCATCAACGGACTCATGCAGGCGGGCATCGAGATCGATCGCAAGATCCTCTCGGACATCGCCATCCAGGATCCGACGGCCTTTACGGCGCTCGCCGACAAGGCCCGCGCCGCGCTGACCGCCGCGTAAGCAGCGATGCAGCAATCTGGACCGGCAGGGGGCCTTGGGCTCTCTGCCGGTTTTGCGTTGGGGGGGGGGGCGAAGGAGGATGGCGGATGGCGGAGGGCGGATGGCGGAGTACCTCCGTCGCCCCAACCGAGATCTGCGCTACATTTCTGTTT
>JBBQZD010000034.1:0-17142 GCA_038208045.1 Gemmatimonadales bacterium | reverse complement strand
GGCCCGCCGCCACTTCGTCGCCGAGGTCGCGGCTCGTTGCCGCGATCACGCGCGTGTTGGGCACGATCTCCACCGTGCCGCCGTGCCGGCGAAAGCCCTTGCCCTCGAGCGCGCGCAGCAGCTTGGGCTGCAGCGGCGGCGACAGGTCGCCGATCTCGTCGAGGAACAGCGTGCCGCCATCGGCAATCTCGAACAGGCCCAGCTTGGCCGGCTTGCCGCCGGCCCCTTTCTCGCCGAACAGCTCCAGCTCGAGCGACTCGGCCGTGAGCGCCGCGCAGTTGACCTCCACGAACGGCTTGCCGGCACGCGGGCTCTGGTGATGAATGAGCTCGGCCACGCGGCCCTTGCCGACGCCCCGCTCGCCGATGATGAGCCCGGTCGTCCGGTCGCTCTGCGCCAGCAGCGCCACCTGCTCGGCGAGATCGCGCATCGCCGGCGACGAACCGAACGTGACGCGCGGCTCGGCCTCCCGCTTCTCCGACAGGTAGCGGTTCATCCGGCGCAGCCGCGACTTCTCCAGCGCGCGGTCGGCCGCCGCCGCCAGGTGGCTGAGGTCCACGGGCTTGGTGAGGAAGTTCTCCGCCCCCTTGTGCAGCGCGTCCACCGCCATCGGCACGTCGCCGTAGGCGGTGATCATGATCACGACCGGATCGTCCGCGCGGATTTTCGCGAGCACGTCGAACCCCGTGATGTCGGGCAGGCGGACGTCCAGGAGCACGAGGTCGGGGCGCAGCCGCCAGTACGCGTCCACGCCGTCATTGCCGGTATACGCCTCGTGCACGACGTGCTGCCCGTCGTGGCGGAAGAACATGGCGAATGCGGCGGCAATCGCGACTTCGTCGTCGATGATGAGGATGCTGGCCATCGGTCAGGGGCTTGCAGGTGGGAGGGGCAACGTGACCTCGAAGGTCGCGCCGGCGCCGGGCTCGGAGCGCACGCGGAGTAATCCGCGATGCTCGCGCACGATGCCGTCTGAAATGGAGAGGCCGAGGCCCGTACCTGCGCCGCGCGCCTTGGTGGTGAAGAACGGATTGAAAATGTGAGGCAGCGTCTCGGCGGAAATGCCCGGACCGTTGTCGCTCACCGTGGCCACGACGAACGTGCCGCGCACCTCGGTGGCGACCCGGATGCGGCGCTCGCCCGCCACGTCGGCCACCGCCTGCTCGGCGTTGGAAAGCAGGTTGATGAAGACTTGCTGCAGCTGGAACGGATCCGCGTCCACGAGCGGAAGGTCAGGCGCCAGCGCCAGCGAGAGCCGGATCTCCTGCATCTTCAGCGCGTACCGCCGCAGGTCGATCGTGTCCCGCAGCACCTGGTTGAGGTCGCTCGGGAGCCGTTCGGGGTTTCCCTGGCGGGCAAAGGAAAGCAGCTTGCCGACGATCCGCGCCGCGCGCCGCGCTTCCTTGCCGATCGTCTCGATGGCGCTCTGGCGCTCCTCGCCCTGCACGGTGTCCCGTTCGAGCACGTGCGCGTAGGCGAGGATGCTGGTGAGCGGGGAATTCACCTCGTGCGCCACGCCACCCACGAGTTCGCCCATCGCGGCCATCTTGTCCTTGCGAATGGCCTGCTCCAGCAGCAGCCGCTCCTCGGTGACGTCGCGCGCGATGCCGAGTGCACCGGTGATGTGCCCCCGCTCGATGATGGGTGCCGTGACCAGCGTCGCATATCCGTCCACGCCGTCCGGGCGGGAGAAGCGGATCGTGCGGCGCCCGCGGGTGCCCGCCAAGGCCTCGGTGAACGCCTGCCACATCTGGGGACGCTCGTCCTCGCGCATCACATCCATGAAATGGCGGCCGAGGAGCGCTTCGCGGGGCGTGCCCAGCACGTGCTCGAGCGCCCGGTTGATGGCCGTGAAGTTCCCCTCCTCGTCCACGCACGCGATCGCGTCCTCGGCGGCCTCCACCAGGCGCGTGTACCGCGACTCCGACGTGAGGAGCGCCTCGGCATGGCCGCGCTCCTCGGTGACATCCCGCGCAATCGCCAGCACGCCCACCACCACCCCGGCACGCCGCATGGGGGTGAGCGCGATGGACACCAGCCGGCGCTCGCTATCCGCCCGGTGCATGTGCAACTCGAGCCGGCGCAACTCCCCGCGAAGCGCCAACTCGAAGTCCTGCCCGACCATCGCCGACTCCGCCGGCTCGAGGAACGACGCGAACGCGCGGCCAAGAATCTGGTCCCGTCCGTAGCCGGTCAGCGATTCCATCGCCGGATTGAGCGAGCTGAAGACCCCCTTCGTGTCGAGCGTGACGATGGCGTCGGCCGCCGCCTCGACGAGGTCACGATACCGCGCGTTGGCGGCGGCGCTGTCGTCGCGGGCCGCCGTCTCGTCGGAGACGTCGCGCAGCGAGATCACGAAGTGCGACACCCGACTCTCATCCTGCAACGGGGCGACGCTGGCCGAGACCTGCCGGCGCTCGCCGCCTCGATGCACGACACCGTCAACGCGACCGGCCACGCCGCGCCGCGCCCGGGCAATCGCCTCCGCCCAGACCGTCGCCTCGCTCGCCGGCAGCAGGCTGGCCAGGCGCAGTCCCGCGAGCGGCGCGTCGCTCCCGAACAGCCGGACCGCGGCCGGGTTGGCGAACTCCACCACGCCCTCCGCCGTCGTGATGAGTATGGCGTCGGTGGTGTGCTCCACCACCAGGCGGTGACGCTCCGCCAACGCGTGGTACTCGCTGACGTCATCCACCGTGACCACGGCGCCGCCGCCAGGGTGCGGCGCCGAGACGAGCTCGAGCACGCGCCCGTTCCATGCCGATCGCAGCTGGGCCCGCGCCATCTTGCCGCCCAGGACGGCCTGCCCGATGACGCACTCGTCCGTGAGCTCGCGCGGCTCGTGCAGGATGGCATCGTAGAAATCGCGGCCGCGTGCGCTGTCATCGTCGGGCAGGCCCGCCATCGCGCGGAAGCGCGCGTTGGAGCGCACGATGCGCCCGTCGGCGTCCAGCACGACGATGCCGTCACCCACGGCCTCGAACGCCAGCGACATCTCCCGCTGCGCCTCGGCGGCTTCCTCGTACAGGCGCGCGCTCACGATCGCCACCGCCACTTGGGTGGCGAACTGCTGCAGCATGCGCGCGTCCTCGCCGTCGAACGGCCGCTCGCGGTTGATCACGCTGAGGACCCCGACCACGTCGCCCGCCGAGAGCAGCGGCGCCACGACGCTGTTCCGGATCGACGCCAGGTGCCGCGTCGGCGCATAGCTGTCGGGGTCGGCCGCGGCATCGTTGACGATGAGCACTCGCCCCTCCCGCACCGCCCGGCCGGCGACGGACGCGTGCAGCGGCAGGAACATCCCCTGCAGCGCCTGTGCGCTTCCCTCGGCCGCGACGATGGCCAGGTAGTCGTCGCGCCGCAGCGCGATGTCAGCGCCGGCCGCCCCGAACAGCGTCATCGCGTGTCGCAGGGCCAACCGGAGCACCTCGTGCGGCCGGTTCGCCGACCCGAGCGCACGCGCCAGCGACGCGAGCGCGTCGCTCTGCCGGCGCTCGCGCTCGCTCTGCGCGTAGAGCGCCGAGTTCACGAGCGCGGTGGCCGCGTGCATGCCCAGCGTCTGCGCCGCGTCGAGATCCCCGTCCGAAAACGCGGCGGAGTACTTCGAGTAGGCAGCCACGATGCCCATGAGGCGAAAACCCTGCATCACGGGAATCGCCATCACGGCGCCAGCCGCGTCCCCACCGGGCGCCGCCATGCGTACGGCGCGACCCGTGCGGACCACTTCCTGAAGACCGTCGGCGACGACCTGCACCGAGGTCAGGTCGGCCGCGCCGTCCGGGTTCACGTGAACGACCACGATTGGCGGCTCGCCCGCCGGGCCGGCGCGCGCGACCACCACTCCGTCACACGGCACCAGCCGGAGCATCTGCCGCGCCGCTTCGAGCTCCAACTCGTCGCGGTCGAGCGTGCGCAACATCGCTGAACTGGCCTCGTGCAGGCGCTGCACGCGTTCCGCCCGGCGCTCGGCAACCGTCACCAGCAGGTCACGCTCCTGGAGCAACGCCTCCAGCAGTCCCGCATGCTCGCGCGGAAGCTCGGCCAACATGCTGCGCAGCAGCACGTCGAGCGGTTCGGAGCTGGAGAGCGCGCTGGGGGACGAATCAGCCACGGCTGGAGTTGGTCGGTGACGCAAGAGTATACAGTAATACCTTGGTGTCCATAATCAATACAGCAATTAGGTCCGAACGGACAGGGGTAGATGTGCGCACCCCGAAAGCGTGCCCCGGCGGAGGAGCCATACCCCGGGCAGCTGAGACCTTCCCGCTTCTATATGATTTGAACGCCGATCGGTAGCACGACGCGGCCGGCCCCGGGCAGGACCTCCAGCGACAGACGCGAATCGGTCAGCAGGTCGCCGTCGACCTGGCGCGGCACGTCGGGGTCCGCGGACTCGATGCTGATGGCCCGGCCATGCGCAAACGTCCAGCGGGCGTCCGGGACCCGGCGGCGGCGCAGCATCTCGTGCACGGAAAAGGCGACGACATCACCGACGTGTCGCGCGTCGACGATCACCAGATCGAGCAGGCCATCGGTGAGCGACGAACCCGGCGCGAGTTCGAGCACGCCGTTGAAGATGCGGCCCAGGTTGAGGACCATGGCCACGACGGCCTCGCGTTCGATGACCTGCCCGTCCACGACCGCACGCACGGCAAAGCGCCGCGGCCGGAGGGCGGCCCGCGCCGCGCTCACGACGTACGACCCCAGACCGAGCGTGCGCTTGAGCCGACCCCGCGCGCCAGCGATCATCGCCGCATCGAGTCCCGTGCCGGCGCCGATGCCGACTCGGCGCCGTCCGTTCAGGAGGGCGAGGTCAATGCGGCCTTCCGCGCCGGCGAGCAAGGCCGCGACCGCGCGCGCCGGATGAAGCGGGATGGCGAGTGCGCGCGCCAGTTGGTTGCCGGTGCCGCCCGGGAGAATAGCGATGGCGCTGGTCGATCCGGCGTCCGCCAGACCCGTCGCGGCCTCCATCACCGTGCCGTCGCCGCCGAGCACGAACAGGCGGTCGTGGTCTGCCGCAAGCTCGCGCGCGGCGCGCACCCCGTCTCCCGCCGACCGGGTGTGGGCCACGGTCGGCGCGACGCCCGCGGCCGCGAAGGCGCGCAACACGCCGGCCTCGGCGCGCGCCGCGCGCCGCGCCACCGGGTTCACGAGCAACGCGACGCGCCGTGCCACGCGCGGCGCCCTGCGCGGGCTCAGAACTGCCACGCCCGGAACAGGTCCACGCCGATTTGTCGCGGGGTCGGCGCAAAGCCGCGCACGATGGCCTCGCGCGAGCACAGGACGGCGCTCGTGGAGGGATCGAGACCGGCCGACGCCGAGACGCCATGGTTGAAGCGGTAGTCGAGCTTGAAGCCCAACGCCTCGGTGAGGGCGCGCGAATCAAACGCGCCGCCACCCTGGCCGAGGAGCTGGCCGATACTGCACAGGCCCGCGTCGATGCGGAAGAAGACCCGCTCGCCAAGCTGCTTGGCACAGTTGAACCGCGAGCCGCTCAGCACGCTGCTGCCGATGTCGCGAATGCCCTTGTACTCATCGAGCGTCGCCGTGCTGAACTGCGCGTCGGTGCACAGTCCGGCCGGGATCTTGCTGCCGAGGACCGAACCGAAGGACGACAGGACCACACGGTACGCGGTGCCCGTGGTGCTGCCGTTGCGCCCGATGATCTCGTTGCTCGGTCCGCCGGTCACCAGGTAGCTGATGATGTCGCTGTCCGACACCCGGCTCGAGTCGGGGCTCGAGAACGTGGCGCGTGGCGTCGCCAGCGTGCCGCCGATGTTCACGCGAATCCGTACGTCCTGCTGCGCCGAACTCTGCGAGAAGGTGCGCACGGTGTGCAGCGCGTGAATGTCGAGCTCGGCGAGATTGGGGTCGGGATCGCCGCGGAACCGCACTTCGCCGCTCTCCACCTCGAACGTGCGCTGCACGGGGCCGAGGTTCAGCCGGTACGAGCCGCGCACGGTCTGCAGCGCGCCGTCCAGCGCCAGTTGATAGCGCCCGGCGTTGCGGCCGCGCCGCACGCGGGCCGCCGTGATGCTCACCGCACCGCCGAGCGTGATGTTCGCCTCGGACGACCGCAGGTTGACGTCGCGCCCCATGCGCACCGGCACCCCGCTCACGGTCAGGTTCTCGATGATGCGGGACGGCGCGCGCGGCAGGATGGCGTGATCGCTGAGCGCCGCGGTGTCCACCACGTTCATCAGCTCCGGGTCGTCGAGCGAGATGAGGTCCTTGGAGTAGATGTCGGGAATGAAGATGGTGCCGCGGTCCACGGTCAGCGCGCCGGTGAGCCGCGAGCCGCTGTAGGCGCCCGTCAGGCGCAGGGCGCCGGAGAGGTCGAGGTCGGCCACGCGGGGCTTGGCGATGATGTTGAAGTTGTCGGCGCTCAGGCGCAGGTCGAACGTCGGGTCGTCGACGTCGCGCAGCCCGAAGTAGCCGCTCAACGACAAGCGCGCGCCGCGCGCGTCGCCACTGGATGCGGTGATCGTGCGCAACGCGATCGAGTCGCCGGTGAAGCCGACGTCCACCTCGACGTCGCGCCAGGTCGTGCCCAGCACCGGCAGCTCGAAGCCCGCGTTGCGCATGCGGAGCGCGCCGTTGACGAGCGGCTTGGAGATCGTGCCGGTGATGGTGGCGTTGAGGGCGAGTGATCCGCTCGCGTGCTGGATCTCCGGGGTAAGCGTGCCGAGGAAGGCGACGCCGGCCGAGTCGGAGTTGATGGTGACCGTGAGCGGCTCGTGATCGAGCAGGCGGGCCGGCACGCCGTGCAGCGACAGGTCGACCGGCACGTCGGCGTCGACGCGCAGTGCGGTGACCTTGTCCCCCAGCGCACGCAGGGTCGCCTGCAGGCGGCGGTCGGCATAGGCGCCGGTGGCCTCGACGCGCGTGAGGCTGACGCCCGCGATGAGCGCGTCGCGCAGCGATCCCGCCAGCGCGATGCTGGGCGCGTCGCGGGTGCCGGTGATGCCGACGTCCAGCCCGCCGAACCCCTGCATCGGCGAGCTCGTCTGCAGCAGCTCGCCGACGTCCGCCAGCGGCACATCGGTGGCCTCGAAGCGCGCGTCCACGCCCAGCGCGTCGGGAATCGCGCCGCGCAGCGACAGCCGCCCCGCAGTGCGGCCGACGAGCACCAGCGAGTCGACGGTCCACGCCGACCCGACGCGCGCGATGCGCGACGGGGCCAGCAGCGCCCAGTCGTTGCCGCGCGTCTCGAGCCGCACGCGGTCGAGCCGCACCTGCGTGGTGTCGGTCGACCAGGCGGCGTCGGCGTGCGCGCTCAGCACCGGACCGCCCGTGATCTCCGCCTGCAGCTCCGTGACCACGTGTCCCGGGGCGGGCAGTTCCGCGCTGGCGGTCAGGTGATCGAGGCGCACCGCGCCGACCGTCAGGCCGTTGAGGCGCGCTTTCACCTCGCCGCGCAGCGAGTCGAGCGGCAGCGTGACGGCGGCCGACGCCTCGAGCTCGCGCGCGAACAACGAGGTGCCCACGCGCAGGCCCGTGCCGTGCGCGGTGGCGCCAATGCGGAGCGCCGGCCACGCCCCCCCGACCACGCCCTCGATGCGCAGTTCGCCGTCGAGCGCCGACGTGTCGGAGGCCGCGTCCCCCGCCGACGCCAACGTACGACGGAAGCCGCCGAGCGAATCGAGCGTCACCAGGAAGGTCACGGAGTCGGCGGCCCGCCCCGGCGCGAGGGCGAGCCGTCCCTGCGCCGTCGCCATGAATGCGGCTGTCTCCACGCGCAGGGTGTCGACGGCGAGCGTGCCGGCCAGGAACCGCAGCCGCGCCTCGCCGGCGTAGGCCCGCACGCTGTCGAGCTGCGAGCGGTCGAGGTGCACCGCCAGCGTGCCGCGCAGGTCCGCCAGCGAATCGCCCGCCACGTCCGCCGACCAGCGCAGCGCGAGCGAACTCGCCGGCAGATTCTCGTCGCCCAGCAGGCGCCGCAGGCGCAGGCCGCTGGCGCTCCCGCGCGCCGTGGCGCGATAGCCGGGCGCGCTGATGTCGAAGCTGCCGTCCACCTCCAGGCGTCCCGCGTCGCCCACCAGGTCAGCCGCGATGGCGAGGTTCTCCGATGTCCCCTTCACCTTCAACGGCCCGCTGAACTCGCCGCGCAGCGGCATCGACGGATACGAGCGCGACAACGCCGTCATGGAAAGCGGGAACACGACGAGCGACAGGTCGTACGTCATGAAGAGGTCGCCCGTGGTCGCGCGGCCCGATCCCCGGAAGTGCGACACCGGCGCGTCGCCGTCCTGGTGCGTGAAGTCGGCGTCCGTGAAGCGCACGTCGAGCCACGAGCTGTCGAGCACGGCGTGGCCAGCCAGTGTGCCGTTGAGGCGAGGGAAGACCGTGTCGAGGGCCTGCAGTGTGCGCAGGTCGAGTGGCGCGAGGTCGACGCGCAGGCCGCGGAAGACCGTGAAGGCCGGAAACAGGATGTCGAGCTCACCGCGCGCCGAACCGCGCGTCACGGCGCCCGGCACGTTGAAGTCGTTGAACGTGAAGCGGGCGTCGTTGAGGAGCCACCGGTTCACCGGGCCGCCGCGCGCGCGCACCGTGCCCGTCAGCGCGCCGCGCCACGGCTTGGGCAGCGGCGCGCCGCTGAACCGCTCGATCAGCCGGAAGTCCAGCGGCATCGCCTCGAGGGCGAGGTCCTTGAGAATGAGCACCGGTGCGCCGACGCCGAACGTCATGGCCCCGCGCAACCGTGAATTCATGGTGCGCATGTCCATGTCCTGCAACACGTAGTCAATGACGTGCGGGTCGCGCTCGTTCCGGATGTGCAGGTTCATGCGGCCGCCGCCCGTCGCCGGCAGCCCCGTGTACACCCACGCGACGTCCGCGAGCGACACCGAGTCCCCGCGGATGCGCACGTCGTAGCGCATCGGCAGGTCGCTGCCCCACCAGACCTTGCCCTTCGCGCTGCCCGTCGACGCGGGAAGGTCGAAGTGCGGAATGTCCACGAAGAGCGAATCGCCACGGCGCCAGATCGTCCCGCGCGTGTTGCGCACTGCGAGCGGTGGCCAGCGCTCGACGAGCTCGGCGCGCGCGATCTCGAAGTGTTGGCCGACCGTGTCGGGGTCGGCGACGTGCGCGTGCGAAAGCTGCAAGTTGATGCCCGTCCACAGCCATTCCTTCTCGTACTCGTTGGCACCGATGCGGCGCACGCCGCCGGCCGTGTCCTTCAGCGCCACGGCGATGGCGCTGTCGCGCCGCGCGCCGTGCAGCGAATCGGCCGGCGTCCACGGCAGGAGCAGGCGCACCTCGCCGCCGCGAATGCGGACGTTCGTCAGCGAAATGCGACTGCCGAATCCACGGTTCGGCCCCGCGGACGGGCCGTTGCCCGACGGCCAGATGGCGCGGAAGTTCCAGTCGTCGTGGCGGCGCTGCACGCGCATGAACGGCCGCTGCACGTCGAGCGACCGCAGGAAGATCACGCCGTCCACGATGTCGCGCGGGTCGAACGTCAGGCGCACCGGACCGGTGGCGAGGAAGAGCGAATCGGCGGGATCGCGAATCTCGAGCGAGTCGATGGCCAGGTCGGTGAGGAACGACCCGCTCAGCGCGCCCACGTGCACCCTGCCCTTCGACACGCTGCTGAGCAGCCGCTGCACCTGCGCCCGGATGAGTTCGCGGCCGCGGTCCGACCGCGTCAGGCCGACCAGCGCCGACGCGACCACGATGCCCATCAGCAGGATCGCGATGGCGCTCGCAAGGGCCACGTGCCGACGGCGACTCACGCTAGAATGCCTGTCCGAGGCCGAACTGGAACGCGAGCTTCCGCACGAAGCTGCCCTCGGCGGGCGGCTGGAAGCCGGTCGGGCAGGTGCCGGCGGCCTGGCGCAGCGTGCCCGTGCCCGGCATGGCCGTGACGCGCAGCCGGTTGGACGGACTCACGCAGAAGAGCTGCCCGCCCACCGAGATCGGTGCGTCCCAATACGCGGCGCCCGACGGCCGCTGGTACGGGTTGTAGCCGAGCTCGACGCGAATCAGGCCCACCAGCGTGCGCAGTCGCACGCCGATGCCCGGTGTCCACTGCACTGACTTGAGGTTCAGCGACGTCGCCGTACCGAAGTTCCAGACGCGGCCCGCGTCGGCGAAGACCGCGAGTTGCAGCAGGTCCGACCAGACGGGACTGCGCATGCGGGCCTCGAGGTTGGCCACCAGCAGCGCGTTGCCGCCCGTCGGAATCACGCGCTGCCCGACCTTCGAGGCATTCGACCGGAAATACACCGTCTGTGTCGAGTCCGATGGATCGCCACCGGGCGTGCCATCGGCCCGCACCGTGTCGTACGCCGTCGTCCGGTAGACGGCCGGGCCAAGTTCGTTCTGGCGGAACCCGCGCACCGTCGTGGCGCCGCCGGCGTACAGCCGTTCCTGCGGCGGCACGAGCGCGTCCCCAAGCACGCGGCCCATGCGCAGGCGCGCGGCCAGCACCACGCCCGTGCCTAGCCGGAGATACGTCGCGCCGTCGGTCGACAGTCGCGTGAACCCCAGCGCCGCGTCGGAACCCACCAGGCGCGAGGCATGCCGCACCTCGCCGCGCACGACGAAGCCGCGCGTCGGGTCGCTCGGATTGTCCGTCCGGTCGTCGGCGAACGAGAGCCCGACGACGGCCAGCCGCTTGAGCCGCTCAAGTGACGCCTGCTCCGCCGCGGCGCAGGCGCTGAAGACGGCGCAGAAGTAGGCCGGAAACGAGCTGGTGCGACCGTATTCGATCGTGTACGACGCGTTCTGCACGCGGCGGCCGACGGAGCGCGCAAACGCCAGCGAACCGCCAATCGGGGTGGACCGCAGGAAGGCGTTGTACTCCGACCGGCGCTCGCTGTAGAGCGTCACGGACGGCTGCACCCCGATCCGGGCCGACACGGGCGGCGTCAGCGTCACGGCGGTCGAGTAGTTCAGGTCTTGGCTGAAGAAGTCCCGGCGCGCATCACTCGAGCAGAGCGAGCCGAAGCCGTCGAGGGGACGGCCAACGCCAATTTTCGAGACGCTTGCCCGCAGGTCCAGCCGCGTCGCGCGCCGAGCGACGTTCAGGTGGGAGTAGTCGCCGTATGCACGGAAACAGTCGAGCGTACCCCAGCCGCCGCCGACGCGGGCGCTTTGCGGCGGCCCCTGCACCACGTCGATCAAGACCGGCAGCGTCGAGTCGGCGCGCACCGCCACCGTGTCGGGCTCCACGCGCACCTGCGCGAAGAGCTGGCCGCCGTACAGCGCACGCTTGCCGCGCTCGAGGTCCCGCTCGCGATACCAGGCGCCCGACGTGAGTCCCGAGAGCCGGCGCACGATCGACGTGTCCACGCCGGCCCCGCCCTTGTACGGTTGCACCGTGACGCGCACGGCGCCGATGCGCGCCCGCGCGCCGGGAATGGCGGCGAACGTCACGGCGGCCAGTCGCGCCTTGGCGTCGGTCTCGTAGTTCACCAGCACGTCGGCATCGGGGTAGCCCGCGTTGCGCAGGCGCCCGGACAGCGAGTCGCGAGTCGCCGCGAGGGCCACGCGGTCGAATGGCCTCCCCACGCGCAGCGGCAGGGCGCGTTCCACTGCGTCGCGCACCGGCACGGAATCGAGCCCAGTGATCGACACGGAACTGATGCGCGTCGGCGCGCCTTCCGTGATCGCGAAACGAACCGCCACCCGATGCGGCCCGACGGGCGTGAGCACGGTGTCCACGGCGATGTCGAAGTAGCCGTGGTTGCGGTAGAAGAGCAGCAGCCGAATGACGTCGCGCGGCAACTCGACGCGGTCGAGGCAGTACCGCGTGCCAAAGAAGCTCAACGTCCGGCGCGCCCAGGACGACGGCGTGGTCACGATGCCGTTGGCGAGCACCGCGGAGTCGAACGCGCGATTGCCCGTGAAGGTCAGCCGCGCGACCTCGGTGTCCCCCTTGTCGCAGACGATGTCCTGCGCCCCGAGGGCAGCAGGAAGGACAAGCACGGTGAGGAGGCGGCGAAGCACAGTAAAATTTCGGTCGGTGCTCTAATGGTTGTCAACAACGAATTGGAATTCGGATTCCGGAATGGGAATTCGAATTCGGAATTCGAGGCGGAGGGCGGACGGGGAGTTTGGACCGGCGGCGGGGTTTTGAAACCTACCGCAATGAAACGATGACGGGTGGATTCGCCCCCGGCGGCATGCTCCGCGCCATGACGTCCTCACCCACCGATTTCTCCAGTTTCGAGGCGGCGGCGCCGCCCGTGTTCGCGGGCGACCCGCTCTGGAATGTCCGGATGTTCCGGATGGCCTCGTACCTCGCCCGACGCGCCCGGACCGACGCCGCCCGGCTCGGACTGCATGCAAGCCTGGCACTCGCCGACCAGTTCGTGCGGGCCGTCGGTTCGATTGCCGCCAACATCGCCGAGGGCTACTCCCGCGACTCCGACGCCGATCGGCGGCGCTTCTACGGCTACGCGCTCGGCTCGACGCGCGAGGCCATTGCCTGGCTCGAGGGCACCGGACTGCACGAGGCCAGCGCACAAGCCAAGTACGTGGACCTGCTCGTGCAGATCCGACGCCAACTCCTCGCGACGATGAAACGCATCGGCCGCCCGCCAGCCCTCACGAGAAAACGCGGACCAAGAGGCGAGTAGCAAGCCGCACTTCTGAGAACCCCGATGAGCGAAGACGAGCGAAGACAAGCGAAGGCAAGCGAAGACGAGCGAAGACGAGCGAAGGCAAGCGAAGCGAAGCCCGACAAGAACGGGGGGCGCCCATCAGCGCCCCCCGTTCCATAAATCCGATTCCGCCATCCGTCTCGAATTCCGAATTCGAATTCCAATTCCGAAATCCGAATTCCAATTCGCTCCTATTCGTCCTTCTGCCCAAACACCGCCAGGTTCGACGAGTGCCCCGGATTGATCTTTTTCTCCGGGTACACGTGATGCACCGCCTGGTTCACCGCCACCGCCGCCTCGGCGAACCCCGTGGCGATCAGCTTGAGTTTTCCCGGATACGTCGTGATGTCGCCCGCGGCCCAGATGCCGCGGCGTCCCGTTTCCATCATCGAGTTCACGACGATCTCGTCCTTCTCGTGGTTGAGCCCCCATTGGCCCAGCGCCCCGAGGTCGCTGACGAAGCCGAGCATCGGCAGCACCACGTCGCAGCGCACGCGCGTCGTTGTTTTCGCCTTCACGTCGCGCAGCTCGATGTCGTGCATGGCGCCGTCCACGGCATGGATCTCGTGCAATTCGTGAAACGTGAACAGCGCCGTGCGGCCCGCGGCCACGTCGGCCTGCACGGCCTCGACCGTCGCCTGGTGCGCGCGGAACCGGTCACTGCGGTGCACGAGCGCGATGGAGGCCGCCCTGCCCTGCAGCTGCTGCGCCCAGTCGAAGGCGCTGTCGCCGCCGCCGACGATCACCACGTGCCGGCCCGCGAACGACGCGGGATCGAGCACCCGGTCCTCGATGCCCCGGCCGTACCAGGGTGCAGCACACGCCTGCGGCAGCCGCCGCGGCGAAAAGGCGCCGATGCCGGCCGCGATCAGGATGGCGCGCGAGGGAAACTCGTCCGTCGCCGTCCGCAGCACGAAGTGGTCGCCCTCGGCGTCGAGCCCGGTCACCGTCTGCCCGCAGTGGATCGGCTGGCCGAAGCGCGCGGCCTGCCGCTCGAGCGAGCGGACGAGGTCCTTGGCCAGCACCTCGGGAAAGCCCGCCACGTCGAAGATCAGCTTCTCCGGATACAGCGCGGCGAGCTGGCCACCGGGCTGGTCGAGCGCATCCACGATTTGCGCGGACGCGCCGCGCATGCCAGCGTAGAAGAGCGCGAAGAGGCCCGTCGGGCCGGCGCCGATGATCGTGATGTCCCGCAAGTCGTGCCGCATCCGTGTAAGCTCGCGGGTGCTGGCCCCCGAAATCAACCCGCCGCCCACTGATTCGACGATGGAATTCGAAGAGCGCCTGTTCGAGTACGCCGGCCGTTTCCGGCTCATCCAGCGCGTCGCGCGTGGCGGCATGGCCACGGTATACGAGGCCGAGCAGCTCGGGCCGGCCGGCTTCACCAAGCAGATTGCGCTCAAGATCATCCACGACCGCTACGCGGCCCAGCCGGAGTGGCTGCAGCTGTTCATTGACGAGGCGAAGCTCTCGGCCAACCTCGTGCACGGCAACATCGTGCAGATCTACCAGCTCGGGCAGCTCGACGACCAGTACTTCATTGCCATGGAGTTCATCAAGGGCGTGACGCTGCGCGCGCTCATCGACCGCCACCGGAAAATCGGCGCGCCCATGACGGCGCCGCTGGCGGCCTACATCGCCAGCCGCGTCTGCCGCGCGCTCGACTTCGCGCACAACTTCGTGGACAGCCGGGGCCGCCGGCTCGACATTGTCCACCGCGACGTCTCTCCTGGCAACGTGCTGATGACGTGGGATGGGCACGTGAAGCTCGCCGACTTCGGCATCGCCAAGGCGCGCACGATGGCCGACCCGGCGGCGCAACGCCCGCTGATGATGGGCAAGAAACACTACATGAGCCCCGAGCAGATCCTCGGCGGGCGCGTCGACTCGCGCAGCGACGTCTTCGCCATGGGCATCGTGCTGTTCGAGCTGCTCGCGCTGCAGCCGCTGTTCACGGAAGACGAGACCGAGGCCGCCATCGACGAGGTCGTGGTGGCCCCCGTCCCCGATGTCGCGCGCTTCATCCCGGGCCTCGACGCGTCGCTCGAGGCGCTGCTCAAGGCGGCGCTCAGCAAGGAGCCGGACGAGCGACCGAGCGCGGCCGACTTCGGCCGCGTGCTCGACCAGTACTGCGTGTCGCACCGCGAGATGGGCTCGCCAGAGCGATTGCAGGCGCACCTCGCCGAGTGCTTCCCCGACAGCTACCGTCCGCCGACGGAGCCATCGCCGGGCACCGACGCGACCGGCGCGTCGAGTCCGCAGGTGAGCCGCAGCCGCCCCTCGCTCGTGCAGCGCCTGTTCGGGCGCGACGGGCGCAAGTAGCCGCACGGAGGCGCACGTAGCCGCACGGAGGCGCACGGAGGCGCACGGAGGCGCCGCCCCGCACCGCGCCGCCCCGCGGCCGTCCGCCCCCGTTCCTCGATCGCCGTTCTCCGCTATCTTTCCGCATGACCCTCAAGATCTACACGCGCACGGGCGACGAAGGCGACACCGGTCTGTTCGGCGGCGGCCGCGTCGGCAAGGACCACCCGCGCGTCGAGGCGTACGGCGACATCGATGAGCTGAACGCCTTCATCGGCCAGGCGCGCTCCATCGACATGATGCCTCGCATCGACGAAGTGCTCGCGCCCATCCAACGCGACCTCTTCGCCATCGGTGCCCTGCTCGCCACGCCCGACCTGGTGAAGATGCGCGAACAGCTGGACAAGGCGCAGATCTCCGACGAGCGCATCGCGCAACTGGAGCGCTGCATCGACGACGGCGAAGCCGAGCTGGAGCCGCTCACGGCCTTCATCATGCCCGGTGGCACGCCCAAGGCGTGCGCCCTGCACGTCGCCCGCACCGTCTGCCGCCGCGCCGAGCGCGCCGTCATCCGGTTGCAGCGCGACGTCGAACTGCCACAGGTGGTGGTCGTCTATCTGAACCGCCTCTCCGACCTGCTCTTCGTCCTGGCGCGCGTGGCCAACCGCCGCGCCGGCGCCGGCGAAGTGACCTGGTGAGCGAGGTCGCGCTGCTCGGCGCGCGCGTCATCGTGCGCGCCGGCGCCCTGGCCGACGCCGCCGCGCTCGTGGGCGAGTGCGCGCCGGGCCACCGGCCGGTCGTCATCGCCGACGACCAGGTGGCGCCCATCCACGGCGCCCCGATTGCCTCGGCGCTCGGCGCCGACCTGCTTACGTTTCCCGCCGGCGAATCGAGCAAGAGCCGCGCGCAGTGGGAGGCGCTCACCGACCAGCTGCTCCAGCGCCGCTTCGGGCGCGACACCGTCGTGGTGGCCGTCGGCGGCGGCGTGACGGGCGACCTCGCCGGCTTCGTGGCCGCCACCTACCTGCGCGGCGTGCCCCTCGTGCAGGTGCCCACGTCGCTCGTCGCGATGATCGACGCCGCCATCGGCGGCAAGACCGGCGTGGATACGCCGCAGGGCAAGAATCTCGTTGGCGCGTTTCATCAGCCGCTGCTGGTGCTCGCCGACCCGCGCGCCCTGCAGACGCTGTCGCCGCCGCATCGCCGCGCCGGCATGGCGGAGGCCATCAAGCACGGCGTCATTGCCGACGAGAGCTACTTCCACTGGATTGCCGCGCATGGCACGGCACTCCTTGCATCATCGCTCACGAACGACATGGCGCAGCGGCTGGTGCACGACGGCGTCGCGGTAAAGGTCGGCGTCGTGGCCGGTGACGAACGCGAGGGCGGCCGGCGCAAGATCCTGAACTTCGGCCATACCATCGGCCACGCCATCGAGCACCTCAGCGGCTACTCGCTGCTGCATGGCGAGGCCATCGCCATCGGAATGGTTGCCGAGGCACGGCTGGGCGAGCTCGCCGAAGTGACGCTGCCCGGGTTCGCCGACGAGATCAGCGCGCTCTGCGCCGCCATGGGACTGCCCGTGCGCATCGGCGCGGCATTCGAGGCCGACGCAATCATCGAGGCAACGCGCGGGGACAAGAAGACGCGCGCGGGCGCCGTGGAATACGCGCTGCCCGTCCGCCTCGGCGACATGAATGACGCCGGCGGCCGGTTCGCGCTGCCGATGGACGACCGCCGGGTGCGCCAGGCCATCGCGGCCTGCCGATAGCGCCGCCCGGTCGGACGTTCGGCGGCTGGCCGGGTTGGCGGCGCGGCCTGGAATCCGAATACGCGCCCGCGCGGGCATGCCCCGCCGCGCAACCGCCGCATCACAATTCGGTAGATTGGCGCAAATCATTGCCGTGCAACGTTTTACCCTGTTGACAGCTTGAGGCCATCATCGTGGCACGGAATTTGGCTGTTGACCGGTAGTCGCTCTCAATTCTATGCTGGCGTTCCTGCAAGCCGAAACACGGACGTCGCGGAGTCCGATCCACTTCCCATTGCCGTAACGGGGTGTGTAATGCAGCAAACGGAGCAGAAGTCCAAGGGGTTTTTCCGTTCGTCTCCCTCCACCGCGTTTGATCAGTACCTGCAGGACATCCAAAAGCTCCCCCTGATCACCGACGCCGCCGAAGAGCGGCGCCTCGCGCGTCTGGCGCAGAAAGGGGACGAAGCCGCCGCTGAGCGGTTG
>JBBQZD010000033.1:0-17351 GCA_038208045.1 Gemmatimonadales bacterium | reverse complement strand
GGCCAGCGGTCCGTACACGAGGTACGAGTGGCCCGTGATCCAGCCCACGTCGGCCGTGCACCAGAAAACGTCCTCGTCCTTTAGGTCGAAGACGTACTTCGTCGTGGAGGCCACGCCCGTCAGGTAGCCGCCCGTGGTGTGGACGATGCCCTTCGGCTTGCCGGTGGTGCCCGACGTGTACAGGATGAACAGCAGATCCTCGGCGTCCATCGCTTCGGGCGGACAGTCGGCCTTCGCCGTCTGCATCAGCCGGTGCCACCAGTGGTCGCGCCCTTCCTTCATCGTCGCGAAGGACTCGTCGCCCATGCCGCCCGGCCGCCGCTGCACCACGATGACGTGCTTGATGGTGGTGGTGCCCTCGAGGGCCTTGTCGGCGTTGCGCTTGAGCGGCAGCACCTGCCCGCGCCGGTACCCGCCGTCGGCCGTGATCAGCACCTTCGCCCGGGCGTCGTTCATCCGGTCGCGCAGCGACTCGGGCGAGAACCCGCCGAAGACCACGCTGTGCACGGCGCCAATGCGGGTGCACGCCAGCATCGCGATGGCGGCCTCGGGGACCAGCGGCAGGTAGATGCCCACCCGGTCGCCGCGGCCGACGCCCAGCGACTTCAGCACGTTCGCGAACTTCTGCACCTCGCGGTACAGATCCCAATAGGTGAGCACCCGCGAGTCGCCCGGCTCGCCTTCCCAGATGAGCGCGGCCTTGTTGCGCCGCGCGCCGCGCACGTGCCGGTCGATGCAGTTCACCGAGACGTTGAGCCGGCCACCCTGGAACCATTTCGCGTGCGGCGGCGTCCACTGCAGCGTGTCGGTGAACGGCACCATCCACTCGAGCTCCCGGGCCTGCGCGGCCCAGAAGGCCTCGAAGTCACGCTCGGCGTCGGCGTGCATCGAGCCGTCGCGCACGAGGGCCGCGTGCCGGAAGTGATCCGGCGGCGGGAAGGAGCGATTCTCGGTGAGCAGCGTCTCGTAGTCAGACATGGGGGCAGATAGAGGCGGAGAGCGACGGATGACGACGGAGCACAACAGAACTCGGCGACCGCGCAGCGGGCCGACGCGCCAACTGGAGTCCAGGCGAAGCTCATACGATACGCCCGATTCGCCCGGGGCGCGATGTGGCGCGCTGCCCGCACCTGCTCAACCCCGGGTCGTCGTCACCGGCGGTGCGTCCCGGAGCGATGACACCGTGCGCGTTGTGACGATCGGAATCGGATAGGTGACTGTGACCGAATACGACGGTGTCGCGCACGATGTCGTTCGGGCCGCATCCGACGGGGAAAAGCGGCGCCGTCACGTTGTGACGATTCGCCAATGCGTTGCCATATAATCACTTACAACGCGACAAGGGTTGGCACGATTCTCGCAATAGATGCTGGGCAGTACCGAACGCAGAAGCACCCGACAAGAGCACACCCGTCGCGAGGCGGGGCCGCAAAGCCAGGAATCTCGACGTCGCGAGATCGTCCGGTTGCCGAAGGTGAGCGAGGGGTCCGATTGGACCGACGCACGGCAACCGGAGGGACCAGCGGATGCAGATGGCCGGATGCACGGAGGCACGCATGATACCGCTCGTCAATCCTGATCGCGTCGTGTTGCACGCACCGGAGCGCCTCGTCTCGGAGTTCCGACTCGACTTCCGCCGGGACGCCCTCGAACGGCTCTCCAAGGCGACGTCCGACGGCGCGCGGCGCATCGTCATCGACCTCCGCGAGACGCGCGAGGTGGATGCCAGCGGTCTCGGCGTGCTGGTCCTCCTGCAGAAGCGGGCGCGGGAGAACTTCCTCGCCACCTGCCTCACGAACACGCCGCCGAGCGTGCGGCAGCTGCTACGCCTCACCCAGCTCGAGAACCTCTTCGAGTTCGAGGACTGAGCGTCCGCCGGCGCGGGGCGGCCGACGGGTCTCACCTCTCAGCAGTCGCCCAGCGCGGCGCGTAGTCCAACCGGGTTCGGCACGAGTGTGCCGGACCCGGTCTTCATTCATCCCCACGTGCCATGCCCAAGTCCCTCGCCACGACCCTGACGCGCATCGCCCTCGCGTCGCTGATGCTCGCCGGCTGCGCGCCCCGCGCGCCACGGTCGGCGCCGCCGATGTACGCCAAGCGCGCCGACGGGGCGCACGGGATGGTGACGGCCTCGCATCCCGATGCGGCGGCGGCGGGCGCGGCGATGCTGCGCGCGGGCGGCAATGCCGTTGACGCGGCCGTGGCCACGGCCTTCGCGCTGGCCGTCGTTGATCCGTCGCAGACTGGCCTTGGCGCTGGCGGGACGATGGTGGTCTGGCGCCACGATGGACACCATGCCGACGCGCTCGACTTCTATCCGCGTACGGGCGCCGATCCCGACTGGGGTCGCGTCGACACCGCGGCGGCGCGGCGGCCGATCAATGGCCGGCTGGCGGCCATTCCGGGCGCCGTGGCCGGACTGCTCGAGGCGCATGCCGCCTGGGGCAAGCTCCCGCGCGCCCAGGTGATGGCGCCGGCCATCGCGCTCGCGCGCGACGGCTTCAGCGTGTCGCCACTGCTTTCGCGCACGAGCGAGAGCGCAAAGGCCAAGCTGCAGGCCGATTCCGCCGCCGCCGCGCTCTTCCTGCCGGGCGGGCAGCCGTTGTCGCCGGGCGACCGGCTGGTGCAGACTCGCCTTGCCGAAACGCTGGAGTTGATTGCGCGCGACGGGCGCGTGGCATTCTACGACGGCGCGCTGGCCGAACGGACCGTGGCGAAGATGCGCGCGCTCGGCAGCCCCGTGACGGTCGCCGATCTCCGGGCCTACCCGGTGACCGCCCGCCGGCCGCTGTGCACGCCGTGGCGGGACTTTACGCTCCTGTCCGCCGCCCCCCCGATGGGCGGGGCGACCACCCTCGAGGCGCTGAACCTGCTGGACGCGACGCACGCGGAGCGACTCGGTTCACCGACCATCGAGGGGGCGGCCGCGGTGCAGCTCGTGGGTGCGATGCGCGTAGCCGGGAGCGACGCGGGCCGCTATCCCGGCGACCCGGCCTTTTTCGCCGTGCCGGCCCGCGGCGTGACCAGTCCGGCGTTCGCCGAGTCGCGTGCGGCGCGCGCGGCGCAGGCGGAAGGCGGCGTGGCTATTGAGGCGGGCGATCCGTGGGCGGCGGATGCCGCGCCGTCGTCGGCGGCCTGCGCCGCGCTCGGCGCGTGGGGCGCGAGTCTGCTGCCGCGGGAGCGTGCCGCACCGCCGCGCGCGCCGCGCCCGGGCGGCGACGACGAGGCCGCCGGCTCCAACACCTCGCACTTCAGCGTCGTCGACGGCGAGCGCAACGCGGTCGCGATGACCTTCACCGTCGGGGTGCTCTTCGGGTCGGGCGTCTACGTCAACGGGTTCTTCCTGAACTCGGCGGCGTCGAACTTCGACAACGCCACGCGAGGCCCCAACCGGATCGCGAGTTCCACCATTTCGCCGACGATCATCCTGAAGGGGAACGACGTGCGCATGGTCGTCGGGGCGGCGGGGTCGCAGTACATCCCGACCTCCACGACGCAGGTGGCTTGGCGGCACCTCGCGCTGGGCGAGGATCCCTGGCTTGCCATCGCGTCGCCGCGCCTGCAGCCGGCGCAGGGGCGCAATGTCGAGGTCGAGGCAGGCTTCGCGCCGGGGGTGTACGCCGCCCTGCGGGCCAAGGGGTACACGCCGCTCTCCCGCGTGGGCGACCTGATGTTCGGCGGGGTGCACGCCATTGCGGTCGTGCGCGGCCGGCTGGTCGGCGTGGCCGATCCGCGGCGGGATGGGGCGGCGATGGGGTACTAGGTGAATTTGAATTCGGATTCCGGAATTTGAATTCGAATTCGGAATTCGAAACGGATCGTGGAATTTGAAAGCGGGGGCATGGTGTCACGGGGCTCCGGCGCGCGGCCAGCGCCCCCTAAGGCAACAGCTACCGCATTCCACGTCCCCCATCCGCATCGAATTGCGAATTCGAATTCCAATTCCGGAATCCGGCTGAATTCGAAACGGATCGTGGAATTTGAAAGCGGGGGCATGGTGTCACGGGGCTCCGGCGCGCGGCGGGCTCGCGGCGTTCGCCCCATCGGGCCTCACCTTCCAGAGTCCACGTCGCCTATCCGCATCGAATTCCGAATTCGAATTCCAATTCCGGAATCCGAATTCCAATTCCGATTCACCCCCCCAGCAGCCTCCGCTTCCACGCACCGAGGGCCGTCTCGCCCGGCAGTTTCGTCTCGATGCGCACGGCGCCCATCACCGCCGATCCCGTCACGCGGATGACGGGGGCGTCGAGCGTGCTGGCGGCCATGGCGGTGCGGTCGGAGAACTCGCCCATCAGGGCAAAGCCGTCGACCTCGGCGCGCAGCCCCGGCGGCAAGGTGATGCGAATGTCGCCCATGAGCGCCATCGCGTCGATGTCCACCCCTTCCGCCGGGATTTCCGCTTCGCGCAGGTCAATGCGGATGGTGCCCATGACCGCCGAGGCCTTGATGCGTGCCGGGACGCTCCAGACGCCCTGCCGGCGCACCTCGCCCATGATGACGAGGAACCGTTTCTCTTGGGTCACGCTCGCGGCGGGTGCCACGGAGAAGAGCGGCGGCGGCTCGACCGGGACGACCGGGCGCGCGAGAGCGGGGAGCCCGCCGAGCAGGCCCTGCAGCTCGGCGCTGGAGGTGGCGCGATACACCTGCTCGAAGCGGAGTTCGAGTTCCTGCGTCGTGAGGTGGTCCTGCGCGAAGTGCGAGCAGAGTGCCTGGATGGCGTGCTCGCGTTCGAGTTCGAGGCTCATGCGCGCACTACGGGAGCAACCGTCCTACGGTTGCGCCCCGATGGCGCCGTGGTTCGCGGGCTCGGGCTCGCTGGTGAGGATGAGCTTCTCGTAGACGAGCGCGGCGAGGATCGCGCCGGTGATCGGCGCCAGCCAGTAGATGCCCTGCGCCTCGTAGATGCCGCTGGCGAAGGCCGGGCCGAAGGAGCGTGCCGGGTTGAGTGAGGCGCCCGTGAGCCCGCCGATGGCGAGGATCGCGGCCGTGAGCGTGAGCCCAATGCCGAAGCCGCCGAGTTTCGGCGCACGGTGGTCCACGGCCGTGCCGAACACGGCCCAGACCAGGAACATCGTCGCGATCATCTCAAGGGCAAAGGCTTGGCCCGCTGTCACATCAAGCGAGACCTGCTGCCCGCCGCCGCGCGTGGCGGCGAAGAGCGCGGCGGGAAACGCGGCCTTGAGCGTCAGCGCCGCCGCGGTGGCGCCCGCGAGCTGTGCGGCCACGTACAGGCCAGCCATCATGGGCTCGATGCGACGCACGACCAGCATCCCGATGGTGATGGCCGGGTTGAAGTGTGCGCCGATGTGCATGAACGCCGAGATGCAGACCGCGTAGATGAGCCCGTGCGCGAGCGCCACGGCGACGAGGTTCCCGCCGCCGGTCGTGGCCTGCATGATCGCGGCGCTGCCGAAGAACGTCAGCGCAAAGGTGCCGATGAACTCGGAGACGAAGTGGCGGAGTGAGTCGCGCATGGATGGACCGGAGCGAGAGGACGATGCGACGGCGCGGGACGATGCGAAGCTAGGCGTCCACGCGCGGCGGAGCCACCCCCGGGGGCGTCACCCCGATACGTCCCAGGACGGCCTACGACTCGCCGGGTCGCCGCGTCCCGTCGGCGGCGTGTGGCGCGAAGCGGCCGTAGTCCCTGTGGAAATAGACGAGCGGCTCCCCGGCGAACGCTCGCGCCTGCAGCACGGCGCCGACGGCGATCACGTGGTCACCGCCGGGATGCAGCGCCACGCGGCGGCACTCGAGGTGCGCGACGGCCCCGTCAATGAGCGCCGGGCCGGTCGTCGCGCGCGTGATGGCCACGCCCTCGAAGCGGTCCACCGCCTGGTCGGCGAAGCGCCGCGACAGGGCGTCCTGTTCCATCGCGAGGATGCTGACGCCGAAGTGCTCCGCCTGCCGCAGGTGCGGCAGGATGGCCGCCGCGCCGTCAATGCACACCAGCACCAGCGGCGGCTCGAGCGAGAGCGAGGAAAAGGCGGTGACCGTCATGCCGTGGTCGGTCCCGTCGGCGCCCCGCACCGTGACCACGGTCACCCCCGAGGCGAACCGCGACAGGGCGGCGCGAAAATGCGCCAGGTCGGTGCCGGTCACGGCTGCAGCACGCCCACGGCCACCAAGCCGCCTATCGCGCCCGCCAACAGGTTCACGACGTCGTTGTTCATCCAGCGAAAGCCCTTGGTATGGCGGCTGCGGTAGCCGCAGGTGTGCACGCGGCGCTCCGTCCACTTCTGGCAGATCTCGCACCAGCGCCGCGACTGCCAGAGCGCGCCCAGCAGCGAGTCGGCGATGGCGCCGGCGAGTCCGCCCACGAGCACCGCCTCGAGCCGCGGCAGGTCGAACGGCGTCGTGAACGCGACGACTGCGAGCAACCCCATCAGGAAGGCCCCGGCCACCGCCGCGCCAAAGCCGAACGCGCTCACGCCTCCGGAGGTTCCCGGCGCCACGCGCTGCCCGGTAATGATGTGGCGCGGCGCGCTATGCAACGCCATGCCGATCTCCGTGGCCCAGGTGTCGGCCGTGGCGGTCGCCAGCGCCCCGAACCCGAAGAGACCGACGCTCAGGCTGCGATCGGCGCTCCAGACAACCGCGGCGGCGGCAAACAAGCCGCCGTTGGCGAGCACCTGCCACGCGTCACGCGAGACCTCAGAGGGCAGGACGTCGTAGGATCGCTCCCGCTTGGTCTCGGCGCGCCACTCGCCAAGCATCATCGAACCGTAGAAGAAGATCACGAGCGCCGCGCCCCAAGCGATGCCGCCCGTCACCGCGGCCGTGCCGACGGCGAAGGCCGCGTACGCGCCGCCGAGCGTGAGACGGTGGTGCCGAAAGGCATGCGCGGCAATCAGGCCGGCGAAGGCGCCGCCAATGAGCACGCGTGGAAGCAGGTCGACGATCATGACGTCCTGGAAGGGTGCGCAGCAGGCGTCAGAGTATCGTCTGTTCGCTTCGGTGGGCGCAAGCGCGGGCCGGATTGGTCATCGCGCCGCAGTGACACCGCTGTTCCAGCGTTCGCCGGATAGTTAGCTTGCGCCCCAGATGCCTGCGCCCGTTGATCCCCTCATTCCGCTGAGCCTGCTCGAGGCCGTGCGAACCGTCGACCTCCCCGACAACGACCTCGAGGCGGAATTCGTCCACGAGCTGCGCAACAAGCGTCTCGGCCTGTCGGACACGGTCTTTGCGCAGATCCGGCGGTTCACCGAGGCCGTGCGCCGGAAACAGCGGACGGACTTCGAGGAGGCGGCGGGCATCGCGCGCCTGATTGGCCGCCGTCCCGACGCTGAGGCCGTCTTTCGCGAGGCCGGGCGCCACTTCGCCCGCCAGGTCTACGGCACCATCTCGCCGGTGACGCGCCGGCTGCTGCGATCGCTGCCCGCGCTCCTCACGCGGCCGATCGCGTTGCGGCAGGCGCGACGCGTGGCGAGCCGCTACCTGCAGGGCTCGGTGCGGCGGGTCGGCGGCATGATCCTGCTGGAAGTGGGGGAGTCGGTGACGCGCGACGCCGCGCCGAAGCTCGGCGGCTGTTCGTACTATGAGTCCGCACTCCGCGAACTCATTCAACTGATGGTCGGCGGTGTCGGCGCCGTCGACCACGTTCGCTGCGCCACGCGCGGCGAAGGACACTGCGAGTGGCGCGCCGAGTGGCGCCCCGTTCGCGGCAGGGGATGACGCCATGCTGACCAGTGCCACGCTTGCTCCGCTCCAGACCGCCCTGCGCGATGCCGGCGTCGACGGCTGGCTGCTGTACGACTTCCGCGGCATCAACTCGATTGCGAAGGGCCTCGTGGGCATCGAGGGCTTCGTCTCGCGCCGCTGGTTCGTGTGGGTGCCCGCCGAGGGCACGCCGGTGGCCATCACGCACGTCATCGAGCAGGCGCCGTGGCACGCGTGGCCCTCCGCCTGGACGAACCAGCAGTACAGCGCGTGGCCCGACCTCGAGGCGGCTGTCGCCACGTGCGTGAAGGGCCGCACCATCGCCATGGAGTACTCGCCCGGCGACGCGGTGCCGTACGTGGACTACGTGCCGGCGGGCGTGCTGGAAATGGTGCGCGCCGCGGGGGCCACCGTGGTGTCGAGCGGCGACCTGGTGACGCGCTTCCTCGCGGTCTGGTCCGACGCCGACCGCGCCGCGCATACGGCCGCCGCCGAACAGCTGAAGACCATTGCGTACGCGGCATTCCGCCGCGCGGGCGACGCCGCGCACGCGGGCGCGCCGATCACCGAGTGGGCCCTGACGGCGTGGATCAAGGGCGAGTTCGCCAAGGTCGGCCTCACGACCGACCATGGTCCGAACGTGTCCGCGGGCGAGAACGCGGCCCTGCCGCACTACGACCCGTCGCCGGACCATCCGCGCCTCCTCAACGAAGGCGACATCGTCCTCATCGACTTGTGGGCGCTGGCACCGGGCGGGATGTGGGCCGACCAGACCTACATGGCGAGCATCGGCACGCCGAGCGCCCGCGCCGAGGAGGTCTGGGCGGCCGTGCGCGATGCGCGGGATGCCGCCATCACGCTGCTGCGCGAGCAGTTGGCGTCGGGCGCCGACGTGCGCGGCGGCGCCGCCGACGATGCGGCGCGCGCGGTCATCGTCGCGCGCGGCTTCGGCAAGTACTTCACCCATCGCACGGGGCACAGCATCGACGCGAGCGGCCTGCACGGATCCGGCGCGCACCTCGACAACCTCGAGACGCGCGAGGAGCGCGTGCTGCTCGACGGCGTCGGCTTCTCCATCGAGCCCGGCATCTACATTGCGGGCGAGATCGGCATGCGCACCGAGGTGAACGCGTACGTCACGGGCACGACCCTCGTGGTGACGCCGAAGGAGCCGCAGCAGGAGATCTTCGTCGTCTAGCTTCGGTGGCCGAGCTGGCCTTTTTCAACACGGAGCCACGGAGTTTGAGGGCGAGGGCCACGGAGACGGCAACGGCAATTCCAAGGGGGCTCGGCGGACGGTACTGTCCCCCGAGCTCCCAACAATTTGTTGTGGCAGTCTCCGTGGCCCTCAGCCTTGCCTCCGTGTCTCCGTGTTGAACAAAGGATGGAATGGCGCCCCTGAGAAGGCGACACGCACACTTCCGCCCTGCGTCGCCGGCCTCCACTCTTCGCCATGGCCCTCCGTCGCGAACTCGGACTCTTCTCCGCCGCGCTCGTCGTCGTGGGCGGCATCATCGGCTCGGGCATCTTCTTCACGCCGGCTGCCACCGCCGCGGCACTGCCGTCGGCGGCGTGGGTGCTCGCCGTCTGGTCGCTGGGCGGTGTCGTGGCACTCGCCGGCGCGCTGACCTACGCCGAACTCGGCGCCATGCTGCCCGAAGCGGGCGGGGCGTACGTCTACATCCGTGAGGCCTTCGGTCCACTGCCAGCCTTCCTGTCGGCCTGGATGAACCTCGGGCTCATCTCGAGCGGCGCCATCGCCGCCGTGGCCATGGCGTTCGCGGGATACCTGGGCCAGTTCGTCGCCCTCGGTGCCGTCGGCGGGCCGCTCGGCGTGGCGGCCATCACCATTGTCGCGCTCACTGCCACCAACATCCTCGGCATTCGGCCCGGCGTTGCGGTGCAGAATGTGCTGACCGTCGCCAAGATCGCCGCGCTCGCCGGGCTGATCGTCGGTGGCGTCGTGCTCGCCGCCGGCCACGCGGGCGTCGCCCCGCCGCCGGCCGTCGTCCCGCCGACCCTGCCGCTCGGCCGAGGATTTGCCGCCGCGTTCGTCGCCGTGCTCTTCACGATCGGCGGCTGGCAGCAGATGAACATGATCGCCGGCGAGATCCGTGATCCGGCGCGCAACATCCCGCGGGCGCTCGGCGTCGGCATCGCCATCGTCATCGCCGTCTATCTCGGCGTCACGGGCACATACCTCGGCGCGCTCGGGCGCGACGGCCTGGCCGCGAGCGCCGCGCCGGCCGCCGAAACTGCCGCGCGGGTCGGCGGGGCGGCCGCGGCCACCGCCATCACCGTGGCGGCGATGCTCTCGATTCTCGGATTCGTGCACGTGGCGCTGCTTACCAACGCGCGCGTCGTCTTCGCGCTCGGGTCCGACGTGCCGGCGTTGCGCGTGGCGGGCCGCGTGCACCCGCGCTTCGGCTCGCCGCACGCGGCGCTGGCCATGCTTGGCGGTTGGTCGCTGGTGTTGCTGCTGGCCACGCGCGGCAGCATCGGGACGCTGCTGAGCGGCGTCGTCTTCGCCGACTGGATCTTCTTTGTGCTCGGGGCCGCGTGCGTCTTCCGGCTGCGCCAGCTCCGGCCGGGGGCGACGCGGCCGTATCGCGTGCTCGGCTACCCGTGGCTGCCCGCGTTCTTCGTCGCGGCCGGCGTCGTGGGCATCGTCAGCGCGTACGTGAGTGCGCTGCGGATGTCGTTGTTCGGCACGGGGCTGCTGGGGGTTGGTGCCGTGATCTGGCTGATGGCGCGGCAACGGGCCAACTGACGCGCTGCGCCGTGCGCTGTTCGCGTTGCGCGCTTCGCCGAACGACGCAATGCGCAGTGCGAACAGCGCAGGGCGGCCTTTCTGCGCTTACCCGCCCCCGTACAGCTTCGCGTACAACGCCGCATTCGCCATCAGCTCCGCGTGCGTCCCCGTCTCCACCACGCGGCCGTGCTCCAGCACCACCAGCCGGTCGGCGCGCTGCACCGTGCTGAGCCGGTGCGCGATGATCAGCGTCGTGCGGCCGCGCAGCAGGTCCTCCATGGCCGCCTCCACCAGCCGCTCGCTCTCCGTGTCGAGCGCGCTCGTGGCCTCGTCGAGGATCACCATGGCCGGGTCGCGCAGGAAGACGCGAGCCAGCGCAATGCGCTGGCGCTGGCCGCCCGAGAGCTTCACGCCGCGCTCGCCGACGCGCGTGCCGTAGCCGTCGGCGAGCCGCTCGATGAACTCGTGTGCGTGGGCGGCGCGGGCCGCCGCCTCCACCTCCGCGTCCGTGGCGTCGGCCCGCGCGTACAGGATGTTCTCGCGCACCGAGCCGCTGAACAGCGCCGGCTCCTGCGGCACGATGCCGATGTGTCCGCGCAGGTCGGCGAACCCGAGCGAGCGCACGTCCACGCCGTCGAACGTGATGGATCCGCCGGTGACGTCCCAGAAGCGCGGGATCAGCGACGCGATGGTCGTCTTGCCGGCCCCGCTCGGCCCCACGAGCGCGAGCACCTCACCCGGCCTGAGCTCGAACGAGACGTCGTGCAGGATGTCCTGGCCGTCGCTGGCATAACGGAACGAGACGTGGTCGAACCGCAGGTGGCCGCGCACCGGGCGCTGCAGCGCCACCGGCGACGCCGGCTCGGCGATGGTAGGCTGCGTCGTGAGCAGCTCGAAGACGCGGCGGGCAGCGCCCACCGCCTCCTGATAGACGCCGAACATCGACGCCATGGCGCCCACTGCGGCCGCGACCGTGACGGCGTACAGCAGGAACGCGACGAGCGAGCCCGGCGACAGCAGGCCCTCGAGCACCAGCCGCCCGCCCTGCCAGATCACGGCGACAATGCCGGCAAAGGCGACGAAGCCCACCACGCCGAAGAAGGTCGCCCGCACCCGCGCGCGCGCGATCGCGGCCTGCACCACGCCGTCGAGCAGCTCCGCGAACCGCCGCGTCTCGCCCGTCTCGCGCGTGAAGCCCTGCACCGTGCGGATGTGCGAGAACGCCTCGTCCGCCGTGCCCATCGTCTCGGCCACCCGGTCCTGCACGTCGGTGCTCGCGTGGCGCAGGCGCCGGCCGAACAGGTACGCGGTGGCCACGACCACCGGCGACACGGCGAGCACCGTGGCGGTCAGGCGCGGGTGGGTGAGCGTCAGCATGATTACGCCGCCCACAAGCAGGATCAGCTGGCGCGCGTATTCGCCGGCCTGCTGCGCCACCAGGGTCTGCATGATGGTGAGGTCGGCGGTCATGCGCGACGTCAGCTCGCCGGTGCGCCGCTCGGTGAAGAACCCTGGCGACAGCCGCACGAGGTGCGCGAACAGGTCCTCGCGCAGCTTGGCCACCACCCGCTCGGCGGTGGAATGCAGCAGGAAGACCTGCACGTAGTTCATGACGCCCTGCAGGGCGAACATCGCCACGAGGATCAGCGCGATGCGGTCGAGCCCCGCCCGGTCGTGCGCCTCGAAGGCCGCGTCGAGCATCTGGCGCACGAGCAGCGGAAAGGCCAGGCCGGCGCCGCCGCCCAGCAGCACGGCGATGGCAACGATGCCGAGTGCGGCGGCATGCGGACGAATCCGCGGAAGGAGCTGCCGGAGCGGTTCGGGTGACGCGAGCGGCGCGCGCGGTGCGCGCGGTGCGCGTGGCGCGTGTGATGCCGCCGGTGGTTCCGGTCTGGTCACGCCCCGAGGTGCCGGTCGGCGGCCATCGCGGCGAAGAGCAGCGCGAGGTACAGCAGCGAGTATCCGTACACCCACCAGGCCACGGCGCTCCAGTCGGTGCCGGCCCGGTCGCGCCCGCGCACGCGCAACACGCCCCACAGCAGGATGCCGCCGAGCACGAGGGCCGAACCCAGGTAGATGCGTCCGAAGACGCCGAAGGTCACGGGCAGGACGGAGAGGGCGACCAGGAGCACCGTGTACCAGACCATCTGGTCGATGGTCTCACGCGCCCCCCAGATGTTGGGCGCCATCGGCACGCCGGCCTGGCCGTAGTCGCGCTGCTTGTTGAGCGCGAGCGCCCAGAAGTGTGGCGGCGTCCAGTAGAAGATGATCAGGAACAGGTAGATGGAAGCGAGGTCCACGCGCCCGGTGACGGCCGCCCATCCGACGAGCGGCGGAAAGGCCCCCGCGGCGCCGCCCAGCACGATGTTCTGCGGCGTGGTGCGCTTGAGCCAGCGCGTGTAGACGAAGACGTAGAAATAGAAGCCCGCCAACGCCAGCGCCGCGGTGAGCACGTTCACGTAGTGCGCCAGTAGCCAGGTGGCCGCGGTGGCGATGGCGACGCCGAAGGCGAGCACCGCGCGCGGCGTCATGCGCCCGCTCGGGATGGGACGCAGCTTCGTCCGCGCCATCAGCGTGTCGATGTCGCGGTCGATGTACATGTTCACGGCATTGGCGCCGCCGGCCATCAGATAGCCGCCGACCCCCGTCCACCAGATCGTCGCCCAACTCGGCGTGCCCGCCACGAACATCGGGGCCAGCGTGGTGACGAGCAGCAGCGAGATGATGCGCGGTTTGGTGAGCGCGATGAGGTCGCGCGCGAGCGACGGCGTGGCGACGGCGCTGACGACAGGGGCGGTCACGTGCGCACCGCGGCGCTCACCTGCACCTGCACCTGCCGTCTCTGCACGGCCTGCCAGGTCGCCAGGAGCACGATGACCAGCGCAACGGCGGGGACAATGGCGTACGCCCATTCAATGCCGCGCCGTGCGTGCGCCGAGCGCGCCGCCAGCATGGCGCGCACGGTCGAACGCAGGATCATGCCCTGACTAATCACGATCAGGGCGGTGGCGAGCCAGAAGAGCGTCATGGGCCGGGCTTGGGAAGGGGAAGGGGCAGGGCTTGGGAAGGGGATGGGGCAGGGAAGCCGCAGGGCAGCCGCCGCAGGGAAAACTCGCCCGCGGCGCGGGGCATTTCAACGGGGCGGCCACTCGCGCCCACTCGCGCCCGCTCGCCCCGCTTGCTACACTAGCGCGATGACGCCCCCAGACATGCCCTCCGCGCCGACACTGCAGCGCCGCATCGGCCTGTGGTCCGCCATTGCCGTCGTGATCGGTTCGACCATCGGCTCCGGCATCTTCCGCTCGCCCGCCGGCATCGCCGACAAGCTCCCCGGCCCCCTGCCGATGCTGTCGGTCTGGGTGATGGGCGGCATCTTCGCGCTCTGCGGAGCGCTCACGCTGGCCGAAGTGTCGAGCGCGCTGCCGCAGACCGGCGGCATCTATGTCTTCGTGCGCGACGGCTGGGGCCGGCTGCCCGCCTTCCTGCTCGGCTGGGGGCAGCTGGTGATGATCCGCGCCGCGTCGCTCGGCGCCATAGCGATCACCTTCTCCGAGTACCTGCATCGGGTCCTCGGCATCGATCCGGTGGCGCCCGAGCACGTGATGCAGGTGCGCATCGGGGCGGCCATTGCCATCCTCCTTACCGGGACGTTCAACATCCTCGGTGTGCGGCTCGGATCGACCGTCACCAACGTGACGACGCTGGCCAAGTACGGCGGTCTGCTGTTCATCATTCTGATCGCGTTCACGCTCGGCTGGCCCAAGACGGGCGGCTACTTCACGCCGGCGGTGCCCGCCGGGAGCATCTCGACCACAGCGTTCGGGCTGGCACTCGTCTCCACGCTCTGGGCGTTCGACGGCTGGGCCGACTTGAGCTACGCGGCTGGCGAGGTGAAGGATCCTCAGCGCGTCCTGCCGCGTGCGCTGATCGGCGGCACCCTGATGGTCATCGCCATCTACCTGCTGGCGAACGTCGCCTATCTCGCGGTGATGCCCATCGAGGAGATCCGCCAGTCCAAGCTGGTGGCCGCCGACGTGGCCCAGCGGCTCATCGGACCGGGCGGCGTGGTCTTCGTGGCGGTCACGGTGATGCTCTCGACCTTTGGCACGCTGAACGCGTCGCTCTTCACGACCCCGCGGATCTTTTTCGCGATGGCCGAGGACAAGCTGTTCTTCCAGTCGGTGGCCCGGGTGCATCCCCGGTTCGGCACGCCGTGGGTGGCGATCGCGCTGACGGCGGGGCTGGGAGCGGTATTCGTGATGTTGCGCAGCTTCGAGCAGCTGGCGGACGCATTCGTGACGGCGTTCCTGCCGTTCTACGCACTGGCGGTGGCGGCGATTTTCCGTCTGCGGCGGAACCCGTCGTACAAGCCGTCGTTCCGGGTGCCGGGGTACCCGGTTGTGCCCCTGCTGTTCGTGGTGTCGGTGGTTTACCTGCTGGCGAACGGGTTCATCAACCCGGCGAGCCGGTGGATGACGATCGGGGTCTTCGCGGTGCTGCTGGCCGGAACACCTGTTTACTACCTGACGGTTGGGCGCCGGCAGGGGTAGGCGCTCGCAAATACCCTGGTAATGTCAAGTCCGTCACGTGACCCAATCGTCACGGGGCGCGCGTTGACCGTCCCGCTCCGGCGGGCCATCTTTGGTGAGTTGTTTCGGAACCAATCCTCTTCCTAACTACACCAGGAATTCACGCATGATCCAGATCCGTTGGAGACTCGCGCTGACGGCGCTCTGTGTCCTCGCTTTGGGCGTCCGTCCGGTGGCCGCCCAGGTGACCACGGGCGCAATTGCCGGACGCGTCGTTGACGCCGCCGGCAAGCCGGTGGACGGCGCGCAGGTGCAGGTCGTGTTGCTCGCGACGGGCACCCGTCGTGGCGCCCTCACGAACAACGACGGCCGCTACACGGTCGTGGGCCTCGAAGTCGGCTCCGGCTACCAGGTGACCGCGCGCCGCATCGGCTTCCAGCCGTCATCGCAAGCCGACGTGGTCGTGACGCTCGGCCAGACGTTCCGCGTCGACCTGACGCTCAGTGAGCGCATTGCGACGCTCGGGGCCGTGGTGGTCCTGTCGGTGACCGACCCGGTCATCTCGGCGTCGCGGCAAGGTGCGGGAACGACTGTCTCCGACTCGGCGCTGGCGCGCATGCCGTCGCTCGGCCGCAACTTCACGGATTTCGTGGCCCTGACGCCGCAGATCTCCAGCTCGGGCCCCGGCCTGTCGGGCGGCGGCACGAACAACCGCTACAACAACATTCAGATCGACGGCTCCACCGAAACCGACCTGTTCGGCCTCGGCTCGACCGGCCAGCCCGGCGGCCAGGCGCGCGGCAAGTCCATCGGCCTCGAGTCGGTGAAGCAGTACCAGGTGCTGCTGTCGCCGTACGACGTCCGTTACGGGAATTTTGCGGGCGCCCTGATCAACGCCGTCACGAAGAGCGGCACGAACACGTTCAAGGGCTCGGCCTACTGGTTCTTCCGCGACCAGGAGTTCACCCGCTCGCAGCCGTACCTGTTCAACTTCAAGCAGACGCAGACCGGCTTCTCGCTGGGCGGCCCGATCATCAAGGATCGCCTGCACTTCTTCATCAATCCCGAAGTCCAGCATCAGGTCGCCCCGGCGTCGGGACCGTACGTCGGCCTCGCTGGCGCCACCAACCTGCCGACCAACGCAGATCTCGACCGCTTCAATACGATCGCGACCGGCTGGGGCCTGCCGACGTCGACTGGCGGTTCGCGCAGCAACGAGAACCCGCTGACGAACCTGTTCGTCCGCTTCGACCTCCAGAAGCTGCCGTTCAACTCGTCGCTGGTGCTCCGCCACAACTACGGCAAGGCACAGGACGACGTGTTCAGCCGCTCGTTCACGGGCACGACCTTCGCGCTGCTCAACAACGGTTACGCCTTCAAGTCCGACAAGGGCGCGACGGTGGCACAGCTGCGGTCGAACTTCTCGAACGGCATCTACAATGAAGTGTTTGCCGGCTTCACGACCATTCGCGACCGTCGGCGGGCCTTCGCCGGTGGGTATCCGCAGTTCCAGGCGAGGTCCACCACGGGCTTCACGATCGTCGCCGGTTCGGAGCGCTTCAGCCACGGCAACGAACTCGATCAGGACATCTTGGAGCTGACCGACAATCTGCAGATTCCGATCGGGGCGCACCGCGTGACGCTGGGTGCCACCTACTCGACGTACAAGGTCCGCAACCTGTTCGCGCAGTCCATCTTCGGCGTCTGGAACTTCAACTCGCTCGACGATTTCCAGGCGGGCAAGACCAACCAGTACATCGTGGGCGTGCCGCTGCCGGCTGGAACTGACGGCGCCGTGCGCTTCAACTCGAGCCTGCTCGGCTTCTACGCGCAGGATGAGTTCAACGTGACGCCGCGGCTCGCGGTGACGATGGGCGTGCGCGCCGATGCGCCGACCTTCAAGGACAAGCCGCCGACGAACCCGACCATGATCACGCAGTTCGGGCGGAACACGTCGGACGTCCCCAGCGGCAACATGACGATCTCGCCGCGCGTCGGCTTCAACTGGGACATGACGGGCAACCAGAAGAACCAGCTCCGTGGCGGCGTCGGCGTCTTCGCCGGCCGTCCGGCCTACGTCTGGCTCTCGAATTCGTTCCAGAACTCCGGGCTCACGGGCGTTGCGCTGCTCACGTGCAACACCACGGCGGCGCCGATCATGACGGCCGCCTACATCGCCAACCCGCCGCAGGCGTGTGCCACCGGCGCCACGGCCTCGTTGTCGGCGACGGCGGAAGTGGACCTGCTCAGGAACGACCTCAAGTTCCCGCAGAATCTTCGCGGCAACCTCGGCTTCGACCACGAGCTGATGGACGGCATCGTGCTCTCGTTCGAGGGGCTGTACACGAAGGGCCTCAATACGCTGTTCTACCAGAACATCGCGCTGGCCGCTCCGCTGGGCACTGATC
>JBBQZD010000032.1:0-17369 GCA_038208045.1 Gemmatimonadales bacterium | reverse complement strand
TGCTGGCCGGGTCGAGCAGGCCGAGCAGGGCGAAGAGTTCGGGGCGCGCGCCGAACAGTTCGGTGCGCAGGCGGTCCCACTGTCCGGCGGCGCTGGCAAAGAACTCCTGCGACTTCGCGTGCCGGCCGGCGAGCACTTCGTGCACGCGCCCCGCATCGCGCCAGGCGGCGGGCATGCGCGCGATCTCCTCGCGCACCGACTGCCACAGCTTGCGGGCCGGCGCGTCGAGGTCGCGGGTGGCCATGCGGTACCGGTTGGCGGCCCCCTCCTCGCGCGACGTGATCCACCGTGCGCCGGCAAGCACCTTCAGGTGCCGGTTCACGGTGCTCTGCGGCAGCTGCACGATGTCCTGCAACTCGCCGACCGTCAGCTCGTGCCGTTCGAGGCAGGCGAGCAGACGGCCGCGGGTGGCGTCGGCGAGGGCGGCGAGGCGGTCGAAGACCGCGGGGGAGGCAGTTTGTATCATCCGTGTATCCGGATAATAGGATATACGTCGCCGTGCGTCAAGGGTGGCGCGTAGAGCGTAGAGCTTCTGTTCCCTCCCTCGCCCGTGTTGCGCAGCGCCCCCCACCGCCCGAACTTCCACCCCTCAGGCCCCCTCCCCTACCACCGGAGCTCGCCATGACCGACATCGATGACGCCCCCGCCCCACCGGCGCTCGAGAAGACATCGCTGTTCGAGGACTTCGTCGACATCTTCGTCTCCCCGGGCGCGGTCTACGCGCGGCGCGCCAACTCGGGCTACTTCCTCGTCCTCGTCGTCGTCACGCTGGTGGTGGGCTGGCTCGCCTTTGCCAATCGCGGCTCCATGCAGGGCATCATGGACGCCGAGTTCGCGCGGGGCATGGCCGACGCCATGCGCAAGAACCCGGGCATGACGCAGGAACAGCTCGAGGCCGGCAAGAAGTTCGCGGGCTATGCCACGACCTTCGGCGCGTTCATCGGCGTCCCGATCGCCATCTTCGTGATTGGCCTCGGCGCTTGGCTCACCGGCAAGATGCTCGGCGCGACGCTCACGTACTCCGCGGCCACGATGATCGCCGCGTACGCCTTCATCCCGCGCATTCTCGAGGCGGTCTCCGTCGCCGTGCAGGGGCTGCTGCTCGACACGACTGGCTTCACCGGTCGCTACCAGCTCACGCTCGGCATCGGGCGCTTCCTCGAGCCGGAGAGCACGCGGGGCATGCTCGGACTGCTCGGGCGCATTGACCTCTTCACGCTCTGGGTCACCGCGCTGCTCGCCATCGGCATCGTGGTGGTCGGCAAGCTCCCCAAGGACAAGCTGATCCCGGCGGGTGCGATCATGTGGGTGTACGGCGCGCTGCCGGCGCTGTATGCGGCCGTGTCGGAGACCCTGAAGGGGTAGCCGTCAGAAGGACCGGCTGCGCTGGTAGACGCGCACGTAGTCGATGTCGTGGTACTGGGGAAACCGCGTCGTCGCATCGGGGTTCCCCGGCCAGCCGCCGCCGACCGCCGTGTTGAGGATCAGGTAGTGCGGCGCATGCGGAATGCCCACGGTGGTCGCGTGCAGCAGGTGGCCGTCGATGTACCAGCGAATCGAGTCGGGTTCCCACTCGAGCGCGTACAGGTGGAAGTCCTTCGAGAAGTCGACGTCTCCGGTCCACGTGCCGGACGTCGACTTCTTCTCGCCCCGGAACGTGGTGTAGTGAAGCGTGCCGTACAGCACGGTCGGCTGGTGGCCCAGAAACTCCATGATGTCGATCTCGCTGTACCAGGGCCGCTCTTCGGGAATCAGGCGCTCGTTTCCCTCGGCGACCGCGCGCGACATGGTGTACTCCATGGCCCAGTTGCGGTTCTGCGGATACAGCCAGTGCGCGGGCCACAGGCCCTGCCCCGCGGGCAGCTTTGCGCGGATCTCGAAGCGCCCGTAGACCGGCGCGAACTTCCCTCGCGTGTCGAGCCGGCCGCTCGTGTACTTCATTGCACCGAATGCCCGCTCGCGGCTCCGGATGCGCAGCAGGCCCTGCTCCACGTACACCTCGTCGGGCAGGTAGTACTGAAGTTCGTCGTGCTTGCTCTGCTCGCGGAGCAGGACGTTCCACTTGCGCGCGTCGAGCGTTGGTCCGTTGAACTCGTCCTGCCAGACAAGGGTCCAGCCGGCCGGAGGTGCCGGCCGCGGCTGCGAGACGAGCAGGCCGACCGGAACGAGGAGGAGTCGGGCGGGGGCGCGGAGCCACGAAAGCATCGTCACGCGATCCTGTGCAGGGTGTGCCGTGGAGGTGGGCGATCGTACGCAACGTTACGACGCGTGGTGCGATCGCGTCACCCCGGCCGGTCGTGAGGGAGATTCCCCCGGTGGCCGTGGGGAATTCCCTACGGCGTCCCCCTGTGGCGCCCCCTACAATTCGGGCATCGGCAGACCTCCGGCTGCCCCTTTCCACGTGCGGGAGATGCGATGAAAGCCACCTCAGCGGCCATGCCAGCGGCGGCCCTTCCGGCGCCCGGTTTCGGAGTGCCCTGCGCCGACGTCCAGTGCGACGGCGTCCCCTGCCCGGACTGTCATCAGGACTGCTGCGACTGCGAGCGCGCCAAGCCGGCCGGCGCGCCGCCCCATTTCACACCCGCTGACAAGACCCATGCGTGAACTGCGACTCCACGGCCGCGGCGGCCAGGGCACCGTCATTGCCTCCAAGCTGCTCGCCGTCGCCCTGTTTCTCGAGGGACGGCAGGTGCAGTCCTTCCCGATGTTCGGCGTCGAACGTCGCGGTGCGCCGGTCACGGCCTTCCTGCGGATCGACGACAAGCCGCTCCTGCTGCGTTGCGAGATCAACGCGCCCGATGAGCTCATCGTGCTCGACCCCACGCTCGTCGGCGCCACCGACGTGACTGCCGGCCTCAAGCCGGGGGGCAACATTCTCATCAACGCCGACGAGCCGCCCGAGGCCTTCACGAAGCTCACGGGCCGCTTTCGCGTAACGACCGTGGACGCCACGGGCATCGCCATCCGGCACGGCCTGGGCGCGAAGTCGCAGCCGATCGTCAACACCGCCATTCTCGGCGCCTGGTCGGCGTATTCGGGCCTCGTGGGCCTCGACACCGTGTGCGCGGCGATCCGCGAGGAAGTGCCGATGCAGATTGACGAGAACATCGCCGCGGCCACCGAGGCCGCCGAAGCCGTACAGCGGCTGCTCGCGCGGGAGGCCGCCCATGTCTAGTCCGGTCGCCGAACAGCCCGCCCGCGGCATCCCGCCCGTCGCGATCAGCAACACCTCGACGTTGGTCAACCGCACGGGGTCGTGGAAGTACATCCAGCCGGCCTACCACGACCGCGTGGCGCCGTGCAATCAGGGCTGTCCCGTCGGCATCGACATCGAAGGGTACATGAACCTGCTCCGCGAGGACCGCGTGGACGACGCGCGCGCCCTGCTGCTCGCGGAAAACCCGATGCCCGCCGTGACGGGGCGCGTCTGCCATCATCCGTGCGAGAGCGCGTGCAACCGGCGCGCGCTCGACGGCGCGGTGGCCATTCACGCCGTCGAGCGCATGCTCGGCGACTTGCCCGACGGCGCCCCCGCACTGGCGACCAATGCGACGCCGCGACACGAGAAGGTGGCGGTGGTCGGCTCAGGACCGGCGGGCCTCGCCTGCGCGTACCACCTGGCTCGCTTCGGCTACGCGGTGACGGTGTTCGAGGCGGCCGAGCAGGCGGGCGGCATGCTGCGACTCGGCATTCCCGAGTATCGCCTGCCGCGCGACGTGCTGGACCGCGACATCGATCGGATCGTCGCGCAGGGCGTGCGGATCCGCTGCGGCGAACGGGTGGACACCGCCTCCGCGTGGAGCGAGCTGGCGGCCGAATTCAGCGCCGTCTGCGTGGCCACTGGCGCGCACACCAGTCGCTCGCTCGGCCTGCGGGGTGAGCACCTGCCCGGCGTGCGGCCGGGGCTCGCGTTCCTGCGCGATGTGAACGCCGGTGCGCGCCCCGCGCTCGGCGACCGCGTGGTGGTGGTGGGCGGCGGCAACACGGCCATGGACTGCGCACGCGCGGCCCTGCGGCTGGGCGCCGCGGTGACGGTGGCCTACCGGCGCACGCGCGACGAGATGCCGGCCATCACAGAGGAGGTGGAGGACGCCCGGCGCGAGGGCGCCGAGTTCGTCTTCCTCGCCAATCCCGAGGAGTTCACCGAGCGAGACGGGTGCGTCAGCGGCGTCGTCTGCGAACGCATGACGCTGGGCGAGCCCGACGGCAGCGGGCGGCGACGCCCGGTGCCGACCGGCGAGCTGTTCACGATCGCGGCCGACTCGGTGCTCACGGCGATCGGTGAAGCCGCTGAGTTGCCGGGCTTCCCGTTCGTGATCGAGCACACCACGTCCGGTCTCCCCGTCAACGGGGTGGGCCGGACGAGCCGCGCGCCGTTCTTCGCCGGCGGCGACGTCACCACCCTGGAGCGCACCGTGGCCGACGCGCTCGGCGCCGGCAAGCGCGCCGCCATCGGCATTGACCGGCACCTGCGCGCGCTCACGGGGGAGCCCCGGCTCGACGTGAACGCCGAGCGAACGCGATACGGCGTCGGCAACATGAGCGCCCTGCGCTGGCTGGGCCTCGATCCGGTGCGCCGCGTGGACCCGGTGAATACCGTCGTCGGCGTGGACGATCTGAACCTGCACCAGTTCGCACGCGCGGCGCGGCACGACGACGCGCACCTCGCGCCCGACGCCGCGCTCGCCGCGGGCTTCGCCGAGGCGAATGGCGGGCTCACGACCGCCGAGGCGATGCACGAGGCCACGCGGTGCCTCAACTGCGGCGTCTGCACCGAGTGCGACGTCTGCCTCATCTTCTGCCCCGACGCGGCCATCACGCGCGCCGCGGGCGGTGGCTACGCGATAGCGATGGACTACTGCAAGGGCTGCGGCGTCTGCGCCGCCGAGTGCCCACGGGGAGCGATCACGATGACGCAGGACCGGCCATGAAGAAGGTGATGATCGGCAACCACGCGGTGGCGTGGGGGGCGCGGCTGGCGCGCGTGGAGGTGATCTCGGCGTACCCGATTACGCCGCAGACGCAGATCGTGGAGAAGCTCTCGGAGATGTGCGCCGACGGCACGCTGCCGGCGCGCTTCATCAAGGTGGAGTCGGAGCACTCGGCGATGGCGGCATGCATCGGCGCCTCGGCAACGGGGGCGCGCACGTTCACGGCGTCGTCGTCGCACGGGCTGCTGTACATGCACGAGATGCTGCACTGGGCGGCGGGGGCGCGGCACCCGATCGTGATGGCCGACGTGAACCGGGCGCTCGGGCCGGGCTGGAACATCTGGACCGACCAGAACGACAGTCTGTCGCAGCGCGACACGGGGTGGGTGCAGCTGTACTGCGAGACCAACCAGGAAGTGCTCGACACGACGGTCATGGCGTTCAAGCTGGCCGAGACGCTCAGCCTGCCGGTGATGCTGATGCTCGACGGCTTCTACCTGTCGCACACGGCCGAGCCGGTGGACATCCCCGACCAGGAACTGGTGGACCGGTTCCTGCCGTCGCGCGCGGCGCCGACGAAGCTCGACGTGGAGGACCCGCACTCGTTTGGCGCGCTGGTGCGCCCCGACAGTTACATGGAGATGCGCTGGCTGCAGCAGGAGGCCATGCGCGAGGTGCCGCGCCTGCTCGACGCCATCGAGGTGGACTGGCAGCGGATGTTTGGCCGCCGCTACGGCGCGGTGGAGTCGTACCGCGCCGAGGACGCCGAGCTGTTGCTGGTGACGTCGGGGACGGTGACGTCCACGGCGCGGTCCGTCATTGACGCGCGGCGGGCGGCGGGCGAGGCGATCGGCCTGGTGAAGGTGAAGATGTTCCGGCCGTTCCCGACGGCGCAGCTCCGCGCGGCGCTGGCGGGCGTGCCGCGCGTGGCGGTGCTCGACCGCAACATCTCGCCGGGGCACGGCGGCATTTTTGCCGAGGAGCTGCGCTCGGCGCTCTATGACCTGCCCGATGGACAGCGGCCCGAGGTGCACGGCTTTGTGCTCGGGCTGGGCGGGCGCGACATCACGCCCGCGGTGATCGACGACGTGATTGCGCGGGCACGGCAGGGTGCGCCTTCGGGGCGCGAGGACATCTGGGTGGGAGTGGATCCGTGAGCCAGCTGCGCATTGACCAGGAAATCCCGGAGCGCGAGCTCCTGACGTCGGGCCATCTCGCCTGTCCCGGCTGCGCGGCGCCGCTCGCCATGCGGCTGGTGCTGAAGGCGCTCGGCCCCGACACCATCGTGGTGATGCCGGCGAGCTGCTTCACGATCATCGCCGGGCCGTGGCCCCAGTCGTCACTGCAGGTGCCCGTGTACCACACGGCGTTCGCGACCGGACCGGCCGTGGCGTCCGGTGTGCGCGCCGCGCTCGACAAGCGCGGCGAGACCGACACGACGGTGCTCGTGTGGGTGGGCGACGGCGGCACGTTCGACATCGGGCTGCAGTCGCTGTCGGGGGCGGCGGAGCGCAACGAGAACATCCTGTACGTCTGCTACGACAACGAGGCCTACATGAACACCGGCATCCAGCGCTCGTCGGCTACGCCGTGGGGGGCGTGGACGACCACGACGCCGGCGCAGTTCCCCGAGGCGACCAACAAGAAGGACATCATGGGCATCATGGCGGCGCACCGCATTCCGTATGCCGCCACGGCGACCGTCGCGTATCCCGTGGACCTGCTGGCCAAGGCCACGCGCGCGAAGGCGACGTTTGGCACGCGATTCATCCATCTGCTCTCGCCGTGCCCGCCGGGCTGGAAGTGCGGCGACGACGAGGGCATCGAGCTGGCGCGGATGGCGGTGCAGAACCGCGTCTTCCCGATGCTCGAGGTGGAGGACGGCGAGCGCTGGCGGCTGACGATGGATCACGCGGGCGACCCGGTGGAGCCGTACCTGCGGCGCCAAGGGCGGTTCCGCCACCTCGACGCCGGGCAGGTGGGGCGCATCCAGGCGGAGATTGACGCGCGCTGGACGTCGCTGCAGCGGCGGGTCGCCGCGAGCGAGGAGTAGACCGGGCGCCCTCACCGGCGCTACCCTTCGAGGGGGCGCCACGTGTGCGCCGCGTCATCCATCGTTCGGAGGCATTGCTTCATGACCCCATGGGTCCAGCGCTTGCTGTTCGCCAACGTCATCATGTTCTTCGTGCAGATGACGATGCCGTCGGCCACCGACCCGCTGGTCTTCGTGCCGATGCTCGTCTTCACGCATCCGTGGACGATCGTCACGTACATGTTCCTGCACGGCGGCTTCACGCACATCCTGTTCAACATGATCGCGCTGTTCTTCTTCGGGCCGCGCGTCGAGTCGCGGCTCGGGTCGCGGCGGTTCATCACGCTGTACCTGCTGGCCGGCGTGACGGGGGCGGTCTTCTCGTTCATCTTCGCGCCGCACGCCGGCGTCATCGGCGCGTCCGCGGCGGTCTTCGGTGTGATGCTGGCGTTCGCGATGTTCTGGCCGCGCGACCAGATCTACATCTGGGGCGTGATCCCGGTAGAGGCGCGCTGGCTCGTGGTCATCACGACGGTGCTGGCGCTCTGGAGCGGGTTCGGCGGGTCGCGCGCGGGCGTGGCCGACTTCGCGCACCTCGGCGGTTACGCGGGGGCCTTCCTGTATCTCAAGTGGATCGGCCGCGCGGCCGGCGCGGCGCGCTTCCAGCGCCAGGCCGTGGCCCACACGCCGGTGCGCGAACTCTCGGGCTGGAAGCGCGTGAACCCCGCGTCGGTGCACGAAGTGAATCGCGACGAGGTGAACCGCATCCTCGACAAGATCAGCGCGGAGGGGCTCGGCAGCCTGACGCCGCAGGAGCGGACGTTCCTGGAGCACTTTGTGCCCAAAGACGGGACGGAGCTGCCGCGGAGCTGAGCGGGCGGCGTTCTCGGGGGAAACGAAGCTCTACGCTTTACGCTGTACGTCGTATGCCCGACGACACTGCGCCGTCGTGTCGTACGGCGAATTGCGTAGAGCGTAGAGCATAGAGCCTCTGTAGTAGTTATTCTACAGCATGGCCCTCGGCCCCTGCTTCCTGCTCGCCCCGCTCGTCGTGGTGGCGGTCATCATCGCCATCCCGCTCTGGCCAGTGGCGATGGTGCTGCTGTCGGCGCTGCTGCTGGTCACGTGGCCCCTCGAGCACCTCTGCGCCCTGCTGCGCATTCCCGCCTTCCGCGGCGCGACGGTTCGCGTGTGGGGCTGGCTCAAGTGGATGAGCAAGCCGTTCAACTGGTTCGACAAGCCGGTGGCCGCGCAGCGGCCGGACGACGAGTAGGCGGGCCGGGTCGGCCCACAGCACGGGTCAAGACGCTCTACGCTCTACGCAATACGCCGTCCGGGGCACCCGAGCCTCGGACGGCGTATTGCGTACAGCGTAGAGCGTAGAGCGTAGAGCCTCGTTTCCCGTCGGCGTTCCCTACTGGTACGCGAACACCATCGCATACACGATGCCCAGCACGATCAGCGTCCCCATCGTCAGCGCCGTCCACGCGAAGGCGCGGATGGTGCGGATGACGATGGGCTGGTAGGGCACCACGAGGTGCTCGTCCAGCGTGCCCTTCTCCACCAGTTCGGCGTACTCGTCCGGCTTGTCGTGCTTCAGCTCCTCCACCGTCATGCGCCCCGTGAAGACCACGAGGTCCATGGGGAACTTCTCTGGCCGCAGGTGCGTGTTGAAGAAGTGCACGGTGAAGATGAAGCCCGTGGCGAGCAGGGCCTCGTCGCTGTGGATGATGGTGGCCACGTTGACGAACCAGCCGGGGAAGAACCAGGCGAAGAAGACCGGGAACCAGAGCATCAGGCCCGTGGACCCGATGATGAAAATGCCCCAGAAGACGGCGAAGTAGTCGAACTTCTCCCAGTAGGTCCACCGGCCGTAGGTCGGGCGCTTGCCCTTGCCGAGGAACCACTTCACGGACCCGATGAGCTCCCGCAGGTCGCGGCGGTTGAACATCATCGAGCCCGGACCGAGCACCAGGTCCTTCCACGTCGTGCCGTCCTGGCGCTTGCGCCGGATGAGGTCGACGATGTGCGTGACGAAGACGCCGAACATGATGACGGCGGCGTAGCGGTGGAAGTAGCCCGTCGTCTCGAAGCCGCCGAGCAGGTGCGACACCACCGACGCCCACTTCGTGTACGAGAACTTCAGCGTCATGCCCGTGAGGGCCAGACTGATGAAGCTGAGGATCATGAACACGTGGAGCGCGCGGTTGAGCCGCGAGAAGCGCTGGTATTCGAGCTCGCCTTCCTTGGCCGGCGGATGGCGTCCGAATTCCTTGCGCATCTTGAGCGCGCGCGGCAGCCACATCAGGGTATGCGCGCCGCTGATCGTGAACGTCCCCACGAGCAGGGCGGTCATGGCCCAGAAGACCCAGAACAGCACCGGGTACTTGTTCATGTCGTGGTGCGTCGCGTGGGTCAGGTACCCGGCGAACTTTCGCGAGGCGCCGGCATGGCACTTGGCGCAGGTCGCCACGACGTTCTGGTGGCTCAGACGGGATTTCGGGTCGGCGACGCGCAGGATGTCGTGCGACCCGTGGCAGTCGTAGCACTGCGCCGTCTTGGTGTAGCCCAGGCGCGACACCTTGCCGTGGTAGGTGTCGAAGTAGGACTTGGCGATTTCCTCGTGGCAGCTGCCGCACTGCCCCATGATCTTGAGCTTGAAGCCCGCGGCGTCGGTGCGGCTGATGGTGTGCGACGAGTGGCAGTCGTCGCAGACGGGAAGCTTCTTGTCGGTCGTGGTGACCGACGCCGAGTGGACGCTGTTCTCGAACAGCTTGGCGATGCCGTCGTGACAGCGGCCGCAGGTGGACGGCAGGTTGTGGCGGTTGACGCTCGACTGGGTGCTGTCGCGCGGCAGGACGCTGTGCGCGGTGTGGCAGCTGGTGCAGGTCGCCGTCACGACGAGGCCGCTCTCCATCAGGCCCTTGCCGTGGATGCTCTCCGAGTAGCGCTCGACGATCTGCGTCTGGGTGCCCGTGTACTTCAGGGCGGCCTGCTTGCCCGTCTTGTGGCAGCGCGCGCAGAGCTCAGGCACGTGCGTGGGAAAGGACGGGGAGCGCGGGTTGGCCTTGCCCAGCACGTCGTGCGTCCCATGGCACTGCTTGCAGCTCGGCCCGTCGTGGTCCTTGCTGGTCTCGAGCTGGCCGTGCGTGCTCAGCTGGAATTGCGCACCGACTTCAGCGTGGCACGAGGCGCAGTTCACCTTCTGGGTGATGGCGTCGCACGGACGCAGGTGCGAGGGCGCCACGCCCGTGTGGCACTGGCTGCAGGCCTGCTTGACGTGCATGGAGCCGGCGAGCTTCGCGGTGTCGACGTAGAGCGAGCGTCCGTCCTTTGACGCCTTGAGGTCCTTTTTCTCGTGGCACCGCAGGCAGTCGCGGTCGGCCATGCCCTGGTCGTAGAAGACGCGGCGGGCCTTGTGCGGCTCGTGGCAGTCCACGCAGGCCGGCAGCACGTTGCGTTCCCGCTCCCAAAGCTGGCCTTGGATGACCTTGCGGTGCACCGCCTCGATGGCGGCGTGGCAACTGGAGCAGGTGGCGGCGATGTTGGCGCGCGCAATCGACGACTTGGCGTCGGTGTGCGGCAGGATGAAGTGGGCGGTGTGGCACGAGACGCAGGTGGCGGCGACCGTGAGCCCCTTGTTCATCAGGGCGTCGCCGTGAATGCTCTCGCTGTAGTTGGTGATGATGTTCGACTGATGGATCACGCGCTGCTTCGTGACCTTGCCGCCCTCGGAGTGGCACTGGCCGCAGAGATACGGGATGCGCGACGGCTGCACCGGCGAGTTCGCCGACTTGACGGCCACGATCTCGTGGTTGCCGTGACAGCTGATGCAGCGCGGCGCCAGCGGATCGCCGCGGGCGATGGCCTTGCCGTGGAGCGACTGGTCGTGCTGGCTCTGCTGCACCGCGTGGCAGGCGCGGCAGGTGGCCGGCTTCAGACGCTCGTCGTGCGGCAGTTCCTTGCCCGTGAGGTCGGCATGGCAGTCGATGCAGTTGCCCTTGCCGTGCACCGAGGCCGCGAATTTCTTCTGGTCCACGAAGAGCGAGACGGTCTTGCCGTCGCGCTTGGTCGTGAGCGACTTGTCGGCGTGGCACTCGAAGCAGTCGCCATTGGCCTGCGCGCCGGCGCTGCGAACCGGCATCGCGAATGCGACGAGCAGGGTCAGCGCGCAGGCCCGAACTATTGCCTTCAGCATGGTCATTCCAGAGGGTCAGGCGTCAGCGGGGGGCTGGGGGTTCACGTCGGAGAGGCCTACCGGTCCTCGTCGTCCTCGTCGCCCGTACCCTCGGCGGCCTTCGCCTTCAGCCGTTCGAGTTCGCGCGGGTGTTCGTCCGCCATCTCCCGCTCGGTCAGCGTCCCCTTCCAGAAGGCCAGGTTGATGGGGTAGATGTCGGGATTGAAGATCACAAAGTAGAAGTGCCAGACGATGATGGCCAGCGTTGCCAGCCACGCCTCGTAGTAGTGCACGGTGCGCGCCACGTCCCAGCCGAGCTTCGTGAACAGGCCGATGAACGTGTTGTCGAACCAGAGGATCACGCCCGTGGCGCCCATGAGGATGGTGCCCCAGACGAGCGCCCAGTACTCGCTCTTCTCGATGTAGCTGAAGCGCGCGAAGCGCGGCCGGATCGTCGAGACGCCGAGATTGTACTTCATCACGGCGATTGCGTCCTTGGCGTCCTGCCAGACGGGCAGCAGGTCGCGGAAGAGCCGCCGGCCGCGCGGCACGAAGGCCAGGTAGTAGACGTGGTACAGGCTCGCCAGCACCATCACGACGCCGGCAATGCGGTGCACGATGCTGCGCGTCGCGAAGAAGGCCGGCGTCAAGTGCTGCCACGGCGCCACCCACCAGGCCTCGGGGAACTTGAGCGCGAAGCCGGAGAAGACGAGCGTGATGAAGCTCACCACCAGCGTGCCGTGCTGCAGCCGCTCGTTCAACGACATGCGCAGGTAGAGCGCCGTGCCGTGGTGCGCTTCCTCGATGAGGCCGCGCCGGACCATGAGCAGGTGCTTCGACTTGCGGCGGAAGTCGAGGATGTTGTGCACCAGCATGCCGCCGATGACCACGACGATCAGCAGGATGTAGAAGGTCGCGACCCAGTAGAGCATCGGCTCGTCGGCCTTGTCCTTCAGGTCGATGTGCACGGAGCCGACGGCGAACCGTTCGTTGGCGCCCGGATGGCACCGGCCGCACGTGACCTTCAGGTTGGCCTTGTTGACGCTCGACGTCGGGTCCGAGGCGGGCTTGATGTCGTGACTGCTGTGGCAACTGGCGCAGTTGGCCACGGTGAGCGAGCCGCCACGGCTTGCCAGCCCGTGATAGCTGTCGGTGAAGGTCTTGAACCGGTCGCTGCGCAGGCCGTACTTGGCGGAGAGGAGCACCGATTCGTGGCAGGGCTGGCAGACCTGCGACGACACGTTGGCCGACGCCACGCGCGACTGCGGATTGGCCTTCGCGAGAATCTGGTGCTCGCCGTGGCAGGTGGTGCAGACCGGCGCTTCCTTGTTGCCCTTCATCGCCTGTACACCGTGCACGCTCTGCAGGAACACATCGGCGATCTTCTCGTGGCACTGCGCGCAGGTCGTCGGGATGTTCGCGCGGTTGACGCGCGAGGTCGCCTCCGAGCCCTTCTTCATGTCGTGCGCGCTGTGGCAGCTCACGCAGTTTGCCGCGGCGGCCTTGCCCTTGGCGAGCGCGGCCCCGTGGACGCTGGTCTCGTACGACACGATGAAGCCGGCCGACGGCGACGTGCGCGCCATGACGTCGGGGTTGTCCCTGTGGCACGAGAGGCAGAGTTCCGCCTGCGCCCGCTTGACGGAGAGCGAATCCGCCGTGCCCGCCACGAAGGCCACCGCGCCCCGGTGGCAGGTGAGGCAGGTGGGCGCGCCCTTCACGCCGGCCGCCAGCGCGCGACCGTGGGCCGACGCGGGGAAGTGCGTCAGCTCGGACTTGTGGCAGCTGCCGCACGATTCCGTCAGGCGGCCCGCCGAGAACTTCGTGCCCGGCGTCTTCGGCGACTCCACGTCGTGCGTGCCGTGGCACCCCTTGCACGCCACCTTCGGCGCCTTGCCGCTGGTGGCGGCCCGGGCCAGGTCGATGTGGAACGGGTGCTTGAAGGCCGCCCCCGTGTGGCAGCGCTCGCACGCCACCGACGTCATCGGGTCCTTGTGCGGCACCTCTTCCGGATTGAACCCGGCGTGACAGGCCACGCAGCTCAGCTTGGCGTGCACCGACCTGTTGAGCACCGACTCCCGCATAAACAGCGAGATCTGCTTTTTGCCCGGACCGTCCTTGGTCAGGGTCGAATCACTGTGGCATTCCAGGCAAACGGCCCTCGTTTGCGCGAGGGCCGTGCGCGATCCCAGCTGAAAGAAGGAGGCAAGCAACGCCACGAACACCAGGACTCTGCGGATCATATGCTGGCTCTTCTCTCAGCTGGGCTCGGAGGATGACCGCTTACGCGGCGGGCTTCTTGTGCGCGATCTTCGCCCACATCTCGTCGTAGTTGAACGCCTTGGCGGTCGGGCTCTTCTCGTTGTGGCAGGTCTTGCACTGCGCCTCGGCGGCCGCCTGGTCGGCGAACGCGTTCAGGCCGCTGGCCACCGCCTTCGCGCGATCCTTCATCGTCGCCATGGACTTGTAGTCGGCGCCGGCGCCGTGGCAGCTCTCGCACTGCACGCCCTGCTTGGGATCGGCACCGCCGGCGTCACCCGAGATCGTGTGGCACGCGAGGCATTCCTTGGCCTCGGCCGCGGGCGTCGTGATGCCCTTGGACTTGGCGATTTCGTTCGCCTTGTCCGTCGTCAGCGTCGTGTACGCGCCGGCGTGCCGCGACTTCTCCCAGATGGACAGTTGCATGCCCTGCTTCTCGGACTTGTGGCACATCGTGCAGGCCTTCACGCCGACGTACGCGTGCTGCGCGGACGCCAGGCTCGGCACGATGACGGCCGCCGCAACCAATGCCAATTGACTAAGTGTGCGCTTCATGAATGGCTCCTCTTGTCGGTCCCGCAGTGACGAAGAACAACGTGAAATGGATGCGCCCCCGGAACAACTCCCAGGATGCATGGAATCTCATACCCCGTACGCCGCCGGGAAATCCAGAGATTGCGGCGATTACGTACGGCTTTCCCCCACGTTTCCGCAAGGGAATATCCCCCTTCGCGTTCCGCTCGTCCACCCCCCCTGCGAAATGCCCGCAAGTCAGTATTATTGCTGATCAGTCGGTAGGCCATTGCACGACCCAACCGGAGAGTAGTGCCCATGCGTTCCAGACTGCCCGCGTCGTTCACGAACCCGATCACCCTTGGCGGCCTGGCGATCGTCTTCATCAGCTTCACGGTGATCGTCTTCCTCGCGGTGCTCGAGCTCTTCGCGAAGCAGCCCAACCCGTACATGGGCATCCTCGCCTGGATCATCGTGCCCTCGGTGCTGATGGGCGGTGTGGCCATCATGGCCTTCGGCATCTGGCGCGAACAGCGCCGCAAGCGGCTCGGCATGCCCGAGCGGCAGCTGCCGGTGGTGGACCTGAACAACCCGTCGCACCGCGTGGCCCTGATGCTCGTGTCCGTCAGCGCGCTCGCGCTGGTGCTCGTTTCCAGCTTCGGCAGCTTCCAGGCCTACGAGCACATGGAGTCCGACACTTTCTGCGGCACGAGCTGCCACACGCCGATGGAGCCGGAGTACACGGCGTACCAGAACTCGCCGCACGCCAAGGTCGGGTGCGTGCAGTGCCATATCGGATCCGGCGCGGGCTGGTTCGTCCGGTCCAAGCTGTCGGGCAGCTACCAGCTCTACTCGGTCGCCTTCAATAAATTTCCCCGCCCCATCGGCACGCCGATCCACAACCTGCGCCCGGCGCAGCAGACGTGCGAGCAGTGCCACTGGCCGAGCCAGTTCTACAGCCAGAAACTGATGAGCAACACGTACTTCTCGTCGGTGGGCCAAGGGCACACCAGCACCAAGCTCGACCTGCTGATCCGCATCGGCGGCGGCAACAAGGAAGCCGGCCCGACCTCGGGCATCCACTGGCACATGAACATCCTGAACAAGGTCACCTACATCGCGACCGACGACTCGCGCCAGGTGATCCCCTGGGTGCGCACGGAGGGCCCGAACGGGGTCGTGCACACGTATCGCAGCACCGAACGTCCACTGACCGCGGCGGACTCCGCCGCGCGCCCGACGCGCCGCATGGACTGCATCGACTGCCACAACCGCCCGGCTCACCAGTACCGTCAGCCGAGCCGCATGGTCAACCACCTGATGACGCTCGGCTGGATTGACCCCGAGTTGCCGAGCGCCAAGGACCTCGCGGTGCACGTGCTCGAGGAGCCCTACTCCACGGCGCAGGTGGCCAAGGACAGCATCCGCATCGCGATCAACGAGTACTACACGACGGGCTTCCCCACCCTCGCGACGGCCAAGCGCACGTCCATTGACCGGATGATCACCGAGGTGCAGGGCCTCTACGCCAAGAACTACTTCCCGTCGATGCAGGCCGACTGGAAGTCCTTTCCCGACAACATCGGGCACATGTACTTCCTCGGCTGCTTCCGCTGCCACGACGGCAAGCACGTCAACGAGGAGGGCAAGGTGCTCTCGAAGGACTGCAACGCCTGCCACGTGATCCTCGGCCAGCAGGCCGTCGGCAGCAAGGAGCGGGTGTCCCTGACCGGCGTGCAGTACGAGCATCCGGTGGATGTGGGCAGCGACTGGAAGGAGTCGAGCTGCAGCGAGTGCCACAACCCGTCGTCCACGAAGCCGAGGGTGAAGGGGGCGAAGGGCAGCATGTAGGACCCGCGGCCGTCACGGCCGCATACTCACGGCCCCCGCCGGAGCCATCGTGACCGATGCACGCGCGGCCGTGACGGAAGCGGCGCTGCTCGAGACGCTCGTGCGCCTCGAACAGCGCGTCGAGCGACTCGAGGCGCACCTCGAACTGCCGCCGCTCGGACCGGCCGGCGACGCGTTGGCCGGCGACGCGTTGGCCGGCGATGCGTTGGCCGGCAATGCGTTGGCCGCCGCCGAGCTCCCGCCGCCCGCGCCGCCAGGCGCCGACCAGGACCTCGAGTTCGTCGTCGGGCAGAACTGGATGGCGAGCGTCGGCATTTTCGTGCTGACCTGCGGTGTGGGCTTCGCGCTGCTGCTCCCCCTCGACGGACTGCCGCCCGTGCTGCCGTCGCTGGCCGGAGGCGTCGTCGCCGGCGTGCTGGCGTTCCTCGCGCACCGGTGGCGCGCGTCCTTCGAGCTGGTGGCCGGCTACTTCCGCGGCGCGGCCATGGCCCTGCTGTACTTCTCGGCACTGCGGCTCGCGCTGTTCGGCGCCGAGCACGTGCTGTCCATCGACTCGCTCGGCGCATGCCTGCTGCTCTCGTCGGTCTCCGCGGCGAACGTGATCGTGGCGATGCGCCTGCGATCGGCCTGGCTGCTCGGCATCGCGTTGTTCACCGGGTTCGTCACCGTGGTGGCGTGCGGCGCCACGGTGCTCGTGCTCGCGGGCATCACGGCGCTGCTCGCGATCGGGGCGTACGCGGCGGCCTCGCGGGGGTGGCAGTGGCTGCTCCTGTTCGTGATTCCCGCCGGGTACCTGTCGCACCTGCTCTGGCTGGTGAACCGCCCGTGGTCGGGGCGCACGTTCGAGCTGGCGTCGCGGCCCGGCGCCGCCGCGGTGGTGCTCGCGTACGTGACGGCCAACGCGCTCGGTTCACTGCTGCGAAAGGACCGCAGCGAGGAAGACGCGGCCACGGTGCTCGCGGTACTGCTCAACTGCGGGATCGGGTACGCGCTGCTCGCGGTGGCGACGTTTGGCGCGTCGGTGGCGGCGTTCACCGCCGCACACGCCGCAGCGGGAGTCGTCTTCCTGGGACTGGCCGTGGCGTTCTGGCGCGTGGAGCGCAGCCGGGTCTCGACCTTCTTCTATGCGATGACGGGCTACCTGGCGCTCAGCGTGGCGCTCGCACGGCTCGTGCCCTTGCCCAACCTGTTCATCTGGCTCTCGTGGGAGAGCCTGCTCGTGGTGGCGACCGCGCTCTGGTTCCGGTCCAAACTGATCGTGCTGGGGAATTTCTTCATCTTCGTCGCCATCGTGGCCACCTACATGGTGGTGGCGACGAGCGAGAGCGGCATCAGCATCGGTTTCGGGCTCGTGGCGCTGCTCACCGCGCGCATCCTGCGCTGGCAGCACGAGCGGCTCGAACTGCAGACGGAATTGATGCGCGACGCCTACCTGGCGAGCGCGTTCGTGATCTTTCCGTACTCGCTGTACCATCTGGTGCCGCGCGCGTTCGTGGCCGTGTCGTGGGTCGGCGCGGCGCTGGCGTACTACGTGATGAACCTCGTCGTGCGCAGCCCCAAGTACCGCTGGATGGGGCACCTCACGCTGCTGCTCACGGCGGGGTACATG
>JBBQZD010000031.1:0-17420 GCA_038208045.1 Gemmatimonadales bacterium | reverse complement strand
GGTGTCGTCGCCATTTCCATCAGTTCCGACGGCATCGGCGAGCTCGCCGTGTGGGCGCGGGAGTCGAACTTCCCCATGCTCTTCGCCAGCGACACCTCGGGCGACATCGCGGAGAAGTACGCCACCGCGGGCATCGGCATCGGGCCGCTGAAGAAGTTCTACAAGCGCGTCGTCTTCGTTGTGGGTACCGACGGCCGCGTTGCGCACGTCATCCGGCCGTTCCCGGCGCTGTCGCAGGACGCGTACGCCCAACTCGACTCGGCGGTCGACGCTGCGGCCGCCAAGGGCAGGTAGCGGGAACGAACGTCGGCCTCGCCGACGTGGATGTAGGTGCTTGGATGGCGGGCGGCGGGCGCAATGGCGCCCGCCGCCCGTCCGTTTGACGCGCCACTGACGGCCGCCGGTCGCCCAAGACGCTCATCTGACGCCGTGGGGTCAGACTTTGCGCAGGTGCGAGGTCCCCACGGCAGGGCTTGCACCGGTCGTTCACTCCCATCGTCCCCGAAGGCGTCGTGATTTCAACTGACCGGCACTCTGCCTCGTTCTCCATTCCGTCCGTGCGCACCGGCGCGGTGACGGTGCGCGACCTGTTCGCCGCGTCACTCATCGCGGCCGACCCGACGTCGTTCACGGCGCGGGCCATCCGGCTGCGCCTTCCGGCCGGGCGTCCCTCCGGCGCGCGAAAGACGTGGATCATCGCCATCGGCAAGGCCGCGGCGAGCATGGCGCGCGCCGCCGTGCACGAGATGATGGAGCGCAACACGCCCATCGCGGGCGGCATCATCGTGGCGCCCACGGTGAGTCACGTGCCACACGCGGCGCTGGTAGCCGTGGCCGGCGATCATCCGATGCCGGGTCGGCAGTCGGCACTCGCCGCCGACGCCTTGCACGAGCTGTGCGAACACGTGACCGGCGACGACGTGGTGTTCGTACTCGTCTCAGGCGGGGCGTCCAGCCTCGTGGCCGCGCCCGTCGATGGCGTGGATCATCGCGACCTTTCCGTCCTGAGCGAGATGCTGAGCCGGTCGGGACTCGACATCGCGCGCGTCAACAGCATTCGCAAGCGCTTCCTGCGCTGGGGAGCCGGCCGGCTTGCCACCCGGCTCGCGCCGGCCCGCGTGGAGCAGATCGTGCTCTCCGACGTCATCGGCGACGACCTTTCGCAGATCGGCTCCGGCCCGTGCACCCCCGATGCCAGCACAGCCACGGACGTGCGGCGCCTCATCGACGAGACGATGCTGGCTGACCAGGTGCCCGCGCCGCTCCTGCGCTACCTCGACCGCGTGATGCGCGGCGAGCTGCCGGAGACGCCAAAGCCGGAGGCTCCGGCCTTCCTCTTTCCCGGCGTCCCGGCGGTGCAGGGCAACGGCGGTGTGCTGGACGCCGGCGCCCTCCGTGCACGCGTGCTGGGGTTCGAGCCCGTACGCGTCGTCAGCGAGCCGCTGGTCGGCGAGGCCGCGACCGCCGGGGAGCGCGTCGCCCAAGCCGCGCTCGCCCTGCCCCGTGGCAGCGTGGTGCTGTGGGGAGGAGAAACGACGGTCACGCTGCGCGAGGCCTGGGGCAATGGCGGCCGCTGCCAGGAATTGGCGCTCGCCGCCTCCTTGGCACTGCGGGACGCGGGCAACGCCGCCGATGGCATCTCCATTCTCGCCGCCGGTACCGATGGCCGTGACGGACCCACCGACGCGGCGGGCGCCATCATCGACGCCTTCACCGCCTCCCGCATCACCGAGGCCGGCCTCGACCCCCGTGATGCGCTCGTGCGGCACGATTCCTACGAGGCGCTGCACCTCGGAGGGGCGCTGCTCAAGACCGGCCTCACCGGCACCAACGTCGGCGACGTGGTGATCGCACTCAGGAGCTGACGCGCGCCGACGGGCGGCGCGTGACGGAGCGCGGGCGCCACCGCCTAGCCCCTGCCGAGCGGCACCTGATAGATTCGGGAATGACTTCCGCCCCGTTCACCGTCGCCCTCATCCAGGACGGCGTGGCCGCGACGCGCGAAGAGACCCTCGACCGCACCATCGCCAAGGTGCGCGACGCGCACGCGCGCGGCGCGCAGGTGATCTGCCTCAAGGAACTCTTCGACGCGCCCTACTTCTGCAAGAAGATCGACCTCGACCGGTTCGACCTCGCCGAGCCGGTCCCCGGCCCGACCACCGACCGCCTGAGCGCGCTCGCCGCGGAGCTGGCCGTCGTGCTCGTCGTACCCCTCTACGAACGGCAGGCCGCCGGCGTCTACCGGAACTCCGCGGTGGTCATTGACGCCGACGGCGCGGTGCTCGGCGTCTACCGCAAGATGCACATCCCGCACGATCCGCTCTTCGAGGAGAAGTACTACTTCGCCCCCGGCGAGTCGTCGGCGCCGGTGCAGCCCGCGGGCACTCGCGGTCCGTCCGGCGAAGCCGGCGGCTTCATGGTGTGGAAGACGCGATACGCCACCATCGGCGTGCTGATCTGCTGGGACCAGTGGTATCCAGAGGCCGCGCGCATCACCTCCCTGCTTGGCGCCGACATCCTCATCTACCCAACCGCCATCGGCTGGCATCCCGCCGAGAAGGCCGCGTGGGGCGAGGCCCAGGTGAACGCCTGGCGCACAACGCAGCGCGCGCACGCCATCGCCAACGGCGTGTTCGTGGCCGCGCCGAACCGCACGGGATTCGAGCCGGAGGCCGGCACCAACGGGGTCGAGTTCTTCGGGCACTCGTTCGTCTATGACCCGTTCGGTCGGCCGCTAGCCGAGGCCGGCACCGAGGAGACGATCCTGCTGGCAACCTGCGAGCCGCGGCTGATCGAGGAGACGCGGCGCAACTGGCCGTTCCTGCGCGACCGGCGGGTGGATGCGTACGGGCCGATTCTGAACCGGTGGATCGGATCGGACAAAGACCAGGGAAGCTCTACGCCGTAGGCCGTACGCGATTCGCCGTACGAGCGTCCGCATCTACCGTCTACCGTCTACTGTCTACCGTCTACCGTCTACCGTCTACCGTCTACCCTCATGCCCCGCTTTCCCGCCGAATGGGAGCGCCACGCCGCCACCTGGATCGCGTGGCCACATCACGAGCCCGACTGGCCCGGGAAGTTCGAGCCAATTCCGTGGGTGTACGCCGAAATCGCACGCGTGCTCGCACAGTCCGAGCAAGTCGAGATCCTGTGCCACGATGAGTCGGTGCGCGAGGACGCCGAAGCCTGCCTGGCCGCACATCACGTGGAGCGGCACGTCCGCCTGCACCTCGTGCCGAACGACCGCGTCTGGCTGCGCGACAGTGCGCCCACCGGCGTGCGTACCGCGACGGGAGAACTGGAGTGGTGCGACTGGGGATTCAACGCGTGGGCGAAATACCCCAACTACACGCTCGATGAGAAGATCGGCGAGTTCGTGGCGGCGGAGACGCGCCTTCCGCGGCATGTGCCGATTCGCCCCGACGGCCGGGGCCGCGTCAACCTCGAAGGCGGGGGCATCGAGACCGATGGCCTCGGCACGATGCTGGTCACCGAGGAGTGGCTGCTCTCCGGCGTGCAGGATCGCAATCCCGGGCTCGGTCGCGCCGACTACGAGCGGATCTTTGCCGAGGAACTCGGCTGCCCGCACGCGATCTGGCTCGGTGAGGGGTGCGTTGGCGACGACACCCACGGCCACGTGGACGACATCGCCCGATTCGTGGCGCCAGGCATCGTGGTGCTCGCGCACGAGGAGGACCCGGCCGACGAGAACCACGCGCGTTCGCTCGACAACCTGCGCCGGTTGCAGGCGGCGCGCGACGCCCGCGGCCAGGAACTCCGGGTGGTGACTCTCCCGTTTCCCCGGGCCGTATTCATGGAAGGCCAGCGCCTGCCGGCCAGCTACGCCAACTTCTACATCGCCAACACGGCCGTGCTCGTGCCGACGTTCAACGACCCGAACGACCGGCAGGCCCTCAACACGCTCGCCGAGCTGATGCCCGACCGGCAGGTGGTCGGCATCCACGCGGTCGATCTCGTCTGGGGCCTCGGCACCCTGCACTGCCTGACGCAGCAGCAGCCCAGCACAACAATCTGACGGCACCCATTCCATAGCGACGAACAAGGTGTCACATTACTAGACACCCGGGCCGACGCAGGCCCCCCCGATCCTGCTTGCCCCTGGCTCTCAGAGGCCCATCGTGCGGCGTCTTGCAGTGCTGTTGTGCGTTGCTTCCATCTCCTGCGGGTCAGGAGGCTCGGGCGGCACGTATGTCCTCGGCGCCGCCGGCCCGTGGACGCAGGCGTTCGGCCTGGCCAATCGGCGAGGCATCGAACTCGCCCGTGACGAAATCAACGCCCGGGGTGGGATCGACGGCCGCAAGCTGGCGATCGAATTCAAGGACGACAGCGGGAGCGGCGCCGTGGCCGCGCGCGTTGCGCAGCAGTTCGTGGACAACCCCGCAGTGCTCGCCGTGGTGGGTCACGTCAGTTCCGGCGCCATGCTCGCGGCCGCGCGCGTGTACGACGGCCAGCTGGTGGCCGTCGCCACCACGGCCACGAATCCGGCGCTCACAGGCATCTCGCCGTGGACCTTCCGCGTCATCTCCAGCGATTCCGCCAACGGCGTCGAGCTGGCCCGCGGCATCAGCGCGCTCGGGCTGAAGCGCGTGGCCATCCTGTACGAGAACGACGGGTATGGGCGCGGCCTGACCGCCAGCTTCCGTGCCGCCTTCACGGGCGAGATCATCTCGAGCGATCCGATCTCGGCCGAACTCACGGACGCCGAGCCGTACATCACGTTCTTCAAGCAGGAGCGTCCCGACGCCGTGCTGGCCGCGGGAACCGATGCGTCGGGCGTGGTGATCCTGCGCGAGGCGCGCCGCCAGCAGCTCAAGACGCAGTTCGTGGGCGGCGATGGGTGGACGCCGGTGGTGGACGACACGGCCGCCGCCGAGGGCGCGCTCATCGGGGCGCCATTCACGGCTGAGGATCCGCGGCCCGAGGCGCGCAAGTTCGTCGAGGCGTTCCGGGCCAAGTACAACGTCGAGCCCGACGGTAATGCCGCGCTCGGCTACGATGCGACGCTCACGCTCGCCGCGGCACTTGCGGCGGCCGGGCACGACCGGGCGGGCATTCGCGACTGGCTGCACGGCCTCACCGAACAAACGGCCATCGCCGGTGCGACCGGGCCGATCCGGTTCCGCCCCGACGGAGACCCGGTCGGCAAGGGTATCGTGCTGACCCGCGCGCGTCGCGGCCGCCTGATCGTCGAGAAGCTGCAATGAGCCGCGCCAACACGTCGCTCAAGTTCGGCTCGATCCGCAGCCGCCTGCTCCTCGGGTTTTCCGTCGTCTTCCTGCTGCTCCTCGTGGCGGGCACCGTGGGGCGCTACGCGCTGACGTCGCTCAGCACGGCCGTCAACACGGAACTGCTGACCGCCCAGCGTGAAACCGAGCTCACCGCCACGCTCACGAGTTCCATCGCCAAGGAGCTCTCGAATGGCCGCGTGTACCTCGAGACTGGCGACACAACGGCACAACGGCACTTCCGCGAACTGGGCTTTGCGGCCCACGCCGCCCAGGCCACGCTGAACCTGAGCGCCGGATTGAGCGCCGAAGAAGTGTCGCTCCTCGCCGGTGTGGATGGCCTGCTGTCCTCCATTGAAGTCGATCTCGCGCTGGCGGCGCGCCTGCGGGATCTTGGGCGCGCCGGCGACGCCGCGCGCGCGGCCGAGCGCTCGCATCCACTGGAGGAGGCGCTGCTCGACGACATCCAGCGTCTCAGCCACATGCGCGCGCGCCAGATCGAGCGCACGGCCAAGCGGCTGGACGACGAAAGCCGGCGGCGGGCAAACCTCCTGCTGACGGTAATCATCGGCGCCATCGCCGTCGGCGTCATCGTGGTCGTCAGCACGGTGCGCGGCATCACGCTCCCGCTGCACTACCTCGTGCAGCACGCGAAGGCGATGAGCGAAGGCCGGCTCGATGTCCGCACCTCGGCCGAGCTGCCCGGCGAATTTCGCAACCTCGCCGATGCCATGAACATCACGGCCGATTCCCTCGCGCGACTGGCCGCCGGCGCGAACGCGACGGCCGAGGAGGTCTCGGCCTCGGCGCGAGAGCTGGCGTCCGCGGCGGAGCAGGTCTCGCTGGCGGCCACGCAGACGGCGACGGCGATGGGCGAGGTCACCGAGGGCGCCGAGCTGCAGGTCTCCGAGCTGCGCCGCGTGGACGACGAGCTCACAACGATTCGGGAACGCGCCGGCGCCGTGCGCGAGGGCGCCGCGGAAGTGAACAGCCTGGCGGGCAAGATCGACACCGTGGCGCGGGAAAAGCGCGTGGAGGTGGAGCGGTCGGTGGGCATCCTGCTCGAGGTGCGGCACTCCGTGGAGCGCGCCGCCAAGGAAGTGGTGGAACTGAACACGACGGCCGAGACGATCAACCGATTTGTCGGCGTGGTGAGCCGCATTGCCGAGCAGACCAACCTGCTGGCGCTGAATGCGGCCATCGAGGCGGCGCGCGCGGGCTCCGCCGGACGCGGCTTCGCCGTCGTCGCCGACGAGGTGCGCAAGCTGGCGGAACAGGCGCAGCTGGCGGCGGACGACATCGTGCAGCTCACTGGCGTGGTGCGGTTGAAGGTGGCGAGCACGACCAAGGCCATGCAGGCCGGCGCATCGCAGGTGGGGGAGATCGAGAACCTGTCACGGGACCTCGATCAGTCGCTCGCCAGCATCGTGCACGCGGCCGAGCGTGCGCTGCACGCTTCGACGCAGGTGAGCGATGCCTCCGAGGGCAATCTTCACGCCGTGCACGCCGCGGCGGCGGGCATCACGCAGGCGGCCCGCACGGCCGAGGGACATGCGGCGGCGGCGCAGCAGGTGAGCGCATCCACCGAGGAACAGAGCGCCTCGAGCGAGGAGATGCAGTCGGCCTCGGCGGCACTGCTCGACAGCGCGCTTCGCCTCAAGCAGATCGTCGCGGGGCTGCGGCGCAGCTAGGCAAAACCCGCGGCGCGGGACCGCGACGGACCGGCGATGGCACGGCGGCTGTTTCCGCCGTGCCATCGGTGCTTTAGGTTGCACGTCGTGACCGATGCCATCCTCCCCACCGTGCCGCCGGGCACGCCAGCCGTCCTGTTGCTCAGTGGCGGTCTCGACAGCACGACGCTGCTGGCGTGGGCCACGCGCGCGGGCTACGCCGTGCACGCGCTGACCTTTCGCTACGGCCAGCGGCACGACGTCGAGATCGAGCGGGCGCGCGAGATCGCCGACCGCTGGAACGTGTCGCAGCACGTCATCTGCGATTTCGACCTCCGGCCGTTCGGCGGTTCGGCGCTCACCGGGAGCGCCGCCGTGCCGAAGGACCGCGATGCGCGCGCGATGGCCACGGGCATCCCCATCACCTACGTCCCCGCGCGCAACACCATTTTTCTTTCGTTCGCCATGGCCTGGGCCGAGGTGCTCGGCGCGCAGGACGTGCTCATCGGCGTGAATGCGCTCGACTACAGCGGGTATCCCGACTGCCGCCCCGACTTCATTGCGGCGTTTGAGCAAATGGCGAACCTCGCCACGCGCGCGGGCGTCGAGGGATCCACACGGCTGCGGGTGCAGGCGCCCCTGATGCAGATGACCAAGAAGGAGATCGTGCAGCTCGGCGTGTCACTGGGCGTCGACTATGCGCTGACGATGAGCTGTTACGACCCCGGGCCCGGCGGCATGGCCTGTGGACGGTGCGACGCGTGCGCGCTGCGGCTCCGCGGATTCCGCGAGGCCGGACTCAGCGACCCGGCCGCCTACAACGCGGACGCGCCGCGCGCTTCGCCGTAGCTTCCGCACCAGACGCCGCAGCCCGCGCAACTCGACCATCCGCCATCCGCCATCCGCCATCCGCCATCCGCCATCCACCGTGTACTCCGTCAAGGAAATCTTCTACACCCTGCAGGGCGAGGGCATGCACGCCGGTCGTCCGGCGGTTTTCTGCCGGTTTGCGGGCTGCAACCTGTGGACGGGACGCGAGGCGGACCGGGCGAGCGCCGTCTGTCCCTTCTGCGACACCGACTTCGTCGGCATCGGCGACGACGGTGGCCGGTTCGCGACGGCCGACGAATTGGCCGAGGCGGTGGCCGCGCGATGGCCGACCGGAGACGAAGGGGGACGAACGCGCTACGTGGTCTGCACCGGGGGCGAGCCGCTGCTGCAGCTCGATGTCGCTGCCATCGACGCGCTGCACCGGCGCGGATTCACCGTGGCGGTCGAGACCAACGGAACGCTGCCCCTGCCGCGCGGCATCGACTGGGTCTGCGTCAGTCCCAAGGCCGGCGCGCCGCTGGTCGTGCACGGCGGGGACGAACTCAAGCTCGTCTATCCGCAGGACGGGGCCGAACCCGGTCGCTTCCGGCACCTCGCGTTCCGGCACTTCGCGCTGCAGCCCATGGACGGCCCGGCCCGCGCGGCCAACACGGACGCCGCGGCGCAGTTCTGCCTGGCCCACCCGCAATGGCGGCTCAGCCTGCAGACCCACAAGACGCTCGGCCTTCGCTGATCACTCTTCGTCCCATGCCTCGAATGGACGTCTACACCGAATTCTCGCTCGCCGCCGGACGCCGCCTCACCGGCGTGCCTGACGGCCATCCCTGCGCCCGCGTACACGGCCACACGTTTCGCGTGCGGCTCACAGTGTCGGGATCCGTGAACCCGGTCACCGGGTTCGTGGTCGACTTCGCCGAGGTGCAGGGTGCGTTCGCACCCATCCACGAGGCGCTTGACCACCGGTTCCTGAACGATGTCCCCGAACTCGGCAACCCGACGAGCGAGCACCTCGCGGTGTGGATCTGGAACCACCTCTCGCCGGCGCTGCCGGGCCTGAGCGCGGTCGAGATCACGGAGACCGGCGAGTCCGGGGTGGTCTTTCGGGGGTGACTGCCGGGCCGGGCCGGGCCGCGCGCGCCTTGCCCTGCCTCTGGGAAGAGACGCCAGCTATCTTTCGGGTCTCATGCTCCGTCGCCTCGTGCTCGCCTTGGTCCTGGTTGCCGTTGCCGCTCCGGCGGCGATGGCGCAGGACGTCGGTCCCCTGGCGACCCTGTTGAACCGGACGGCGAATCCCGACGGACCCTTCGCGAAGCGTCACACCGCCGCCGATTCCGTCGTCGCGCGGGCGCGCGAGCAGGTCGGCAAGCGATACAAGTTCGCCTCGGCGTCGCCCGACGCGGGCTTCGATTGCAGCGGACTCGTGCGCTACGTGCTCGGCACCTTGGGCCGCGACCTTCCGCACAACGCGGCGCGCATGGCGTCCGCTGGCTCACCCGTGCCCGCCGACACGAGCGCCCTGCGTCCCGGGGACCTGCTGCTGTTCGGCTCGGGGCGCAGCACGCGCATCTCGCACGTCGGCATTTACGTCGGCAACGGCCGGATGATCCATGCCAGCACCAGCCAGCGGCGCGTCATCGAGACGCCCCTGCCAGCCGGCGGGGCGGCCTTGCGCCTGCGCTCGGCACGCCGGGTTCTGGTCGAGACGGTGACGGCGCGCGGAGGCGCCGAGTAACCTCGGCGGTCGTCGCGTCGTCCATCGCCGGTCACCGGTCGGACGCCGCCAATCCGGGACCGACCCTCGGCTGCCCGAAAATCTGGGGCTCGTCCCGTATTGACGTTTCCCCGCGCCGGGGCAAAGTTTTTGCGGTCAATATCGTAGTCGGATGCCCCACACGGGGTTGCGGTCGCTGTCTGGCGGCGCTTGGGCGCCGGGACTCCATTCTTCACGAGGTGCTCTTATGGTTGGACGTATCGTCGGCAGGTTGCTCGCGGCAATCGGGTTTGTTGCCGTGGCCGGGACTGCGGCGGCACAGTCAGGTCGCATCGTCGGCAAGGTGACGGACGCCGGTGGGGGACCCATCGTCGCCGCGACCGTGCAGGCGGTCGAGGGCCTTCGCACGGTTGGGGTCGTCCAGACGGGTGATGACGGCGGCTACCGGATCATGAACCTGAAGGCCGGGAGCTACTCGCTGAAGGTCACACGCATCGGCTACAAGCCGCGCCGTGTCGAGGATATCACGGTCGCCAGCGCCGCGGTCACGGCGAACGTGACGCTCGCCGAGAACCCCACGCAGCTCAACACCGTGGCGGTCACGGGCATCGCGACCGAGGAAAAGATCAACAAGGCCCCGGCGGCGATCAGCGTCATCAGCCAGCAGTCGATCAACGAGTCCGTGACGACGACCGCCGCGGAGCAGCTGCGCGACGTGCCGGGCATCGACATCACCGCCGGCGGCATCGTGCAGTCAAACGTGGTGGCCCGCGGATTCAACAACATCTTCTCCGGGTCGCTGCTCACGCTGACGGACAACCGCTTCAACTTCGTGCCGTCGCTGCACGTGAACGTCGCGTACATGACGCCGACCACCAACGAGGACATCGACCACATCGAGGTCATCCTTGGTCCCGCCGCGGCGCTCTACGGCCCGAATGCGGCGTCGGGCGTCATGCACGTCATCACCAAGTCGCCGTTCAACTCCAAGGGCGGCACCGTAACGCTCGACGTGGGCGAGCAGGACATGCTGCGCGTCGCGGGCCGCTACGCCGGCACCGTCGGCACCAAGTTCGGCTACAAGCTGTCCGCCGAACGGCTCACCGCCACCGATTTCTACAGCGTGGACAGCGCCGAGCTGAAGATCGGCAACCACCGCGACTTCCACATCGAGCGCACGTCGGTGGACTTCCGCGCCGACTACCGTCCCGATGCCAAGACCGAGATCGTCGGCACGGTCGGGCACGCGCTGGTCGGCAGTGCCGTCGAGCCCACGGGTCTCGGCGCCGGCCAGGTGAAGGACTGGTCGTTCAACGCGTACCAGCTGCGCGCCAAGCGCGGCAGGCTGTTCGGGCAGGTCTTCATGAATGCCAGCGACGCGGGCAAGACGTTCCTGTTGCGCACGAACCAGCCGATCATCGACAAGTCCAACCAGATCGTGGCGCAGCTGCAGCACAGCTACTCCTTCGCCGACGACCGCGAGACCCTCGTGTACGGCGCCGACTATCTGGCCACGACGCCGAAGACGGCCGGGTCGATCAACGGGCGCAACGAGAACGACGACAACTTCACGGAATCGGGTGCGTATGTGCACTCCATCACCCACTTGAACAAGTACTGGGACGCGGTGGGCGCCCTGCGGTACGACAAGCACAGCCGCCTGTCGTCGGGCAACTGGTCGCCGCGCGTGGCCATCGTGTACAACCCGAGCGAGACCCAGAGCTTCCGCGCCTCGTACAACGAGGCCTTCTCCAATCCGTCGACCAACAACCTGTTCCTCGACCTCGCGGCCGGCTACATCGGCGGACCGGCCAAGGGCGCGAACTCGGCGAACTCGCTGTACACCGTGCGTGCGCTCGGCACGCCGACCAGCGGGTTCCAGTTCCGGCGCGACTGTGCAGGTGGCGCGGGCGGCCTGTGCATGAAGTCGCCGTTCAACGCCGACCGCAGCCTCATGGTGCCGGCGACCGCGGCGACGTATTACAAGGCGGCCTTCGGTGCCGTGGCGGCGAACCCGGCGTTCGCGGCGGCCATTCAGGGCGGCCTCGCCGCCAACGGCATCCCGGCGTCACTCATTCCGACGGTCTACGGCGCCATGATGAGCGCGCTTGGCGCCGCGCAGCCGACGGCGGCGCAGGTCGGCACGGTGCTGCGCATCCTGAACCCGACCACGTCGCGGTTCGGCGATGTCGTGGCGTCGGACGTCAAGGACATTGCCGCCATTCGCCCGACGCTCACCAACGAGTGGGAACTCGGCTGGAAGGGCCAGGTCGGCAGCAAGTTCTACGGCACGGTGGACTGGTGGTACGCGGAGAAGAACGACTTCGTCGGCCCGCTCATCGTCGAGACGCCGAACGTCTTCCTTGACGCATCCACGCTTGGAGGATTCGTCGGTAGCACCTTGGCCAGCGCGCTGACGCCGATTCTCGGACCCGCCACGGCCGGTGCCCTGGCCGCCGGCTTCGCCCCGACCATCGCCGGCAGCATGGGTGGTGTGAGCAACTCGGCCACCACCGGCGTACCGCTCGGCGTGGTCAACCCCAACAACGCGCTTTCGAACAACACCGACATCGTGCTGGCGTACCGCAACTTCGGCCGCGTCCGCCTGAGCGGACTCGATTTCAGCGGCTCGTACGTGCTCGATGACCAGTGGTCGCTGTTCGGCACGTACAGCTGGGTGAACCGCGACTTCTTCCCCCGCTCCCTGGTGGGCGGCGTGTCGGACATCGCGCTCAATGCGCCGCGCGACAAGGCCACGGCATCGTTGCGCTACCGCGACGACCCGTCGGGCGTCAGCGCCGAAGCGCGCTTCCGGCGTACGGCGTCGTTCCCGGGCAACTCGGGCGTGTACATCGGACAGGTCGCCAAGTACAACCTGCTCGATGCCACATTCACGTTCCGCCCGACGGTGCTCGGCGGCGCGATGCTGTCCATCGTGGCGCAGAACCTGCTGAACCTGAAACACCAGGAGTTCGTCGGCGGCGCGGCGCTCGGCCGTCTGGTCATGACGCGCCTGCAGTACGCGTTCTGACCGACAGAAGCGACAGCGTACGACAGAAGACGACAGAGTACGGCAGAACGGCGGGGCCAGGTGGCCCCGCCGTTCTGCCGTTCTTGTGGCCGCGTCCCTTATCTTCCACCGATGCATCCGCTGCTCGACGTCTCGGCCCGGCTCGTGATTGCCCATCGGGGCAACTCGATGCACGCCCCCGAGGACACCGTGGAGTCCTTCCGGCAGGGCCTCGCGCTCGGGGCCGACGGCCTCGAGTTCGACGTCCGCGTGAGCGCGGACGGCGTCCCGGTCGTGATCCACGATCCGACACTGGACCGCACGACGAATGGATCAGGTCCCGTGAACGCCCGCACCGCCGACGAGCTGCTGGCACTGGACGCGGGCTACCGGTTCACGCCTGACGGCGGACGGACATTCCCGTATCGTGGCCGCGGCCTGCGTCTGCCGCTCCTGCGGGACGTGCTGGCCCGCTTTGCCGGCGTTCCGTGCATCATCGAGCTCAAGACGCCGGACGCCACGACAGCCCTCGCGCGCGCGCTCGAGGAGGCCGAGTCCAAGGATCGCGTGATCGTCGGCAGCTTCCACGACGCCGCGCTGGCGCCGCTGCGCGGGCGCGGCTTTCATCTTGGCGCGTCGAGCCGGGAGACGGTCGCGCTCTACGCACGCACGCTGTCGTTTCGCGACGCCGGACGGCCGGCCTTTGCGGCCGCCTGCCTGCCACCGAGGTTCCGCGGGCTGCCCCTGCCGCTGGCGAGCTTCGCGCGGCGGCTGCGACCACTGGGCATCCCGTCACACGTCTGGACCATCAACGACCCGCGCCAGGCCACGCGTCTGTGGGCCGACGGCGTCAATGCGATACTTTCCGATGACCCGGGGACCCTGCTCGCGCTCCTCGGCCGCCCCGTTCGGGCGATCCCTCCCATGGAGTCCCCATGACGGCCCCCACACCGCCGGCAAAGAACAAGACCAACTACTCGCGTGCCTGGGGCGAAGCCAAGGCGCTGATGTGGATCCACCGGCGCACGCTCGGCATCGGGTTCATCTTGATGCTCATCAGCCGTGCGGCAGGGTTCGTGCCTCCGGCCAGCACCAAGTGGCTCATGGACGAGGTCGTCGGCAAGAAACGGTTCGAGCTCCTCTGGCCCCTCGCCCTCGCGGTGGGCGGCGCCTCGCTCGTCCAGGCCGCGACCTCGTTCGGGCTGTCGCAGGTCATCAGCGTCGCCGGGCAGCGCGCCATCACCGTGCTGCGCCGCAAGGTGCACGCGCGCCTCATGCACCTGCCGGTCTCGTTCTTCGACAACACGCAGAGCGGCGTGCTCATCTCACGCGTGATGAACGACGCCGAGGGCGTCCGCAACCTCATCGGCACCGGCATCGTGCAGATGGTCGGCGGGCTGCTCACGGCCATCGTCGCGCTGGGGGTGCTCTTCTGGCTCAACTGGCAGATGACGCTGGCCACGCTCGGTCTGCTCAGCATCTTCGGCGCGGGCATGGCGTACGCGTTCAAGACGCTGCGCCCGATCTTCCGGGAGCGCGGGGCGATCACCGCGGAGGTCAGCGGCCGGCTGGGGCAGGCGCTCGGCGGGGCGCGCGTGGTGAAGGTGTACACGGCGGAGAAGCGCGAGGAGAAGGTTTTCACGGTTGGCGCCAACCGCCTGTTCCGCAACATCGCCAGCACCATCACCGGCACGTCGGCCATCGGGGCGCTCAGCACCGTCATCATCGGCGCCATCTTCGTGGTGCTCATCGTGTTCGGCGGCCGCGCGATCATCGGCGGGCAGATGACCATCGGCGACCTGTTCATGTACGTCTTCATGGTGACCCTGGTCGCGTTTCCCGTGGTCCAGATGGCGAGCATCGGCACGCAGTTCACCGAGGCGTTCGCCGGGCTCGACCGCATCCGCGAGATCATGGAGACGCCCACCGAGGACGAGGACGACGCCCGGCACGAGCGGATCACCGGCCTGCGCGGCGACATCGGCTTCGACGACGTGACGTTCGAGTACCGCGAGGGAATCCCGGTGCTCAACCACGTCACGTTCACGGCCCGGGCGGGGACGACGACGGCGCTCGTCGGGTCGAGCGGCTCGGGCAAGAGCACGCTCATCTCGCTGATCATGGCCTTCGCGCGCCCCAAGAGCGGCCGCGTGCTCGTGGACGGCAAGGACCTCGCGGCGCTGCGCCTGCGCGACTACCGCTCGAATCTCGGCGTGGTGCTGCAGGACAACTTCCTGTTCGACGGCACGATCCTCGACAACATCGCCTTCTCCAAGCCGGGGGCCACCCGGGACCAGGTGCTGGCGGCGGCGAAGGTGGCGCACTGCGACGAGTTCGTGCAGCAGTTTCCCGACGGGTACGAGACAGTGGTGGGCGAGCGCGGGGTGAAGCTGTCCGGGGGACAGCGCCAACGCGTGGCGATCGCCCGCGCGATCCTCAGCGACCCGCGAATCCTGATCCTCGACGAGGCGACGTCGAGCCTCGACAGCGAGAGCGAGCAGCAGATCAAGGCGGGCCTCCGCACGCTGCGCGCCGGCCGCACGACGTTCGTGATCGCCCACCGCCTGAGCACCATCCAGAGCTCAGACCAGATTCTCGTGCTCGAGCACGGCGAGATCGTCGAACGCGGCCGTCACGCCGAGCTGCTGGCGCGGAACGGCCGGTACCGGCAGCTCTACGATACGCAGTACCAGATCGAGCAGGACCAGTTCATCAATCCGGGCGAGGAGATGGCGGGAGTGGAGTGACGGAGTACTCGGTCGTACTCCGTCCCTACATTCCCTTCTTTCCCGTCACCTTCCCGCCGTCTCCTTGCATCGACCAGTTGCCGTCGAGCGTGTTGTCCGCGGCGACCGTCAGCTCCATCGTCGCCTCGGTGCCCTGCGGCGTCGCCAGCACGAGCTTGAGCGTACGCCCCTCGACCTTCAGCTGGCTGATGACCGACGTGCCGAAGTTGGGGTTCGACAGCGTGCCGCCGAACGAGCCGTCCTCCTTCTTTTCCACGGACATCTCGAAGTCCGCCGGCTGACCCTGCACGACCGTCGACACCGTGTACTTGCCCACGGGATCGACGGCGGGCGCGGCCGGCTTGACTTCACCCTGGGCGCGGACGGCGGCAGGCACCAGGCAGGCGAGCGCGAGGACGGCAAGGAGGCGGGTCTTCATGGCGGAACGATCCTGATTGGAGGGTGGCACGTCCGAGAGGGACTGGGCGCTGAACAATACCCGCCCCCTCACGCCGGCGCCACGAGCCCGCCCGCGCCCCACGCGTTGCCGGGAGCGCCGGCGTCCGCCAACATTGTGGGGCTCGTTTCCGCCTGACGGCACCAGCTTCGGGCGGCGCCACCGGCCAGCGCCCGAACGCGACCGAGCCCATTCCCCGACCGGGACACCGCATGAACGCCTGGCCCCAGCCGTACAACCCGCTCGGCAGCGCGTTCCTCTCGACGCTCGCGGCCGCGCTCCCGGTGGTCCTGCTGCTCGGCGCGCTCGCGTCGCACAAGGTGCGCGCGCATTGGGCCGCGCTGCTCGGACTGGCCACGGCACTCGCGGTGGCCGTCGCCGTTTCGCACATGCCGCCCGCCGCCGCCGGCGCCTCCGCCCTGCTCGGCGCGGCGTACGGCCTGTTTCCGATCGGGTGGATTCTCCTCAACGTGCTCTTTCTGTACCGGCTCGCGGTCACGCACGGCGCGTTCGACGCGCTGCGCGAGCACATCACGCACATCACCGGCGACCGGCGCCTGCAGCTCCTGCTCGTCGCCTTCTCGCTCGGCGCCTTCTTCGAGGGAGCGGCCGGCTTCGGCACGCCAGTGGCCATCACCTCCGCCCTGCTCGTCGGGCTCGGCTTCGCCCCGCTCGAGTCGGCCGTGCTCTCGCTCCTCGCCAACACCGCACCCGTGGCGTTCGGGGCGCTCGGCACGCCGATCATCGCCCTCAGCGGCGTCACCGGACTCGACGTGCACGCCCTCTCGGCGATGGTCGCGCTGCAGCTGCCGCCCTTCAGTCTCATCGTGCCCTTCTGGCTCGTGGCCGCGTACGCCGGATGGCGCGGCATGCTCGCCGTGTGGCCCGCACTCCTCGTGGCCGGCGCGGCTTTCGCGATTCCCCAGTTCCTGATGGCCACCTTCCACGGACCCTGGCTGGTGGACATCGTGGCCGGCCTCTGCTCGATGTTCGCGCTCGCCGCGTTCCTGCGCGTCTGGCGGCCACGCGACGCAGCCCCGTCCAACGCGCGCGGGGCGGACGCGCCGCCCCTCGAAGTGCGCCGTGCCTGGATGCCATGGCTGGTGCTCGCCGTCTTCGTGTTCGTCTGGGGACTGCCGACGGTCAAGGCGACGCTGAACGGCTGGTCCGCTCCGGCCTTCGAGGTGCCGGCACTGCACCTCGCCGTCGAGCGCACCCCGCCAGTGGTCGCCGCCATCAGGCCCGAACCGGCCATCTTCACCCTCAACTGGCTCTCAGCCACTGGCAGCGCCATCCTGCTGGCGGGCCTGGTCTCCGGCCTCATCATGGGCGCGGGGTGGCGGGGCATCGCCCGCGCGTACGGCGATGCCCTGCGGCGCTCGCGGGTGCCGCTGCTCACCATCGCCGCCATGTTCGGCGTCGGCTTCGTCATGCGCTACGCCGGGCTCGACGCCATCCTCGGGCTGGCCTTCGCCCGGACGGGACGGCTCTATCCGTTCTTCGGCACGATGCTCGGCTGGCTTGGCGTGGCTCTTACCGGCAGTGACACGTCGAGCAACGTGCTGTTCGGCTCCCTGCAGGTCATGACCGCCAATCAGCTCGGCGTGAGCGCGGTGCTGATGGCCGCAGCCAACAGCTCGGGCGGCGTGATGGGCAAGATGATTGATGCGCAGAGCATCGTCGTCGCCGGCGCCGCGACCGGGTTCGTCGGGCAGGAAGGCATCATCCTGCGGCGCATCTTCTGGCATTCGCTGGCGCTGGCATGC
>JBBQZD010000030.1:0-17485 GCA_038208045.1 Gemmatimonadales bacterium | reverse complement strand
TTTCACCGTACGTCAGCACGTCGGGGCCGCCGATGTCGAACACGCGTCCGACCGAGGCGGGCTGCGCGAGGGCCTGAATGAGATACTCCAGGACGTTGCGGATGGAGATGGGCTGGCAGCGCGTTGACATCCACGCAGGCGCGAGAATCAGCGGCTGGCCCTCGGTGACGTAGCGAATGATCTCGAAGGAGACGCTGCCGGACCCGACGATTACCGCCGCACGGAATTCCGTGACCGGCACCCCAGTGGAGCGGAGGATGTCGCCGACCTCGTGCCGGGACGAGAGATGGGGCGACAGCTCGTCATCCACGTGCCCGAGCCCGCCCAGATAGATGATGCGGCGCACGCCGGCCGCGTTCGCCGACAGCCCGAACCGCTCGGCCGCCACGCGGTCCCGGTCCTGGAAGCCGACCTTCCCCTGCCGCATCGAGTGGATGAGGTAGTAGGCCACCTCCACCCCTTCCATCACGGGCAAGAGACTGAGCGGCACGAGGGCGTCGCCTTGTCGGATCTCGGCGCCCTCCCAGCCGCGCCTTCCCTTCACATTCGCAGGCTCGCGCACGAGGCAGACGACTTGGTGCCCCTCGGCGAGCAGGCGCGGCACGAGCCGGCCGCCCACGTAGCCCGTAGCCCCGGCGACCAGAATCTTCATGCGGCGGCGCGGCCGGCGGCAGCGACGGTGGCGCGTCCGAAAGGACGCCGCCGCCGCACAGGGCTGGCTTGGGGGACCAACTGCGGTGGTCGCATGTCGGCGTGGCCGGGGAGGTGCGTACGCCCGCGTCGAGTGACCGGGTCTTGCAGGAAGGCTCGCGTCTGTCTCCCCTACGCGCCATAAGGGAAACGCCCGACATGCTGTCAGCGCGAATGCCGACATTCAAGGACCGGCCCCGTCGCGGCGGGCAACGGACGGTGCCAGATAGCGCGACGGTCGGCGAGGGCTATCTTCCCGGAGTCCCCCAACTGTAGCGAGGCCCCCATGCATTTCCGTATCCGAACCCTGCTGGCCGTTGCCGGTATTGCCCTGGTTCCGCAACTGTCGTCCGCGCAGGCCGAAGTCTCTCGCGGCGTCGAGGGCGGCGGCATTGCCGTGAAGGGCTGGGCCGGCCAGATCGACGCCAACGAGGCAAAGTCCGGCCTCACCATCAACAGCGCCAAGTTCCTGACCGAGGGCAGCGGCTTTCATGTCACCACGGGCCCGGCCACGACCTACTGGAATCCCGCCAACAAGGCGTCCGGGAACTACACGGTGAAGGCGACCTTCACTGAAGCGAAGTACATGAACCTGAACTCGCACCCGCACCCGTACGGCATCGCCATTGCGGGCAATGACCTCGGCAGCGGCACGTCGAGCGTCCTGTACTGCGCCGCCTATGGCAACGGCAATTTCATCGTGCGTGGCTTCTCGCCGGCGCCGTTCCAGATGAACGGCCGCGGCGGTGCGAACGAAGCGGTGCACAAGGCGGCGGGTCCGGGCCAGCCGGTGTCGCAGGAGATCGCCGTCAGCGTGAAGGACGACAAGGTGTCGTGCAGCATCAACGGCGCGGTGGTGGCCACCTACGACAAGGCCGAGACGGTGGGCGCCGGCAAGCTGCAGTCGCTGAACGGCGTGTATGGCCTGCGCTTCGGACACAACACCGAAGTGCTGGTGAGCGGCCTGACGATGACCAGGAACTGAGCATCGGCTGCCCGTCGCTGGACGACGGCCGCGCCTCCGCGCGGCCGTCGTGCGTCAGGGACGTGGCGGCGCGTTCGCCGGCGGCATGCGCGTGAGGTGCGACAAGGCGCGCGCGTCGCCGGGGGCCAGTCGCAGCGCCTCCTCGAACTGGCGGCGTGCTTCATCGGTGCGGCCGGTCGCCAGCAGCGCCTCGCCCAGCGCGTTGCGTGTCTCGGCCACCGTTGGCTTGCGCCGGGCGGCCTCGGCGAAGTGCGCGGCGGCGTCTGCGGCATGCCCGCCCCGATTCATCTCGTAGACGCCCAGCAGGTACTCGGCGTTCGCCACCAGCACCATGTTCGCCGGTTCGAGGCGGATGGCGGCGGCCAGGTGCGGTGCGGCCTCGTCCCATCGCGACTCGCGCAGCAGCGCGACGCCGAGGCTGTAGTGCGCGCGGGCGTGGTCGGGCTTCAATCGAACGGTCGCCTCGAACTGCGCGATGGCCTCGGGCTGTCCGCCGGCCCGCGAGGCGAGTATGCGTCCCAGGTTGTGGTGCGCCATCCAGCTGCCCGGATTGCCGGCGATGGTGGCGCGCCAGAGCGTCTCGGCGTCCCGATAGTTCGCGCTCTGCTGCCAGGTGAGTGCGCCGAGGCCGGCGAGCAGCGCCACGATCGCCGTCCGACTGGCGGCAACGCTCGCCCAGCGGTCCGTCATCGCGTGCACCCCTGCCGCGGCCAGGACGAGCGGGCCGATGTTGGCGAGGTACTGGAAGTGGTCCGCGACGTAGGAGTAGCGGAAGGGATAGACGTTGACGAAGCCGAGCACGGGAAAGAGCCCGCCGAGCAGGAGCAGCCAGGCGGCGAGCGGGGCGCGGGTGCGGTCGCGCATGCGCCAGAGCGCCAGCGTGAGCGCCAGGGTGCCGGCGAGGTACGCGTACAGCGCGGGATCGCGAGCGTCGATGACCCAGCGCGGATACATGAAGACGAGGCGCGCGGGCCAGAGCAGCGTGCCCACGTAGTGCGCGATGTCGCGACCGGCGAGCAACAGGCGCTGCAGCGCGTCGAGGTCGAACTCTGCGCCCTCGGCGCCGATGAGCCGCCGCTCCACCCAGGCCGTGGCAAGGCCGCTCACGGCGGCGACGACGACCCAGGGAATGAGCGGCACGACGTCGCGGCGCCAGGCGATACGGCCGCGCATCCACCAGGCGAGCACCAGCAGCGCGCCGGGCAGCGTCGCGGTGACGGTCTTGGTCGCCAGTGCCAACGCGAAGCAGAGCGACGCGAGGGCGTAATCGCGCCCCCGTCGCCCAGCATCGAAGTTCAGCCAGGCGAGGGCGGCGAGCAGGTAGAGCACCAGCGAGAGTGTGTTCTTCTGCTCCGAAATCCAGGCGACCGACTCGACGGCTACGGGGTGGAGCGCAAAGAGGAACCCGGCCAGCCACGCGCTGCGGATGGCGAGCCGCTGGCAGAGCACCACAATGAGGATGGCGGCGATGCCGTGCAGGAGCACGTTGACCAGGTGGTAGCCCAGCGGCGCGCTGCCCCACAGGCGATGCTCCAGCCAGAAGGCGCTGTGGAGCAGGGGGTAGTACTGCTGCGTGGCGCCCAGGTCGAACCAGATGCGCCGCAGGCCGTCGAGCGACTGCATGGCGCCGCTGGTGATGTGCCGGTCGTCATCCCAGACCGTGCCGCCGGCGAGCGCCGGGAGATACGCCACGACGACGCCGGCGAGCAGGAGCAGCGCGCGAGCGGGGTCGGACCAGGGGCGGGCGAGGCGGGCGCGTAAGAGCATGCGAGCACTAGCTTAGCGCCTGCGAGCCGGGGACGCACGCTGCCTCAGCCGCACATTCGCGCTTGCCGAGCGCGTGGCAGGCACCGCACCATTAGAGCGTGACCCAGCGACTGCAACGTTTCGGCCGACCGACGCCGGTGAACTCGCGCGTTCCCGATGCGTCGGCGACGGCGGGTGGCGCCGCGCCGCGCGTGCACGTGTCGCGCTTCCGATTCGTGGTGGGCTACGCGGTGCTGGCGACGTTCGTCGTGCTGGGCGCCACCTACGGCTTTCTGCTGTTCGTGCGGAATCAGCGGGAGGCGCAGCTGGACGCGCTGCGGTCGCTGGCACGGCTTCAGGTCGGCCAGGTCACCGCGGTGCTGAGCAGCCGGGCCACCGATGCGCGGGTCATCGCGCGCCGCCTGGCGCTCATTGGCGTGCTCGAGGGCGCCCAGTCGCGCACGACGACCGCCTCGCGCGCGGCCGAGCTGGCGCGGACGCTCTCCGACTACTCCGAGCTGAACGAGTTCGTGGCGATCATCGTCGTCGATGCGTCCATGCGACGGCTTGCGCCGGGCTCCGGCTGGGAGATTCAGCCGGAGGAGGACCAGACGCTTCGCGCGGCGATGCAGTCCGGGCGTCCGAGGCTGGCAGGCCTGCACGAACATGTGAACGGCCACTTCGAGTTTGGCCTGGCCCAGCCGATTTTCGCCGGCGGTGACAGCACCCGACCGGTGCTCGGCGCCGTGATGCTCATGCTCGACGCGCGGCGCTCCATCCTGGCCCGGCTGGACTATGCAATGCCGGCGGGACGGAGCACCGAAACCGTGTTCGGCCGGAGCAACGGCGTCACCGTGGATGTCGTCTATTCCACCAGGTACCTGCGAAGCGTCGCGCCGTTCAGCGTGAAGCGCTCAGTCGCGGATACGAGCGTCATGATGGTGAAGGCATTCCGCCAGCAGCAGGAGGTGATTGGCGAAGCACTCGACTATCGAGGCATTCCGGTGATCGCGGCCGCCGCCCCGGTTCCCGGCACGCCGTGGGTGATCGTGACCAAGACGGACCAGGCGGAGGCGGACGCACCGTTCCGCTACTTCGGAGAGTTCATCGCTGCCGCGGTGCTGCTGCTGCTGGGCCTCGGCGCCGCCATGACGCGCACGCTCTGGCTGTCCAAGCAGCGGGATGCCGAGCAGGCGCAGGCCATGATCGCGTCACGGTACATGGCGGCCACCACCGCGTCGCTCGACGGCTATCTGTTGCTCGATGAGCAGGGACGCATTCTCGACACCAACGGCTCCGTCGAGCGAATGACTGGCTATTCGCGGCAGGAGCTGCTCGGCCTCGTGATCGGCGACCTGCGGGCGCCGCCGGCCGCGGGGGTCCAGACGACGGTGGACCGCCTCGCTCGCATTCTCGAGCACGGTGCGGGGCAGTTCATCAGCGTCTGGCAGTCGCGCGCGGGGGCCACGTTCGACGTGGAGATCAGCACGACCGTCCTGCAGGAGGGCGGCGAGCGGCGCATCATTCTGTACGTGCGTGACATTTCCGAGAGCGTCAGGACGCGCCGCCGCCTCGAAGTGCTGAACGCGCTGTATCTGTTCCTCAGCCGCGCCAACGAGGCCATCTTCCACGCGCGCTCCGCCGACGAGCTGTACGACGCCGTCTGTCGCGGGGCGGTATCGGACGGGCAGTTGGTGCTGGCCTGGGCAGGCGTGGTGGACGACGCGACGCAGCGCGTGCGTGTGGCCACGGCGGCGGGCCCCGCGGCCGACTACACCACGAACCTGCGCCTGTCGCTGGACCCGGCCGACTCGTCGAGCACCGGGCCGTCAGCCACGGCCCTCCGCACGGAGCAGCCCGTTGTCTGCAACGACTTCATGAAGGCGGAGATAACCGCGCCGTGGCACGAGTTCGCGCGTCCCTACGGCCTTGGGGCCTCGGTGGCGGTGCCGGTGGTGGTGAGAGGCAAGGCGGTGGCGGTGCTGAATTTCTATGCGCGTGACACGGACGTGTTTTCCGACGACGTGGTCTCGGCGTTGGCCGAGGTCGGGCGCAACACGGCGCTGTCGCTGGAGAAATTCAGTTCCGATGCGGCGCGCCGCGCGGAGGAGAAGCTGCGCGAGGCGAGCGAGGCGCGGCTGCTCGAGGCGCAGCAAATTGCGCGCGTCTGTTCGTGGGAAGTCGATTACGCGACGGAACGCATGCTGTGGAGCGACGAAGGATACCGAATTCTCGAGATCGATCCCACGCCCGACAGGGCGCTGACGTGGCGCGACCTGCTGGCTCGCATGCAGGCCGACGACCATGCCTCGCTGCAGCAGGCATTCAGCGACTCCCTCGAGGCACGGGCGTCGTTCGAGCTCTCGGTCCGTCTGCTCTTCCCCGACGGCCACGAGAAGTGGCTGCTGATCAAGTGCCGCAGCGAGTTCCATGAGGACGGCCGGCCGCTGCGTTCCGTCGGTACGCTGCAGGACATCACCGACCAACGCGTGGCGGCGCTGGAGCTTGCACAACACCGCGATCACCTGGAGGAATTGATCTCGCTGCGGACGGCGGCGCTGGAGCAGGCGACCGCCCGCCTGCAGATGTCGGACGAGCGACTGAAGGCGATGTTCGCCATGAGCCAGCAGGCCAGTACGCTGCAGGAGCACGACATCCTGCGCCTGGCCGTCAACGAGGCGGCGCGGATGACGGAGAGTCCCGACAGCTACATCCATCTCATCGCGGAAGACAAGCCCACCATCGAACTCGGACTCTTCGCCGACCGCACGCTGGCGCACGGCGAGCTGCCCGCCGATGTCCACCAGGCGCTCGCCGCCGGAGACGCGTGGGGTGAGGCCGTGCGCACGCAGGCTCCCGTCATCAGCAACGAGCCGGCCTCTGCGGTCCCGACGGGCGCCGCCACGGCGCCGCTCGAGTTTGCGCGCCACCTGGTGGTGCCGCACGGGGAAGGCGGCAGGGTCCGGCTCGTCCTGGGCGTCGCGAACCGCGCGCAGGCGTACGAACCCAGCGACGTGAGCGAGCTGCAACTCATTGCGCACGACGTCTGGACCATCATCCAGCGCCGCCGCGCGGATCTGGCGCTTGACGAGGCGTACCGCCGCATTGGCGAGAGCGAACAGCGCTTCGCCTGGGCCGCCGATGCCGCCACCGAAGGCATCTGGGACTGGAACGTGCAGACCGACGACCTCTTCTTCAGCGACGTCACGGTGACGATGCTCGGCTATGCGCCGGACGAGGTGCCGCGCCGGTTCGAGGCGTTGTTCGGTCTCGTGCATCCCGACGACGCCGAGCGCTTCACGGAGGCGGTGCGGCAGCGCCTGGCCGATCGTGGAGTGTACGAGGAAGAAATCAGGATGCGGGCGAAGAACGGTGGGTATCGCTGGATCCTGAGTCGCGCCAAGGTGGTGGCGAGCGACGCGACCGGCCGTCCGGCGCGTGTCGTCGGCGCAAACGCCGACCTCACCAACCGGCGCCGCATCGAGGACGAGTTGCGGGCCGCCAAGGATGCTGCGGACGCGGCCAATCGGGCCAAGTCGGCGTTTCTCGCGGTGATGAGCCACGAGATTCGCACCCCGATGAACGGGGTGCTCGGCATGGCCGAGATTCTCGCGCAGAGCGACCTGCCGCCGCGCGATCGCGAGGCCGTGCGCACCATCCAGTCGTCGGCGACGAGCCTGCTGGGCATCATTGACGACGTCCTCGACTTCTCCAAGATCGAGGCCGGGCGGCTGGAACTGGAGCGGGTGGACTGCTCGAGCGTCGAGATCATCGACAGTGTCTACCGCGCGCTGATGCCGATTGCGATGGCGCGGGGCGTGGACCTTCGGTACTTCGTCGATCCCGAACTGCCCGAGCGCATCATCGGCGATCCGACCCGGCTGCGGCAGGTGATGTACAACCTGATCGGCAATGCCGTGAAATTCAGCGGAGGCCGCGAGATGCGGCGCGGGCGCGTGGCGGTGCGTCTGGAGTTGGCGCCTGCCTCGCCGAAGCAGATGCGGTTCTCGGTGTCCGACAACGGTGTCGGGATGTCGGAGGATGCCCTTGCCGGCCTGTTCACCTCGTTCGCGCAGGCAGAGCGTTCGACGACGCGGCGTTTCGGCGGCACCGGGCTTGGTCTCGCCATCGTCAAGCGACTCGTCGAGCTCATGCGGGGCACGGTCGAGGTCTCGAGCGCCATCGGCGTCGGCGCTGCCTTCACCGTCACGCTTCCATTGGAGGCCGCGCGCGCGCAGCCGGCCGATGCCATCACGCGTCTCGACGGACTGGAATGCGTGCTGGTCGGTGGCGACTCGTGCTGGGACGCCGACGACCTGCGGCGGTACCTGTCGCCGCTTGGCGCACATGTCCGCGTCGTCGGCAGTGGAGCCGAGGCTGTCGCTGTCGCGCAGAAGATTGCCCCCCCGGTCGTGATCGTGAGGGAACTGGGCGAGGTGCCGTCGGAACTGGACCCCGGGCTCTACGCCATCGCGGACGCGCGCCACGTGCTGATCACGCGCGGCCAGCGGCAGGTCCCGCGAGTCGTCGGCACCCACGTCGTGGTTATCGACCGCGAGTTCCTGCGGCGGCATACGCTCGCGTTAGCGGTGGCGCTGGCTGGCGGACTTCGCGAGCAGGAGGTGTACGAGCCGTCGTCGGGGGCCAAGGTGAAGACGACGCTGATCGCGCCGAGCATCGCCGAGGCGCGAGCGCTCGGGCAGCTGATTCTCGTGGCGGAGGACGACCAGACGAACCAGCGCGTCATTCTGCGGCAGCTGGAACTGTTGGGCTTCGCCGCGGAGATCGCGGCGGACGGGGCGGAGGCGCTGCGGATGTGGGAGGCGGGGGAGTACGGACTGCTGCTGTGCGACCTGCACATGCCCACGCTCGACGGCTACGGGTTGACGCGGGAGATCCGCCGTGCCGAGGCGGGGACGGGTCGCCGCATGCCGATTCTCGCGCTGACGGCCAACGCCCTGAAGGGCGAGGCGGCGCGGGCGCGGGCCCTGGGCATTGACGCGTACCTCACGAAGCCCGTGCCACTCGAGACCCTGCGCACGGCCATCACCCCGTGGTTGTTGCGCAGCTGGCGCGTGCCGCCGCCCGACGGCCCGCATGCAAAGGCTGGTTCGTCGGCCGACGACGGCCGCGTCGGGTGCGTGCTGGACGTGTCAGTGCTGGAGTCTCTGGTGGGCAATGACCCGCTGGTCGTGCGCGAACTGCTCGAGGATTTCGTGGAATCTCAAGCGCGTTCGATGGTGGAGCTGCGCGCGGCCGTCGTGACCGGGGATCTCGTCGGGGTCGGGGCGGCGGCTCACAAGATGAAGTCCGCCGCACGATCCATCGGGGCGCTGCATCTGGGCGACCTCACGGCCGAACTCGAGAGCGCGAGCAAGCGGTTCGATGGAGCTGGCGTTGCCGTAGGGATGTCACGAATCGAGGCGTGCGATGCCGCCGTCGGCGTCGAGTTGGACCGTTGGCTTGCCGTCGCGCCCGATTCCGCGTAACTCTCCGTTCACTCGGCCATGCGAATCCTCCTGATTGACGACGAGCCCTTTCAGCTCCGCCTGATCACCCGCCAGCTGGCAACGGTGGGCTTCGCTGACGTGCGCGCGTTCGAGAGCGCGGCCAAGGCCGTGGCGCTGCTCGAGCAGGACGCGGCGGCCTGCGACACGATCTGCTGCGACCTCCAGATGCCCGGCATGGATGGCGTGGAGTTCATCCGCCACCTGGCGCGGGTGCAGTTCGCGGGCGCGCTGGTGCTGATGAGCGGAGAGGACGAGCGGATTCTGGCGACGGCGCGGAAGCTGGCGCAGGCGCACAAGCTCAATGTCGTCGGCGCCCTGCAAAAGCCGATTGATCCGTCCGCGCTCCGGCAGCTCCTGGGCGAGCCGCACGCGACGCCGCGCGGGCCGCGGGCCGGGGGCAAGGTCTACCCGCCCGAGCGGCTGGCGCGCGCCATCGCCGACGGCGAGCTCGTGAACGTGTACCAACCCAAGGTATCGCTCCGCACGGGCAGCCTCGTGGGCGTCGAGACGCTCGTGCGCTGGCGGCATCCGGAGGACGGACTGGTTTTTCCCGACCAGTTCATCGCGCTGGCGGAAGAGCACGGACTCATCGACGACCTGACGCGGGCCGTGCTGCGGGGCGCCCTGCGCGAGGCGCATGCCTGGGACGCGGCGGGTATCGGCGTGCACGTGGCGGTGAACGTGTCCATGGACAATCTCGCGTCGCTCGATTTTCCTGACTTCATCGCGCGGGAGATGACCGCGGCGCAGGTGCCGCTGCGCGCGCTGGTGCTCGAGGTCACGGAGAGCCGGCTGATGAACAACATGCTCGCGTCGCTCGACATCCTGACGCGCCTGCGGCTCAAGCACATTGGCCTGTCCATTGACGATTTCGGCACGGGGCACTCGTCACTGGCGCAGCTGCGCGACATCCCGTTCGATGAGCTCAAGGTGGACCGCAGCTTCGTGCACGGCGCGGGAGCGAGCCCGTCGGCGCGCGGCATTCTCGAGGCCTCGCTGTCGATGGCCCGGCAGTTGGGCCTGCGGTCGGTGGCCGAGGGCGTCGAGGACCGCGACGACTGGGACCTGTTGCGCACGATCGGGTGCGACGTGGCGCAGGGGTACTTCATTGCCAAGCCGATGCCGCCGGCGGACCTGCCGGCCTGGATCGAGCAGTGGCGCGCGCGCGCGCCGGAGCTGATCGGGGCGTAGGCGCATCCGGCGGCGCATCCGGCGGCGCATCCTGCCGCGCGCCCGGCCGCGCATCCGGCGGCGCCCTTGTCCGCACGTCCGCGCCCGCCGATCTTGCATCGTCCCTGCCTCCCAATCTCCCGAGGGTACTCCGATGCGTGTCCGCACGTTTGCGCTGGGCCTGTCGCTTGCCGTTCTCGCGCCACTGGCCGCGTTGCCCGCCCAGGGTTTCATGGGCGAGATGCACCGCGACGTCAACGAAGTGCAGAAGAAGCTGGTGGACCTGGCCAAGGCGATGCCAGAGAGCACGTTCCGCTGGCGGCCCGCCGCCGGCGTGCGCTCGGTCGGCGAGGTCTTCACGCACGTCGCATCGGACAACTACCTGATTCCCACGATGATGGGCATGCCCGCACCGGCGGCGACCGGCATCACGAGCGACTTCAAGACAGGCGCCGCGTTCGAGGCCCGCACGCTCGGCAAGGACCAGATCGTCGCCGAACTCGAGGCGTCGTTCACGCACCTGCACCAGGCGATGGCCCTCACGACCGACCAGAACGTCGGCGAGACGGTCAAGTTCTTCGGACAGGACTGGACCCGGCAGCGCGCGATGGTCCTCACGGTCACCCACCTGCACGAACATCTCGGCCAGGCGATTGCGTACGCGCGGTCCAATGGCGTCGTGCCACCCTGGAGTCGCTAGCGATTGACCGTCCTCGATAACCGGCGGGCGTTGGCCTCGCGCGTCCCAGGGCTCGCGCTCGCCGTCGTGGTGTCGCTGCTGGCCTTTGCGGGCGAGCGCGTGCTGGTGGCGTGGGAAGGGCGCGCGGTGCTGGAGGCGATTGTCCTCGCCATCATCATTGGGACGCTCGTGCGGGCGGCGTTCGTACGCGCGCCGGAGCGCATCGAGCCGGGCGCCGCGGTGGCGTCGGGCCTGTTGCTTGAACTGTCCATCGTCCTGCTCGGCGCCGGCGCCGACTTGCGGGCACTGCTTGCGGCCGGGCCCGCCATCCTCGCGGGCGTGGTCGCCATCGTCGCCATCACGCTGGTGGTGGGCACGCTGGTAGGGCGATGGTTCGGCCTGCCCCGTTCGCACGCCCTGCTCGTGGCGGTCGGCAACGCCATCTGCGGCAACTCCGCCATCAGCGCGGCGGCGCCCGTGATCGGCGCGCGCCGCGACGAGGTCGCCTCGGCGATCGCCTTCACCGCCGTCCTCGGCGTGCTGGTGATCGTGGGACTGCCGCAGCTCATTCCCCTGCTCGGGCTCAGCGATTACCAGTACGGGGTGGTGGCGGGCCTGACGGTGTACGCGGTGCCGCAGGTGATTGCCGCCGCGTACCCCGTGAGCGTCGTCGCGGGCCAGACGGCGACGCTCGTCAAGCTCATGCGGGTGCTGCTGCTGGGACCGGTCGTGCTCGGGCTCTCGCTCATGGAGCACCATGCGGCGCGGCTCCGCTGGTACAAGGTGGTGCCGTGGTACATCATCGGCTTCGCCGTGGCGGCAACCCTGCGCACCACGGGGGTGATCCCGGCGTCGTCGGGCGACGCCGTGCGCGACGTGGCGCGTGCCCTGACGGTGGTCGCCATGGCCGGGCTGGGACTGGCGGTGGACCTGCAGTCGGTGCGCCGGGTCGGCGTGCGGGTCGGTGCGACCGTGTCGGTGTCCCTTCTAATGATGTTGGGGCTCAGCCTCACGCTCGTGCGCATCCTGCGGCTGTCGTAGGTTCCAGTTGTGGACGTGTACCGACCATATTACTGTATGTGCTTGCAGAGAAACCTTGCCGCCGCAGGAGACCCACCGATGACACGAGTGCTCAGGTCCGCCACGGTCGTCGTCGCGTGCGCGGCAATTGTCGCCGCCGGGTGCAGCACGCGCACCGAGGAACCGCCCAAGGCGGTGGTCGCGGTGCACTTCGACGAGGCGGCGTGGACGCCGCCGCTCGAAAAGGACATTCCCGGCGACTCACTCGGCGCCTCCATCCGCCGTGGGCTCTACCTGCTGCGCTTCACGCCCGAGTCGCTGCCGGCGTTTTCGACCAGCGGGCTCCGCTGCACCAGCTGCCACCAGAACGACGGGCTCAAGGCGACGGCCGCCCCCCTCACGGGCGCGCATGCGCGGTTCCCCAAGTACATGGGGCGTTCGGGGGCCGTCATCGCGCTCGCCGACCGCGTGAACTACTGCTTCACCCGCTCGCTCGCCGGCAACGCCATTCCGGTGGGCAGCCGCGAGATGACCGACATCCTCGCGTACCTCTACTTCATTTCGCATGACGTGCCGGTCGGCACGAAGATCGCCGGCGCCGACGGCATCATCGCGATGAAGGACACGCTGGTGGGCGACACCACCGCCGGCCGCGTCGTGTACGAGCAGCAGCTCTGCATCACCTGCCACGGTCCGGACGGGGCAGGCAACGGCCCGATTCCGCCACTGTGGGGGGCCAAGTCGTACAGCATCGGCGCGTCGATGGCGCGCGAGGAGCGTGCGGCGAGCTTCATCTGGCACAACATGCCGCAGTCCAAGCCGGGTTCGCTCACGCCGCAGCAGGCGTTCGACGTGGCCTCGTTCATCAATGCGCATCCTCGCCCCGACTCGCCCGGCAAGGAACTCGACTTTCCGATGGGGGGCACGCCCAACGACGTGCCGTACGACACCAAGGGGCACCAGGCCTATCGTCCGCCGGCGCATCTGCTGCCGCGCGCCAACGCGCAGGGCGCGCTCGTCCCGAATCCGGCGCCGGCCGGGCGCCGCGGAAACTAGGGGACGATCGTGACCGACGAACTGCGCCAAGGCACCCGGCAGGCCGACGCGATGTCGCGCCGGGAGATGCTCTCGGGCGCGGCGGGCGCGCTGGGCGTTGCCGCGGTGGCCGCCCTCCCGCTGGCCGCCGGCGGACAGGGAGCCGCCAAGGCGGCCGCGGCGCCGGCCGCTACACCCGTGGTGCCCGACGACCCCACCAAGCTGCCGGGTGCGCCGACGAGCGCGGTGGGCGCGCGCACGCCGTTCTTCAAGCCGTCGCGCACGCCGACGGGCGAGACGGTCGGCAACTCGCTGTCGCCCTTGCAGGACCTCACGGGCACCATCACGCCGTCCGACCTGCACTTCGAGCGCCACCACGCCGGCATTCCGAGCATTGATCCCGCGCGGCACACGCTGCTCATTCACGGCCTCGTCGACACGCCGCTGATGCTGAGTGTCGACGAGATCCGCCGCTTTCCCCAGGTGACGCGCCCGTACTTCATCGAATGCTCCGGCAACGGACGTGGCGCCTTTCGCGATCCGAAGCCGGAGATGACACCGCAGAAGGTGGCGGGCCTCGTCAGCAACTCCGAGTGGACGGGCGTGCCGCTCAAGGTGCTGCTCGAGGAGGCGGGGGCGAAAAAGACGGCCACGTGGTTCCTCGCCGAGGGCGGCGACGCCTGCGTGCTGACCCGCAGCATTCCGATGGAGAAGGCGTGGAGCGACGCGCTGGTCGTCTGGGGGCAGAACGGCGAGCCGCTGCGGCCCGAGCAGGGCTTCCCGCTGCGGCTGCTCCTGCCCGGCTGGGAAGGAAACGCGAGCGTGAAGTGGCTGCGGCGCCTCGAGGTGGGCATGCGGCCGTGGATGACCCGCTGGGAGACGAGCAAGTACACCGACCCACTGCCCGACGGCACGGCGCGCCAGTTCAGTTTCGACATGGACGCCAAGTCCATCATCACGGCGCCCGCGCATCCCCAGGTGCTGACCAAGGGGTGGTGGCCGATCACCGGACTCGCCTGGACTGGTCGCGGGAAGATCGTGAAGGTCGACGTGAGCACGAATGGCGGCAAGACGTGGGCGCATGCCACGCTGCAGGACCCGTCGCTGTCCAAGGCGCACGTGCGCTTTACGCACCTGTGGGCCTGGGACGGGCGTGAGGCCGTGCTGATGAGCCGCGCCACCGACGACACCGGCTACGTGCAGCCCACGCGCACCGAACTGCTGACGGTGCGCGGCATCGGCACCGATTTCCATTTCAATCCGATCAACGCGTGGAAGGTGGCGGCCGACGGACACGTGACCTACGTGGGGGAGACATGATGCGCCGCCCGCTGATGGTCGCGCTGGCGCTGGGCGCGCTGGGCGTGATTGCCGGATGCGATGGCGCCGCCGTGCCGGCCTCCGACGCCGCCGCGACGGCCGAGCCGGTGCGACACTACGGACTCGGGCGGGCCGCCACGCCGGCGGAAGTCGCCGCGCGCGACATTGACGTCGCTCCGGACGGCGAGGGTCTTCCGGCCGGCTCCGGCTCCGTGGCGCAGGGCGCCGCGCTCTACCAGCAGAAGTGCCAGATGTGCCACGGACCCACGGGGGCGGGCATGCCCCCCGCCTTCCCGGCGCTCATCGGGCGCGACAAAAAAGCCGAGGGCTTCCAGTTCGCCAGCGACTTCAAGCTGACCCGGACCATCGGCAACTATTGGCCCTACGCGACCACGGTGTACGACTACGTGCGGCGCGCCATGCCGCTGTTGCAGCCCGGCTCGCTCACGAACGACGAAGTGTATGCGCTCACCGCGTTCCTGCTGGCGCGCAATGACGTGATCCCCATGGACGCGACCCTCGACGCGGCGTCCCTGACGCAGGTGAAGATGCCGTACGCCGCCAAGTTCGTGGTTGACAACCGGCGCGGCGGACACGAAGTGAAGTAGCAGGCGCCGGCGGCCCCCGCCGCCGCGTCGTTTCCACCCGGAGGAGGAACCATATGACTGCACCCGCATCGCACGCCCCCCCGCTTGCCGTCGACGCATCGTCCAAGGCGCCCGGATGGGCTGTCCTGGGCGGCATCTTCGGCGTCGTCAGCGCGCTGAGCATCCTCGCGTGGGGTCCTATCGGGGTCTCGGGCACCTACCCGCGGTTCATCGGCGCCATCCTGCGCCGCGTCGACCCGGCGTACGCCCTGGCCAACCCGTACCTCGAGAAGATGGGCTCGTTCCTCAAGCCCGAGACCTTCCTCGTATTCGGCCTGCTCATCGGCGGCTTTCTCGCCTCCCGCATCGGGCAGCAGACGAAGGCCGCGGCGACGGAGTACATCCACACGGGTGAGAAGAGCAAGGGCCGGCGCAACCTGGACGCCTTCCTTGGCGGCGTCCTGATCGTCTTCGGCGCGCGCATTGCCGGCGGCTGCACCAGCGGCCACATCATCTCCGGCATCACGCAGCTGTCCATCAGCGGCCTGATCTTCGCCGCCGGCGTCTTCGCCACCGGCATCCTGACCGCCAAGATGCTGCACAAGGGAGGGCGCTAGCCATGGCTGCCATCTACGCATTGATCGTCGGCGTCGCGATGGGCGTGCTCATCCAGCGCGTCCGCGCCTCCAGCCCGATGATGATCGCGCGCAACCTGCGCCTCGAGAACCTGTCAATCATCAAGTTCATGGCCGTCACCATCGGGGTGGGCGCCATCCTGGTCTACCTGATGAACCTCGTCATGCCGATGCACCTCGACATCAAGCCGACATACGTCGTCGGCGTGCTGGTCGGCGGGCTGGTGTTCGGCGTCGGCTTCGGACTGGGCGGCTACTGTCCCGGCACGTGCGTCGTGGGCGCGGGCGAGGGGCGCAAGGATGCGCTGTGGGCCATTGGCGGCGGCGTGTTTGGCGCGCTGCTGTTCGCGCTGGTCTTCGAGCGCTTCATCGCGCCGCTGAACAAACTGGCCGACTACGGCAAGATCACGCTGGCCGACGTGCTGCACCTGCCGGCGGTGGGCGTCGCCATCGGGTTGGGAGCGCTGTTCCTCGGCATCGTGTACCTCCTGCCGACGGACGTGAAGAAGGCCTGAGCCCACGGGGCGCAGGACACACGAAGCCCCCGGCGAACGAACTCGCCGGGGGCTTCGCGCAGGAGGGTGGGGCCGCTACTTCTTCGTCGGCGTGAAGGAGAAGCCAACGAGCATGGACTTTTCGGACATCGTGCTCTTCACGGTCGTGCCCGGAATGGCGGCGGGACGCAGCATCGGGCCCGAGATGGAATTCTCGAGCGCCGTGTAGCCGGCGATGTTGATCTCGACGCCGTCGCGCACCTTGAAGCCCAGACCGGCGGTGATGTGGTGCTGCACGATGGCCGGAGCCGGCAGGTTGTACATCGAGTAGGCGTCGGGAATCGGGTTGCCCGAGTAGTTGTACCCGCCGCGCAGTGTGACCTTGTCGGACGCGGCATACTGCGCGCCGGCCGCCACGACCATGATGTTGTCCCAGCCGAAGCCCTTCACCGAGCCGTCGGCGTTGAAGCCGACCTTGTCGAAGCCCTTCGTGCTCTTGTACGTGAAGTACTTCACGTCCACGGCCGTCTGCAGCTTGCTCGTGGGCGTCCAGCCGAAGCCGGCGGCGTAGATGGCCGGCGCGTCCATGCGGAACGAGAAGGTGCGCGCCGTGTTGAACGACGGCAGGTTCGGGTTCTCGTACACGGCCTTGTACTCGAAGTCCTGGAACATCTGCGCCGACGTGTACGAGGCGCCGATCGCCAACTGCTCGGAGGCCTGGTACTGGAAGCCGGCCTGCAGGCCAAAGCCAAAGGCGCCGTCGGCCGCGGCCGCGCTGGAATAGAAGGCGCGGTCATCGGCGGTGTACGGCGTGCCGTCCGGTCCCGGATCGGCGGCCGGGGCCGCCGTCGGCATCGGGTTCACGGCCAGCGAGGCCCAGTCGATGTTGACCGCCACGCCGAGGCGCAGCTTGTCCGTCGCCTTCCATGCGATGGCGGGGATGATCTTCATCAAGCCGAAGTTCGAATAGACCTGGCCGAAGCCGTTGGGCTTGGGCATGAGGATGGGGTTTCTCGGATCCGCGGCGTAGTTCACGCCGAAGCCGCCGATGCCGATGCCGGCGAGGCCGACGACCACGTGGTCGTTCAGCTGGGTCGTGAAGCCGAACGCGGGAATGGGCGTGAACTCGCTGGTGCTGGTGGTCGAGCCGCTCATCGGGCCATACGACGAGGTGATGGTACGGTCGGGCTTCATGAGCTCGAAGCCCATCTCGACGTTGGTGCCCGAGTAGGCGGCGAGTCCGGCGGGATTGACGAAGAACGAGCCGAGGAGGCTCGTGTTCGACGCCACGGCGGCGCCGCCGAGTGCGGAGTTCACGGCGCCAACGCCGTGCAGGAAGTGGCCGTCGGTGGCGCGAGCGGTCGCCGGCAGGGCGACGAGCAGCGCGGCGGCGAACGGTGCGAAGGAACGGACGTGCATATGGGCATTGCCTCCAGGAGGGTACGATTGTGCCGTCAGCGCTGACGGCCGGTTCGGGGACCGTGGACTTCTCACGGCGCGGGGGACAGCCTGCTGATCGCCGCGTGAAGACGGGGTGCCAGATCGGGATCTGGCGGAAAGAGCACATCGAAGGTGCCGCGGCCGCCGGCATCGGCGGTCAGGCGCCAGTGGGTG